>NZ_JBXWPT010000015.1:0-77197 GCF_059612005.1 Ruegeria sp. CDSA141
TGGTAGCCCGTAGGGGAATCGAACCCCTCTTTCCAGGTTGAAAACCTGGCGTCCTAACCGATAGACGAACGGGCCACGCTGGCTTGTGGAGGGCCTTTTACGGTTTCACTGTGACCCCCGCAAGCCGAAAAACGCAGGGAGTTGAAAGTTTTTTGGCCCATCTGGGCGAGACGTCAACTTGCCTCTGCCGCGTCCTCGAGCCTGAGTTGCACGGAATGGCGTCCACCCCAGGTGTTCACCTCAAGTCGGCCTGCAAAATGAAAGCGTGCGCCACCATGATTTGACAATTTCTCGCCCATCGGACCGTCAAAGGCACCAAAGGCAATTGCATCCAGCCCGCCGCCCATGCCATCGGACAACGACAGCTTCAGATGCGTTTCCCCCACACGTTTGGCAAAACGCACCTGGAGATCCGGAAGCGCGTATCGCGGGGCGGGGGCTCCGGCACCAAAGGGTCCGGCCTGTTCGATCTGTTCGACCAGTTCCACTGTCGCCGCACCCGGCATAAGGGCACCGTCCAGCTTCATATCCGCCGGGCCGCCCTGACCTGCGCCTTGTTTTGCCAGCAATTCACTGAGACGTTCCATGGCAGGTTCCAGTTTGTCGCGCATGACGGTAAGTCCAGCGGCCATCTTGTGGCCGCCACCCTTGACCAGCAACCCTTCAGCCGCGAGCCGCTGGATCGACGCCCCTAAATCCACACCCGAGACCGAGCGGCCCGAGCCTTTGCCCTCATCACCGTCAAAACCGATCACAATGGCCGGACGGTTGGCGGTTTCCTTCAATCGAGACGCCACGATGCCCACCACACCCGGGTGCCAGCCTTCACCGGCTGCCCAGACCAGTGGCGCGTCGAGACCGCGGCCTTCGGCCTGTTCCATTGCTGCAGCGCGTACGGCATTTTCAATGTCCCGGCGTTCTGTGTTCAACGCGTCCAGCCGTTCGGACAGGGCCTGTGCCTCGGGCAGGGAATCCGTGCTCAGCAGGCGGGCACCCAGATCGGCCTGTCCGATGCGACCGCCCGCGTTAACGCGGGGACCAAGCAGAAAACCCAGGTGATAGCTGTTAGGCGCCGTATCCATGCGTGAGACATCGGACAATGCGACAAGTCCGGGGCGTTGCCTTTGCGCCATCATTTTCAGGCCTTGTCGAACAAGGGCGCGATTGGCACTGATCAGAGGCGCGACGTCAGCCACGGTTGCCAGGGCCACCAGGTCCAGCATCGACATCAGGTCAGGCCCCTTTGCGCCCGCCTCGCGCATTTGGCGCCCAGCTTCGACCAACATCAGAAACACGACACCCGCCGCGCAGAAATAGCCCAGATCACCGCTTTCATCCTGCCGGTTGGGATTCACGACGGCAACGCAGTCCGGCAGGGTTTCGCCGCCAAGGTGATGATCCAGCACAATTACATCCGCACCCTTGGCTGCGGCAATCGGTTCATGGCTGAGGGTGCCGCAATCGACGCAAATGATCAGATCGTGGCTGGCTGCCAGCTCTCGCATTGCCGGGGCATTGGGACCATATCCCTCATCAATCCGATCCGGCACATAAAGGGTCGCCTGCAATCCCATCTGCCGAAGCCAAACCAGCAGCAGCGCGGCAGAACTGCCGCCGTCAACATCGTAATCTGCGAACACCGCGATCTTCTCGCGACGACGCACGGTGTCCAGGAAGCGTGTCGCCGCCGCTTCCATGTCTTTCATGTCGCGAGGATCGGGCAGCAGTTCCTTGAGTTTTGGATCCAGGAAGCCGCGCGCCTCCATGACCGGCACGCCACGACGGGCCAGAACCTGACATACCGCACGAGGCAGGTCGGTCTGTTGCGCCATCATCTCGGCAGCCCGTTCCACCTCGGCTCCCGGGCCAACCCAGCGCCGACCTGTCAATGATTGCTCAACCCCAAGAAAACTCATCCATGCCTCTTATGTGCCAAGGCCGGACCCTCGCGGACCCGGCCTTTTCGTTTCTTCAAGTTATGCAGGCCGAAGGCAACGGCGCAAGCCGTTAAGCGTTGTCGTGCGGCCAAGTGGGAGTACGATACGACATGCGGCGCACGGACCCGGTCTTTGACCGCATCAGCAGCGTCGTGGTTTCCACCCAACCCGGCTCGCGCTTGATGCGCGGCAACAGAGAGCCGCCGGTTACGCCTGTAGCGGCAAAGATCACATCCGCAGTCACCATCTCATCGCGCGAATATACCCGGTCCAGATCAGTGATGCCGGCCTTGGCAGCACGGCCCCGTTCGTCATCATTGCGGAACAACAGGCGACCAAAGATCTGACCGCCCATGCATTTCAGCGCAGCAGCAGCCAACACCCCCTCGGGAGCGCCACCCTGGCCCATATACATGTCGATGCCGGTCACTTCGCTTTCAGCGCAATGCATGACGCCCGCCACGTCACCATCGGTGATCAGGCGGATCGAGGCTCCGGTTTCGCGTACTTCGGCGATCATCGCCTCGTGACGGGGACGTTCCAGAATACAGACGGTGATGTCGGCCGGTTTGCAGCCTTTGGCCTTGGCCAGTGCCTCAACGCGTTCACGCGGAGACATGTCCAGATTGACGACACCCTCGGGCAGGCCCGGACCAACGGCCAGCTTGTCCATGTAAACGTCCGGCGCGTGCAGCATGGAACCGCGAGGACCCATTGCAATCACGGTCAGTGCGTTGGGCATATCCTTGGCGGTCAGCGTTGTGCCTTCCAGCGGGTCCAGCGCGATGTCCACGCCAGGGCCGTTTCCGGTGCCGACTTCTTCGCCGATATAAAGCATCGGAGCTTCGTCGCGTTCACCTTCACCGATCACCACGACGCCAGCAATGTCCAACATGTTCAGCTGTTCGCGCATCGCGTTTACGGCGGCCTGGTCGGCGGCTTTCTCGTCACCACGCCCAACCAGAAAAGCCGAGGCCAGCGCAGCCTGTTCTGCCACCCTTGCCAGCCCCAGAGACAGCAGGCGGTCGTTGAAATCGGTTTTGGCAGCACTCATTGTTCAGTATCCTCTGGTCATTAAAGCCGTTTCTATCGGCATAGCTTGCGTTTCATGCAGGCCGCAAGTTCAAACCTCTTCAATCCGCAAAGCGACGGGGTCGCCAGCTACCACATTCGTTTCCCGGAACCGGTCCAGCGCGACGTCAAGCGCGGCGCGGGTGGTTTTGTGGGTAACGATCAACACAGGCGCTGTGCTTTCGGCATGGGCATACTGGCGCATCCGGTCAATCGAGACACCCGCATCGCCCAGAATGGCTGCAACCTTGGCCAGAGCACCGGGTTTGTCCAACAGGCCCAGCCGCAGATAATAAGGCGCCGGCAGACCGGTGACAGCGGGGGCCGCAGTTTCCAGCGAATTGGCCGGTCGACCAAAGGTCGGGATTTGCAACCCACGTGCCAGATCGCAGACGTCGCCCATTACGGCGCTGGCGGTCGGGCCTTCGCCTGCACCGGGGCCGCGCAGAACAACCTGTTCCACCGCGTCGCCTTCGATCACCACCATGTTGGTGCCGCCTTCCAATTGACCTAACGGCGAGTCGCTGGGCACAAGGCAAGGTTGCATGCGCTGCTCCAGCCCGCGCGCAGTGCGCTGTGCCACGCCCAGCAGCTTGATGCGGAAGCCCATATCCTCGGCCTGGTCGATGTCGTCGAGGCTGATTTGCTGAATGCCTTCGATTTCGATCCCGTCGAAATTCGGCTTGGTGCCAAAAGCAATCGAGGCCAGCAAAGCCAGTTTGTGCGCGGCGTCGATGCCACCGACATCCAGATTGGGGTCGGCCTCAAGATACCCAAGTTCGGCGCATTCGTCGAACAGGGCGTTATAGCCCTGGCGCTGCGATTGCATCCGGGTCAGAATGTAGTTGCAGGTGCCGTTCATCACGCCCATCACACGCGTGATCTCGTTTCCGGCCAGCCCTTCGGTCAGGGATTTGATTACGGGGATACCGCCCGCGACTGCGGCCTCAAACCGGATGACGCGACCTGCGGCTTCGGCCTGTTCGGCCAGTTCCTGCCCGTGAATAGCCAGCAACGCCTTGTTGGCGGTCACTACATCTTTACCGCTGGCCAGCGCGGCTTCGACCGAGGCTTTGGCAGGGCCGTTTTCGCCGCCCATCAGTTCGACATAGACATCGATATCGTCGCGTTTTGCCAGCGCAACCGGGTCGGTTTCCCACGCATAATCTGACAGGTTCACGCCACGGTTTTTGTTTGGATCCCGCGCAGATACGGCCACGATTTCAATCGATCGGCCCGTGCGTGTCTTCAGCAACTCTGCATGGCGGCGGACAATCTTGACGACACCCACGCCGACAGTTCCCAAGCCCGCAATTCCCAGCCGCAGTGCCTGTGTCATTTCGTGGGTTCCTTTTCGCTCGAAACTTATCTGAATTCGGACGCCCGCCCGATCAGCGCTGCCTTATCGGGTTCAGGCCAAGGGTGCAATCCGTCACCGGGGGATTGTAGGCATGAAATGTCGCGCTTTAGTTGGTTTGCGCGTTTTGCAGCGCCAGGGCCTTTTTAGCCAGCGCCTCGCTGCGCTGCGTCAGGTCTTCTTCCACCTCTGCGGCCTGGCTGATGGGGTCAATAGAAGGCCCCAAAGTTTCCTGCAACGGGACAAGACGCGGGTAGGGGGCCGATTTGACCGAGGCCGGTTCACTTCCTTCAAGTTCGGGAAAGTCTGAACACCCCGCAAACACAAGAATAATAGGCAGAACAGGAAGCAGTTTCATGTGGCACGCTTTTCGGTTTCGCTCGTCCTTTCGTGATGCACCTTTTACTGGCGTCGATCAAGCGGGGTTCTATATGAACATTTGTTCAGATACTGTGGGCGCATGGCACGTACTCAAGGCTCCCACTCTGATATTACAGGCCCGCGCATCCGAAAGGCGGCCCTGAACCTGTTTGCCCGCCACGGCTATGCATCGGTCTCGATGCGACAGATCGCGAAAGAGGTCGGCGTTCAAGCGGGGGCGTTGTACAATTACACGCCGGACAAGCAGAGTTTGCTGTATCGGTTAATGCGGGAACATATGCAGGAGCTGCTTTCAGCGCTCGACGCGCTGGAGCGCTGCGATGACTGTCAGCAAGCGTTGCGCCGATTTGTTGGCTTTCACATTCGTTTCCATCTGCAACGCCCTGACGAGGTGTTCATCGCCTATATGGAACTGCGCAACCTCTCACCCGAAAACTTCGCCGAAATCGAAGACCTTCGGCGTCAGTACGAAAACGCGTTGGAAGACATCCTTCACTCTGGCCAACAGGCTGGTCAGTTTGCAATACCGGACACCAAGATCGCCACGCTGGCGGTGATTGCCATGTTGAACGGTGTGATGACCTGGTACAGGTCCGGAGGGCGGCTGTCACTGGACGAGGTTGAACAGATCTATTGGAACATGGTGCATAAGGCGGTGACGGCCTGACACGGCCAGACCGTCACAGTGTCAGTGCGCAGGGCGAATGAAGGTCCCGTTGCGCAGGTCCCGAAAGGCTTGTTCAAGTTCGGCCCGCGTGTTCATCACGATCGGGCCATGCCAGGCGACGGGTTCATTGATCGGAGCCCCCGAGATCAGCAGAAACCGCACGCCTTCGGGGCCAGCCTGAACGGTGATTTCGTCCCCCGTCCCGAAACGGACAAGCGTGCGGTCGCCCGACATATCCCGGATATTCATCTCTTGCCCGGCGACCTCTTTCTCCAGCAGCACACCGGACGGTTGTGATGCATCTGCAAAGGCTGCCTGACCTTGAAACACATAGGCAAAGGCACGACGGAAAGTGTCAATGCGGAAGGTCTTTTTCAAACCTGCGGGGACCGAGATGTCCAGATATTGTGGATCTGCCGCGATGCCATCCACGGGGCCGGTCTTGCCCCAGAAATCGCCGACAATCACCCGAACGGTCGTGCCGTCGTCATCAGTGACTTCGGGGATGTCCTTGCTTTGAACATCCTGATAGCGCGGGGCAGTCATCTTCTGATCCGAAGGCAGGTTGCCCCAAAGTTGAAACCCGTGCATCTGCCCCGAGGTGTTTCCCTGGGGCATCTCCTGATGCAGGATACCGGACCCCGCCGTCATCCATTGTACGTCACCGGCGCCCAGAGTGCCGGTGTTGCCCAGCGAATCCGAATGCTCGACCGATCCGGCCAGAACATAGGTGATCGTCTCGATCCCGCGATGCGGATGCCAGGGAAAACCGGCCTGATAGTCCTGAGGCCGTTCATTTCTGAAGTCATCGAACAGCAGAAAAGGATCAAGTTCTGACGGGTCCTGAAACCCGAATGCGCGGTGAAGTTTCACGCCAGCCCCTTCCATTGTCGGGGTGGCCCTGCGTGTTTCCAATGTAGGTCTAAGGGACATGTTGGCCTCCGGTTCGTTTGATCAGCATGTAACCTATGCGTGAATGCGGTCAATTTGCGTGAACTAACCGGACCTGTGCAAATTTGCTGCGTGACCAAAGCCCTGTTGTTTCCGATGGAAAGTCGCTAAGCCGAAGCTGAACGAACAGGAGACATCCATGAAGGACGAAGTGCTGGCAACGATTCAGGCATCATCCCCCAGACGGTGGGTCGGAGTAGGGATGCTGTCAACGGTTGGGGCGCTGGTTACATACGTTGCTTTGGCATCGCCGCCAGAACCGGAGTGGCAAGTGTTTCTGTTTGCCGTTGGTGGCGCGTCGCTTTGGCTGGCCTACCGCGTTTGGCAGGCGACCCAGGACCATATTGAACTGACGCAGTCGGAGTTGCGTACTGGGTCAGGCCAGGTGATCGCAAAAGTGGACGATATTGAATCGGTGGATCGCGGTGCGTTCGCATTCAAGCCGTCAAACGGCTTTCTGGTTCGTACAAAGCACAAAGCGACAAAACAATGGGCCCCCGGATTGTGGTGGCGAATTGGTCACCGTGTCGGAATAGGCGGCATGACGTCTGCCGCCGAGGCCAAGTTCATGTCCGAAGTTCTGTCAACTATTGTCGCAGACGAACGGGGTTTTGGTTAGGTTGCACGCGACTTTGTTAGTAAAGCGGGGGCGTGTAAAAATGAAATTCTCAAAGGTAATGCCCGTTGCAAAATCCCAACCAGGTTTGAACGTAGGAACGAACTCGTTGGACGTTTCCACCAAAATGACCGTGTCCTGATTGGGCATTGGAGGAAGACGATCTTCGATTTCCCGAATGTTGTTGTTATTCCATTCATTATCAAAACCGCGCACTGTCGACCAACGGACATAGTGACGATCGTCATCTTCATCGTAGAGGATCAAAGAGACCCGCATTTTCACATCGGATCTGTTATTGACCATCTTCCCCAACAAGTCGTGAACAGAGTTGATGTAGATATCGGTAACGGCCTGCGTTTCTCGCGAGATCAGGTCGCTAACCGTGTAGGCCGCCTTCAGATTAGAGGCACTTTGACGAAATCCCTCAAAAGCAGTGAACGTAAACGTTATCGTCCACAGAAATAAAGGAAAAATCATAAGGGCTTCTACGGTTAGAACGCCACTTTCCTCCCGTTTGAACGCCTTGACGCGGTTCTTTAGATTTTTCATTACGGACATGATCTTACAGTGGCTCCTGTACGAATGCAGTCGTTGCGGTCAATGAATAGTGGCCGGACGCATCAGGCACGGTGCGCGCAATTACCGAAGTTTCGAGTACCGGATCGATGCGCAAGCAGGCACGTAAGATCATTAGTTCGTTGGATTGTCCGCTTTCGAATTCCAGTACAGGTTTTACATCTTCAGAACTGTCAGTGCAGGATGCCTCATTGGAAAGCGAAATGCCGCTAAAAGCGTCTTGGCGGATCATTTGTAGTCGCAAGTTCTCTTTACAGTTTTGAATGCCGGAAACGTCACAGATCTGGTTCTTGATTTCATCATGATCCCAGTTGGCACCTGTGCCGAGACGAATGTCCCGTACGACCAGATCAACGCCGCGTTCCAGCGCACCATGCTGCGTTGTAATGATTGATACCTCCGCGCCAGCCACAAGCAAAGCAAGAAAAAACGGAATGATCATAACGAATTCAATCGTAGCGTTTCCACTTTCCGACCGCTTAAAAAGGCGACATCTAAAGAGTGCATTGCGGATCATTGGGTCAGCCTTAGCTTGCGAATAGACGAGGCAATAGACTCGAACGCTTTCTCCAGATTCAGGCCGCTTACATCGTATACGTGGCTGTCAGAGCTGGCACAGTCTTTCAGAGTTCTGAAGCCGCTTCTTGGCGCTTCGAATGCGATACCATAAACAATGATGCCTTCATCTTTTGCAGCGTCACAAACATGTTTTGTGTGCTGGTTTTTGGCTGAAGTTTCCACTTTTGAGTAAGCTTTGGAATACCATTCAGCCCAACCACTGGATTGCCAGTAGTAATTGTATCTTGCGTTCCAAGCCAACGATGTACGGTTGAGAAGTTCTGGATATGTCAGTCGTACGGCGGTGCCGGTTTCTTCATTGAGCGGAGTCTCTGGTTCTGGATTACCAAATGGGTGATCCTCCCAGGTATCTTGTTGAGGCCAGAAAAAATTGGGATTGCCCTGCGAATGATAAACCGTGTATTCGCCTGCTTCTTGATTGTACCATACATCAGACATTCCTTCACGCAGTGATGGGTTCAGCATGTACTGGTCGGTGTTCTGACCATCTGTCATGACAATCGCCACTTTCAGGACGTCAGTTCCGTAATCCGAAGGGCGAACGGAGAACTTTGGTGGAACAATGAATGATGATGGATAGGAAGGGTCTGTTTCGAGTGATAGATCCTGTACAATCCCGCGCATACTCGGATCAAGAAGGGCGGTCCCCCACTTCATCCCAATATCGATTGATGTATTCCCTCCGGGTGTTAGAGAGGCGATCTGGCTTAGTAACTTGTTCATGTTGTCGGTCACGGGTGTGATTGCGCTGCCCGCGCGTACCGGACAAACAGGAAGATCGATAGAGCCCTCAGAATATGTGAACGGGTCGAAATGGGCCGTACGTTCGAGTGTATCCGAACGATGCAGGTCAGCGTCGCTGTACTGTTCCGGGATAAAGTTTACGCAATGAGAGTAGCTGTGCTCCTGAGTGACATTAGTAAATTTGTCCAAGATCGAGGCGCCGGCGTTGACTTGAGTTGCGTATGGAACGATCGAGATTGAGATCTGGGTATCATCAGGTTTGTCGAGCATAAGCCTTACGAACTCTGATGCCGCTTCTTTCAACACTGCAATTTTGCTTTTTCCCGAAGTGGCCGAAGATCGTGACATTGAGCCGGATATGTCGAGAATCAAAGAAATCTCGACTGCGCCAATGGACTCTTCGGCGGCACTGACGGCCCTCACTCCCAAGGCTTCAATACCTGCAAATCCCATAAACCGCGTTGGAACGACGGCGTCGGCCGTTGCTACGACACTTCTGGAGCCAAACCCTTCGGTAACAGTTACGGTTTTTTCGAGGTGGCCTAGTCCCGCCTTCACCATATAAGCGTCAACGACTTCCTGAGGAGGAAGGTCCTGATCAAGGTCGGCTGCCGCTAGGACTGCGCGATCCAATGTGGATTGCAGATTTGCACGGTCACGCTCGTAATTCATAAAATCCATCGCGACGCCGGTGATCGCAAACATGAGGATGATCATGAGTAGAGTGAAAATGGTGAAAGTACCGTCTTCTTCCGAGGCGAACTTGTGCAACTTTGAAACTTTGCGCTTCGGCTGCATACGGACTATATGAAGCGAGAATTTTATCATTTTGATGACTCCGCTCCGCACTTCGAATTGGTGCGACATAGAAAAGAAATTTGGGTTCAATTTAATTTTCAAACGTGGCGTGAATTGGGCGAAAAAGGCTTGGTTTTGGCCTTTTTGAGCGCCCACGGGGTATAATTTTAGCTTTTTCCCCTAGTCTGTCGATGAAATGAAGACAATCAGTTAAGCGATTGACCAGATTGGGCGACTCACTATCAGGTGCTTAAGTTGCTATTAAGAAGGTGATGAAAAAAAGTGCATTGTTTGATTGCAGCCAGCGTTGAGTGGTGCGACAAAACGTCATGACGTTTCGTCATCCAGCGGTACGGAGGATTTTATGACCGGCATCCAAGAACCAAGCTTTCGCGAAAGTGTTGACCTGATGTTCAACAGGGCGGCAGCCCTGATGGAACTGCCGCCGGGGCTGGAGCAGAAAATCCGGGTTTGTAACGCGACCTACACCGTTCGGTTTGGTGTGCGCCTGCGCGGCGAGATCCACACCTTCACCGGGTACAGGTCTGTCCATTCCGAACATATGGAGCCGGTCAAAGGCGGCATTCGCTACGCTACCGCGGTGAACCAGGATGAGGTCGAAGCTCTGGCTGCGCTGATGACCTACAAATGTGCTCTTGTCGAAACACCGTTCGGCGGTTCGAAAGGTGGGCTTTGCATCGATCCGCGGAAATACGAAGAGCACGAGCTGGAACAGATCACGCGACGCTTTGCCTATGAGCTTGCCAAGCGCGATCTGATCAACCCGTCGCAAAACGTTCCGGCGCCCGACATGGGCACGGGCGAACGCGAAATGGCCTGGATGGCCGACCAATACGCGCGGATGAACACCACCGATATCAATGCGCGTGCCTGTGTGACCGGTAAGCCATTGAACGCAGGTGGCATCGCGGGGCGGGTCGAGGCGACCGGTCGTGGCATACAATATGCTCTGCGCGAGTTTTTTCGTCACCCTGAAGACATCCAGAAGGCTGGCCTGTCGGGAAAGCTGGATGGAAAGCGCGTCGTGGTGCAGGGGCTCGGCAACGTGGGCTACCACGCGGCAAAGTTCCTGAGCGAGGAAGACGGCTCGCGCGTTGTCGGTATCATCGAGTGGGACGGGGCGTTGTACAACCCGGACGGTATCGATGTCGAAGCCGTTCGGCAGTGGATCGTCAAGCATGGTGGGGTCAAGGATTACCCGGACGCGACACATTCAGCAGAAGGCGCAAGCGTTCTGGAGGCTGAGTGCGATATCCTGATCCCGGCAGCCCTAGAAGCTGTCATCAACCTGTCCAACGCTGATCGGATCAAAGCGCCTTTGATCATAGAGGCCGCGAATGGCCCGGTCACTGCTGGCGCGGATGAGGTTCTTCGCAAGAAAGGCACCATCATCATCCCGGATATGTATGCCAACGCGGGCGGTGTGACGGTATCTTATTTCGAATGGGTCAAGAACCTTAGCCACATTCGTTTCGGTCGGATGCAGCGTCGCCAGGAAGAGGCGCGGCATGAACTGATTGTCAGCGAGCTGGAGCGGCTGGACCGTTATCTGGGTGATGCGTGGTCGATGTCGCCAGACTTCAAGGCCAAGTACCTCAAGGGTGCTGATGAGCTTGAACTGGTGCGCTCAGGCCTCGATGACACCATGCGTATTGCCTACCAGTCGATGCGTGAGGTGTGGCACAGCCGTGACGATGTCGAAGACCTGCGTACTGCGGCCTATATCGTCGCGATCGACCGCGTGGCCAAAAGCTATCGCGCCAAGGGGCTCTGAATCAAACAGGCGGGATGATCATTTCGCCCCGCCTGAACGTTCTGCGGCTTGAATGTCGATGGTGGCCCGTTAGTTTGACGGATAGTAGACACTCAGAGAAACGAATCCCGGAGACCCCCATGTTGCGTATAGCCATTGTCGCGGCTCTGCTGGCCACCCCTTTGGCCGCACAGGAAACAAAGGAAGAAAGCTGCAAGTATCAGGCTGATGTCGTAGCCGCGATACAAAAGGCCCGGCTGGATCGCGTGAAAGAACGTGATGTAGCACAAGCCGTTGCAGATAGTGACCCATCATGGCCTGAGAACTATAACGCCGCGATCCCGCTGATCACACCGTGGGTCTACGAACAAAAGATGCGCGACGTGCGCAAAAAGGATCTGGGTGCCGCGTGGCTTGAGCTGTGTTTGCAGCAATAATCCACAGCACCATCATTTCCCTGTGGACAAACGCGCGTCATACCCTTGGCGCGCGTTCCCGTTTCTGTCAGGTTTGACCCATGTCACTGCCCCCCGGATTTCTGGATGAACTACGCACCCGCCTGAGCCTGTCTCAGGTCGTCGGGCGCAAGGTTATGTGGGATCAGCGCAAATCCAATCAAGGCAAGGGTGACATGTGGGCGCCTTGCCCGTTTCATCACGAAAAGACAGCCTCATTCCATGTCGACGACCAAAAGGGGTTTTATTACTGCTTCGGCTGTCACGCCAAGGGCGACGCGATCAGCTTCGTGAAAGAGACTGAGAATGTCTCGTTCATCGAAGCCGTTGAAATATTGGCCCGCGAGGCCGGGATGCCGATGCCTGCGCGTGATCCCAAGGCGCAGGAAAAGCAGGACCGCCGCAGTCAGCTTGCCGATGTGATGGAGCAGGCCGTGCAGTTCTTCCGCTTGCAGCTCAAAACAGCGGCGGGGGCAGAGGCACGGGATTACTTGTCGCGCCGGGGTCTGGATCAAAGGGCGCTGGATCGGTGGGAGATCGGGTTTGCGCCGGACGGTTGGCAGGCGCTTTGGGATCACCTGCGCGGCAAGAGCATCGAAGAGGAGTTGATCCTTGGCGCCGGGCTGGCCAAGCCTTCAAACAAGGGCAAAAAACCCTACGACACCTTCCGCAATCGGATCATGTACCCGATCCGTGATCCGCGTGGGCGCTGCATTGCATTCGGTGGCCGCGCGATGGACCCGAATGACAACGCGAAATACCTGAACTCACCCGAGACCGAGTTGTTCGACAAGGGGCGCAGCCTTTACAATCAAGGTCCAGCGCGGCAGGCGGCGGGCAAAGGGCAGCCGTTGATCGTGGCCGAAGGGTATATGGACGTGATCGCGCTGGCCGAGGCGGGCTTTGGTGCGTCGGTTGCACCGTTAGGAACGGCCATTACGGAACACCAGTTGCAACTGCTCTGGCGGATCGCAGATGAGCCGATCATAGCGCTGGACGGGGATGCAGCAGGTCTGCGAGCGGCCATGCGGGCGGTTGATCTGGCGCTGCCTCTGCTGGAGGCCGGAAAATCCATGCGTTTTGCTTTGATGCCTGAAGGTAAGGACCCGGACGATCTTTTGCGCGCCGAAGGGGCAGGGGCCGTAAAGGCTGTGCTGGATGGTGCCATTCCGATGGTCAAGCTGCTGTGGCAGCGCGAGACCGAAGGCAAGGTTTTCGACAGCCCCGAGCGCAAGGCGGCTTTGGATAAATCCTTGCGCGACAAGATCAAGCTTATCCGGGACCCGTCGATCCGTTCGCATTACGGGCAGGAAATCAAAGATCTGCGCTGGCAACTGTTCCGCCCACAACGACAACCGCAAAATCGTCAGTGGCAACCGCGCGGCAAATGGCAGCCGCCGCAAAAAGCGACGCCGGGCGCGCGCAGTTCGTTTCTGGCCTCTTCGGAAAACGCGGACATCCATCTGCGCGAAGCCGCTATTCTGGCGATCTCAATCCTGAATCCCAAGGTTGTTGTTCAATTTGAGCAACAGTTGGAAGAAATGGAGTGTCACGATCCTGACCACGCAGTATTGCGCGATGCTGTTCTGCGTCATGCGATCGATGATCCGGACAACCTGAAAGACCACATTATCGCATCAATGGGACCTGACGCCCTTGAAAACCTGCTGACGCTTCGCCATGTGGCAGTTATCCCCTGTGTGTTCAAGCCAGGCGACGTAGAAAAGGCCGAAATGACACTGGCCGAGGAACTCGCGAAAATCAAAGCGCTCCGGGGGTTGGATGCCGAGATTGCCGAAGCTTCAGAAGAACTGTCTGATCTGGCTGATGAGGCGCTGACATATCGGCTGGCGCAAGCCGCCGAAGAGCGTAACCGAACAAGCCGCAGCCAGAACGAAGACCGGGCCGTATTCGACGTCGCCGACAACGGCGCGCGAATCAATCGTGACGAGAAAGACGCGTTTGCGGCGATCACGTCAGGTATCAAATTCGAGCGGAAACGCCGATAAGTGGTGTTTTCGTAAGGCACTGGAAAAGAAAAACGGGTAAACGGGTGGCCGAATCACTTATACGCGCTAATGATTCGGCTGAGACGAATCACCCATCCCTGCAGGAGCATTGAATGGCCGCCAAGGATACGAACGAAGACCGCAAATCCGACGAGCAGGAACAGGAAATCTCGCTGGACATGAGCCAGGCCAACGTCAAGAAGATGATCGCCGAGGCTCGCGAGAAAGGTTACATCACCTACGACCAGCTCAATCAGGTCCTGCCGCCTGATCAGGTCAGCTCGGAACAGATCGAAGACGTTATGTCGATGCTGTCCGAGATGGGCATCAACATCATCGAAGATGAAGAGGCCGAAGAAGAAGAGAACAAAGGCTCGACCGAACTGGTTGCCGCGGAAAGCAACCGTGAGGTTGCACTGGCTGGAGCAGGCGCAGAAAAGCTGGACCGCACGGACGACCCCGTCCGCATGTATCTGCGTGAGATGGGTTCGGTTGAATTGCTGAGCCGCGAGGGCGAGATCGCAATCGCCAAGCGGATCGAAGCCGGTCGCAACACGATGATTGCCGGCCTGTGTGAAAGCCCGCTGACCTTCCAGGCGATCACAATCTGGCACGACGAATTGCTGTCCGAAGACATTCTTCTGCGGGATGTCATTGATTTGGAAACCACGTTCGGCAACCAGTTGGACGAAGACGGTGACGTTGATGAGCCGGTCGTTGATACGTCGGCGGTGCAGGCGAACAAGCCGGCCAAGGATAACGGCCCTGAGCTGGATGCCGATGGCAACCCGCTGAACAACGACGACGATGACGATGACGACGATCAGGCCAACATGTCGCTGGCCGCGATGGAAGCGGCGCTGAAGGATCAGGTTCTGACAACCTTGGAGCGCATCTCGACCGACTTCTCGATGCTGTCTGAAATGCAGGACAGCCGGATTTCGGCCACGCTGAACGAAGACGGCACTTTCAGCGAAAAAGACGAGGCGACGTATCAGAAGCTGCGGGCCGAGATAGTCGAGCTGGTGAATGGTCTTCACCTGCACAACAACCGTATCGACGCATTGATTGACCAGCTTTATGGGATCAACCGTCGCGTCATGTCGCTGGACAGCTCGATGGTGAAACTGGCGGATCAGGCGCGCATTAACCGCCGTGAGTTCATCGACGCTTATCGCGGGCGGGAACTTGATCCGAACTGGCTGGCCGAGATGGCTGAAAAACCGGGCCGGGGTTGGCAGATGTTCATCGAACGATCAACCGCCAAGGTTGAAGAACTGCGCAACGACATGGCCCAGGTTGGTCAGTATGTCGGTCTGGATATCTCTGAATTCCGCCGCATCGTGCAGCAGGTTCAGAAGGGCGAGAAAGAAGCGCGGCAGGCCAAGAAGGAAATGGTCGAAGCGAACTTGCGTCTGGTGATTTCAATTGCCAAAAAATACACGAATCGCGGCCTGCAATTCCTTGATCTTATTCAGGAAGGCAACATTGGCCTGATGAAGGCCGTGGACAAGTTCGAATACCGCCGTGGCTACAAGTTTTCGACCTATGCGACCTGGTGGATCCGGCAGGCGATCACCCGCTCGATCGCGGATCAGGCCCGCACGATCCGTATTCCGGTTCATATGATCGAAACGATCAACAAGCTGGTCCGGACCGGTCGTCAGATGCTGCACGAGATCGGTCGTGAACCGACGCCGGAAGAACTGGCGGAAAAGCTGCAAATGCCGCTGGAAAAGGTTCGCAAGGTGATGAAAATCGCCAAAGAGCCGATTTCGCTGGAAACGCCCATCGGCGACGAGGAAGACAGCCAGCTTGGCGATTTCATTGAGGACAAGAATGCCGTGCTGCCGCTGGACAGTGCCATTCAGGAAAACCTCAAGGAAACCACGACCCGGGTTCTTGCCTCGCTCACCCCGCGCGAGGAACGGGTTCTGCGGATGCGTTTCGGCATCGGCATGAACACCGACCACACTCTGGAAGAGGTCGGCCAACAGTTCAGTGTTACCCGCGAACGTATCCGTCAGATCGAAGCGAAAGCGCTGCGGAAGCTGAAACACCCCAGCCGTTCGCGGAAACTCCGTTCGTTCCTGGATCAGTAAACTTTTAGGCGCCTCGACCGAGGCGCCTTTTTTCATTTTGTTCACATTGGCTGGTTCTCACATCACATTGGCGAGAACGCACAAGGTCCGGGCGGTGTGCCTTTCTATATCGGTCCAGTCCACTCATGGGACAGGCCGGGGCGAGGTTTTTCACACCGATGACCCCTGGCCAGCTGTCCGAATGGGATGTTCCACACGGGTCTTAAAGGCGCTGGGCGGCTGACCTGTCCACCGTTTGAAGGCGGTCGAAAAAGCAGCCTGATCAGCATACCCCAACGCGTATGAGATTTCAGACAGAGTCATGCCATTTGTGATGAATGTCTGGGCCAGATCACACCTTAGATCGTCAACAATATCGCGATAGCTGGTGCCTTCATCCTTAAGGCGTCGGCTGAAGGTTCTGAGGCTCATGCCCAGATCAGCGGCTACATCTTCGGCTTGCAGGATTGCGCCGGGCAGGGATCGGGTGATCAGCCCTTCGACACGGGCACGGGTCATATTCTTGGGGGATGGCTTCTCGGCCAGCAGTCTTTCACCGTATTCGAGCAAATGCGCCCGCAGCTTGGGATCATAGGTCGGCACCTGCAAATCCAGCGCAGATAACGGCAGAATGATCTCGATCTTTTCAGCTCCGAAAACCACGGGACAACCTACCAGCTTTTCGTAGGTTTTGACGTGGTTTCCAACTTTGTGCTGAAAGCGCATCTCAATCGGGTACAAGTTCACCTGCGTCAGGTTCCTCATTCTTGCCAACGCAGCGAACAACAGGAATTCCGTGCGCCGATGATAGCGGGCAAAGCTCGCATCTTTCCAATCGGCCTCAAGCGCCGCGAAGTTACCGGCAACACGGAAGCTGAGCCCGATGGCCGGGTCGATGATTCCGTGAAAGCGTGACAGGTTTTCCATCACCTGCTTCAAATCGCGTGAGTATTTGCTGATATACCCTGTAACGGTCGAAGCCGACGTGACCTCGAGCCCAGTGCGTGCCGCAAATGTGATGTCACCAACGGCGTCACAGGCGTGTCGGATGAACAGGGCCTCTTTATGCGCACTGTAGACTGCGGCAGGGGGCGCGATGTCTTGCTGTCGAAGCCCGGTCTGCATCATTACCCGCTGAGATACTTCGCTATTGCCGGTGAGGCGATCAAGCGCCCGGGTCAAAAAATGTAGTCGGCCGATATCTACATCCATCGTGGAACAACACCTTACGTTCTCAAATACTCTAACAGGCTATCACAGAAATCCCGTTTTTGACCTTGGCTATTGGCTAGGGGGATTGTGCAACGGCGTTCGATGTGTTGGCAAGTTCTCGAAAGGTTTTGACCGGAACGCACATGAACTGAGGCGCCTGGCTGCCCAAATCAGCAGCGTTGCCGGGTCGAGACCTTTATGGGGATGAGGTCAGAGCCTCGGAGAAATCACCAGCCTCCGCTCAGGGCTCCCCGGCACACTCTTTTTCTTCCGCAAGTGTCGCATTGTTCTGCGACGCTGGAATTGTCATCCTGACTCGAATGATGACACTTGTGCGATGCGAATGCGAGACAAGGCCGGAAACACAGATACCCGCATTGGAAACCTGATCGTATTTGATGGTGAATGCGTTCTGTGTTCGGGCTTTTTCCGATTCATGCTTGAACGTGATCGGTCACGGAATTTCCAATTCGCGACAGCGCAGTCACCCCTTGGACAAAAACTGTATCGCGACCTTGATCTGCCCACATGCGACTTTCAGACAAATCTGGTGATAGTGAATGGCGCAGCCTATCAAAATCTGGATGCGTTTGCCGCCGCGATGCGTCAATTGCCGGGTTTGTGGCCGCTGCTTTCGGTGTGCCGGTTCCTGCCCGGTTTAGTCAAAGATCCGATTTACAGCCTGATTGCGCGAAACAGATATACATTGTTCGGAAAAACCAAGACATGTTTGGTGCCGGGACCTGATGTGAAGGCACGTTTTGCGAGCGATGGATATTGATGTCGTGGGATCCGTTTTTGCAGGCGCTTGGTTCGGTTGATGACGTGCCAGATGCGGTCCTTCGGCTGCACAGCTCCGAGGCATCCTACTCAGGTCGATGCGATATCGAGCTTGGCGCAGGTGCCTTGGTTGCTTTTGCAACGCGCGTGGCCGGATTCCGCAGGACGGAAAGGACGTCGCAGTATCAGTGAAGGTACGCTCAGAAGGTCAGGCCGTAATTTGGTAACGCGACTTCGCCGGCCATCGCACAACCTCCTGTCTGACCTATGACAGCACGCGGGCAAGTGTCCGCGAGGATTTCGGAGCGATTTCAATCTGGCTGAAGCCCAGCTGGCAGAACGGCGCGCTGTATATCAGGATCCTCCGCCTGACAGTATTGGGCATCCCGGTACCTTTTTTTGCGGTGCCACGTTCGCATACACGGGAATGGCAGGATGCAACGGGCCGGTTCAGGTTCGACGTGTCAGCAGAGGCACCGGGATTGGGTCTGCTGATCCGCTATCAGGGCTGGCTCACGCCGGATCACGCAATGCACGAAGCGGGTTGAATTGATCGTGAGGTGCCCTGTGCACGCGATGAAGTTCGTCTAACCTATTTGGAACAAGCAATCAGGGAAGAATTAACGATGAAACAGTTATGCACCTTCGCCGCGCTGGCCGCCTTGACCCTCAGTATCCCCATGACAGCAGATGCTGCGCCGAATGGATTTCGAACAGAACCCATCAACGCCACTGATTTTGAGGTCATCCCGCGCGGTGACAAACGTGTCGAAGGCTATTGGTGCGCGGCCGCGGACTATGCGCGCCGGACCTTGGGGTTGGGCTGGATGGACCGGATTTATGTGTTGCGAGGATACGGGCCCAGTGTCACCACCGGGCGCAGAACAGCAGTTCAGTTTTCGATTAAGCAGCCTCAGTCGGTTGATGTGCAACCAAGCAGCTTTGTTTCGTTCGGGTTTCAGCCCGGTAACAGTGAATCTATACAAGGTGCGAATGCACGGTGTAACTATCGGCCGTTCTTCAACGATTGATTGGCGCGCGGGATTGTAACGATGCAGACTGAATTCGTTTTGCACACTCAAGGGCCGGGGCTGTACGAATTTACGTCTGATGTGCTGCAATGGCTTGAACGGGTAGCGAAGGATGGGGTTTTGACTCTGTTCGTTCGCCACACCTCTTGCTCGTTGTTGATCCAGGAAAACGCGGACCCCGAGGTTCAAACTGATCTTCAGGCGTTTTTTGAGCGGCTCGTTCCTCGGTCAGACAACCCCGCCATGTCCTACCTGAGGCACACGTATGAAGGCCCGGATGATATGCCAGCGCATATCAAAGCGGCGCTCATGCCGGTTTCGCTGACGATCCCGGTGTCGCAGGGCCGGCCTGTGCTTGGAACATGGCAAGGGATTTACCTGTTTGAACACCGTACTGCGCCGCATCAAAGGAAGGTTGCAGCGCATCTGGCCTGACCCTTTATTTAGCGGTTTGAATTTCCGACTACCCAAACCCTAGCGGCTGCCCTATAGTTGTGGATAAGTAAGCCGCAGCGCTTACAAAAAGAGGCCGAACATGGTACGAGGAGACGGCGGATGCGCTGCCCGTTTTGCGGAAATATCGACACTCAGGTGAAAGATTCACGCCCGGCAGAGGACCACGTGGCTATCCGCCGACGCCGGTTCTGCCCGGCCTGTGGCGGACGGTTCACGACCTACGAACGTGTGCAGCTGCGTGATCTGGTTGTCATAAAAACCAATGGTAAACGCGAGGATTTCGATCGCGACAAGCTGGAGCGTTCGATCCGCATCTCGATGCAGAAACGGCCCGTTGATCCCGAACGGATCGATCAGATGATCTCGGGCATCGTGCGCCGTCTGGAAAGCATGGGCGACACGGATATCCCGTCCAACAAGATCGGTGAAATCGTTATGGAAGCTCTGGCGCGGATCGACACTGTCGCCTATGTTCGCTTTGCGAGTGTGTACAAGAATTTCCAGGCGGCCGATGATTTCGAGGAGTTCGTCCACGAACTGCGCCCGCCGCAGCCTTCGACTGACGAGTGAACGAAGCAGATAAGCGATTTATGGCGCTTGCCCTGTCTTTGGGGCGGCGCGGTCAGGGGACCTGCTGGCCGAACCCCGCCGTAGGGTGCGTCATCGTTCGTGATGACCGGATCATTGGGCGGGGCTGGACACAACCGGGTGGCCGCCCTCATGCCGAGACCGAAGCATTGGCTCAGGCCGGGCAGGGTGCGCGTGGTGCGACCGCCTATGTAACGCTGGAGCCCTGTGCCCATCACGGCAAAACGCCGCCCTGCGCCGAGGCCTTGATTGCGGCAGGTGTATCCCGTGTTGTGGCCGCTGTCGAAGACAGCGATCCGCGCGTGGCTGGGCAGGGTTTTGCCATGTTGCGCGAGGCGGGGATTGACGTTGTAAATGGCGTTCTTGCGGAACAGGCAGAACGGGATCTGGAAGGCTTCTTCCTCAAGACTGAACAAGGCCGGCCTTTTGTGACGCTGAAGATGGCCAGCAGTTTTGACGGGCGCATCGCGACCTCGACAGGGCACAGCCAATGGATCACCGGACCGCAAGCACGTCGTTTGGTCCATGCCATGCGTGCACGTCACGATGCAGTGATGGTCGGGGCAGGGACGGCGCGCGCCGACGACCCCTCGCTGACCGTTCGGGATCTTGGCGTTGAGCATCAACCCGTCCGCGTCGTGGTGTCCCGCCATATGGATATTTCTCTGATGGGGCAGCTGGCGCGCACGGCCTCAAAGATACCTGTCTGGCTCTGCCATGCGCATCACCCGGATGCCGAACGTGCACAGGCGTGGGAGGGATTGGGGGCAAAGCTGATCCCCTGCGCGTTGAAGGACCACCATATCGATGCGTTGGATCTGCTTCAGCAACTGGGTCAGGCCGGTCTGACCAGCGTGTTCTGCGAAGGTGGGGCTGCGCTTGCGGCCTCGTTGCTGGCTGAGGATCTGGTGGACGAACTGATCGGGTTCACTGCCGGTTTGACCATCGGAGCCGAAGGACTGGCCGCGGTCGGGACACTTGGTCTGGAAACGCTGGAGGTCGCACCGAGGTTCGATTTGATCGAAACGCAGGCGGTCGGCGGGGATGTTTTGCACCGTTGGCGCAGAGCGTCGGAATAACGTCAACGCCAAAGATGAGCGTGCGTCGCGAACGCGCCCTGCAGCTTTGCCAGGAAACGATTGAACGGACCAGACGGTGCCGAATACCCCAGCGCCAAGCGTTCAACAGCCACTTCGACAGGGCAGGGTTGTCTGGTGATCGGATCGAAATAGCGCGGATAGTCAATCAAGGTGGCGTGCACCAAGCCCATCAGCGATGGCCGTGCGCCTCGCCTGACGGGAACGGTATCGAGATCGGTGGTCAGGCCCCATCCCGCATAGAAGGGCGCCCCCAGAGTCGTGACCTTCACCCCGCGCAACAATGCCTCGAACCCCAACTGCGATGTCATCGTCCACACCTCGTGCACCTGCGGAAGCAGAGAGGCGGGGTCAATATGGGTCACAACAAGGTCTGCAAGTGCCTCTGCGTCTATCTGGCCATCCCGTAACCCGGCTTCGACGTCTGGGTGCGGTTTGTAGATCAGGATCGCGTTGGGGTTGGCCTTGCGCGCGGTTTGCAGCAGTGCCAGATTGCTACGCACTGTGTTGGTGCCCAAAAGGATCGAGGCATCATCTTCAACTTGTCCGGGCACAAGAATACGATGCCCGTTGGGCAGTGAAGGCGCTGGCTGGCCCGAGTTGTACTTGCTCAAACCATCGGCCAGCAATCTCTCAACAAGTCTTTCAGCGCGTAATTCCTGATCCGAACGCAATGTTGCGCGCTCGCCGATCAGGTTTTCCAACTGGCTGGGTTTTGTGGGGTCGTAGTAGATGCCGATTTTGTCCGTTACCAAGGATAGAGGCGGAACAAGTGCGGCCCCCAATCCGCGTGAACGCAAGAATCCGTCTTCCACGCGAACTGCCCCTTCGCTTTCGCGCGCCTGACTGGCCCAGACCATATGGGGGCGATCCGAGGCGACAGGCTGTGTGGACGTAAAGCGCAACTTGCCATGTCGCCCGAAAATCTGCTGCAAGTGTCTTCGTTTCCACAAGCGCATGCCAGCGGCGGTCCAACCGTGCCTGTCCTGCCGCCACGCGCGGGTCTGTGCCTCCAACGTGTCCAGAACCGTTTCCAGTTCGCACAGCTGATCTCGGTAAGGGTCGTACCAAGTCGGGTAAAGCAGCATCGCGGCCGCGAACAGTTGCGCGCGGGTCAGATTGCGCTGACGGCGTTGGACTGGGAATTCATCCTGCGTCAGGCCCCAACTGGCGTAGAAAGGTTGGCCGAAAATGCGCGGTTTGTGACCGGCCAGGATCGCTTCGAAGCCCAGTTGCGAGGATACGGTATAGACCGCGATTGCGCCCTCAAGCAGGGGCCAGGGGCTGATCGGCTTGTCAAACCGAGTGACCCGGTCTGTCAGGTCCTGATCGGTAAAGTGCCCCTGACGATGACCCGCCAGCGTTTCTGGATGTGTCTTGATCAAAATGCGCGCGCCGGGATTCTCCTCCTGTGCGACCACCAGCATTTCAAGAAAACGGGCACGATCGGCACCACTTGCCGTGACAGCAGCATCGCCAACCGTCTGATCAATGACCAGTACATATCCGGGGGTGGGTGCGACAATACCCGGGTCAAACGCTGAATACTTGCTGAGGTGCAGCTCCCTGACCCGCTCGATCGCGGCACGCGCGCGGTTCAGCAGCGCGGTGTCGTCCAGCGGATCAGCGTTCAGCAACTTCTCAAGGTCCGAAGGTTCGGCTGCATCAAAATGCGGGCCTGAACGGTCCAGCAACAGGCCCAACGGGGGTTCACCGGCACGGCCCGGATGCAGGGACCTGAGCAAGGCGTCTTCGACGCGCAGAACCGGGGCATTGTATTTTTCGGCGACCCGTAGACCCCGATACGCAGTAGGGCTGTTACCCCAGAGTCCTACGCAGCCGCCATCCTTGGGAAAACCCAGGCGAATGTCATAGCCCGAAAGCGTCAGAATACGCCTGAGACGTTTCTGCGTCAGGAAGCCACCGTTATAGACAAACAGCTGGGTGCGCTTGGCCCCGGCTGCGCTGTCCGGATCGGGTACCATGCATCAGTTGCCGGTCAGCGTGGCAACGTTTGCGATGGGGGTCAGGCCACCAGCGATAAGCGAGATGGATTTGCTCCACTGTGCATAGGGTGCTTCGGTCACGTAAATCGTATCATCGTCGCGGATCACGAAATCCCGCGCAATGAACAGGCCGTTGGGGGCCGTCAGGTTCAGCAGGTAGATCATACGCTGGTCGCCCTTAAAATCGGCGCGTCCGGTGATACTGCGTGCGACGTCCTGGCGTTCTTTTCGCAGAATGAAAATACCGGTTGGATCAGAGGACAGCGTCAGTAAACCACCGACCTGGGCCAACGCTTCCAGCGCAGAAAGATCCTGGCTTTCAAAGGCGACGCGCGATTGGCCACCTGTGGCACCTAGAGCGATGTATGATCTGCTATCTTCTTCCACCAAAATGCGGTCTCCGCCACGCAATGCGACGTCCAGTTTTGGATTGCGGAACAGGTCTTCGTACCAGACGGTGCCCTTTTGATCTCCTCGGATCAGAGTCACCAGCGCGATATCTGACGCTACAGAAACCCCGCCCGCCTGAGACAGCATGCCAAGCAGCGAACGGGTTGGGCGTTCGATCGGATAGATGCCGGGGGATGCAACAGTTCCTGTCAGCGAGACGGTGGATCCGTCGCCAGCAACACGCCGCACTTCGATCTGTGGGTCGGGTGTCTGTTCACGCAGCTTGTTCGTGATCAAAACGCGAAGCTGTTCCGGCGTGTTACCTGCGGCCCGTATCCGACCTGCATAAGGGACAAAAATAAAACCGTCGCTGTCGACCTGAACTTCATCCAGGGCGGTTGCCGTACCGGTTTCGCCGGACAGCAAACCGTCGTCCACGTTTTCCCATATGGTCAGGCCCAGCACGTCTCCGGGCCGTACAGTGTCGGCGGTCAAGGCCTGGGCGCTGCTGAACGAGGAAGAAAAGCCAAACTGAGGCACGGCGGATGTGAGGCGTGTCACGCGATCATCGACTTCGACGACAAACGCGTTGCCGCCATTCTGAACTGCGCCAGCCAGAATTTCGGTCTTGTTTGGCCCGGATTTCGGAAGTTGGCAGGCCGCCAGCAAGCCGATTGTGGCCACAAGGGAAACCCCCCGCATCCATCGCTTAGGAGAGAATTGCACTGCCGGATATCCTCAGTCTTTTGTTGTTGCCGGAAGATTACCCGGTAAATCGCTCAACTTCCAGTCACAGAGCATCCGGTCTACTCGACGATTTTCAACTGTGGCGTCTGCGCCTCGTTCTTGTTCAGAATGGCCTGATAGGGGTCGCTGCTGCTTAGCATCATGTCCACGGCGCGGCGCAACAATTGCCGACGTCCGCGCCGGGAATAAAAGCCGCCCGGAACCTGGCTGGTTTCCAGCAGGAATTGCCGATAGCTGCGATATGCTTCGACATCAGGCGAGTCAGGGTCAGCAAAAAAAGCAGCGATCGACTGCTGCGATACGAAGTCGGTCTTGTCATAAACCGAACGCCCGAAAATCCGCAGCGGAATACCCCGCCACAAGACCTGCTGCCCCGCAGTGGAGTTCACGGTGACGGCCGAATTTGCCTCATCCAGCAAACTTGCCAGTTTGCCGCCGGGGACATAGTGAACACGGTTCTGTACTCCGTGTTTCCTGGCTATCTCCATGGCACGCAGGTGCAATGGTTCACGGTGGTTTTCCAGAGGGTGCTCTTTCACGACCAGTCTGTGGTGCGTCGGTGCGCCTTGCGCGAATCCGGCAATGACCAGCTCCAGAAAATCGGACATACAGGAGAAACGGGAATGGGCCTGAACCGAACTGTCATGCCCGAGTTGCAGCAGCACGAGGTGATATGGGAAGCCCCCCCATCTGACACGCGCCGTCGCAACGCTGCGTTGCAGGCGATGAACAGGCATCAACATCAGACGTTTGAAATACAATCTGAACTCCTGCGAAACCGACAGATCACGATGGCGCCTGAAATTGCGGTATCTCCGGTTCAGAAACATCACGAACCAATGATAGAGGGCGCCGTAGAAAATATGTTGCCGCATGTCCCCCCAATGTGACGGAGGCGGAGGTGCCTTGCTGTCCGACTGGGCCAGAGCCTGCCGCATCTGGTCCACATCCAATGACATGAGACGCGAGTGCCCGTTTGATCCATCCCGCTCGTACGTGACCCACCAAGGCCGCAGATAACCTTCTTCGAAAACGTGAATGGTAAGCCCGTGCGACTTGGCGATCTCAACCGCCCGGGCATGGACAGGTCTTGTGTCGCCATAAAGAACGATATCCGTGACCGCCTTGTCGGCAATCAATCTGTTCAGTGTTTTGGGCCAATCGCCGGGCTGGTTCTGAAATGCGATGAAACATGCTTTGTCAAACCAGAAAGCCTGATCGCCCGCATTGAACCCAACCCGCCAGACTTGCGCCCCCGTGGCGCGTAACATCTGCCCGAGCGCCGAGAAAAACGGTCCATGAGGCCCCTGAAGGAACAGGAAGACCCGATCATCTGAGCCTGAAGGCGTTTGCGGCATCTGGACTGCTCTTTTGGTTTTGTTGCTGAAACTATGCCTGTTTGGGCGTTGTACGGCAAGGTGGGGCTTGCCCGGGACGCCCATTGGGCTTACCTCGACGGTGAAAGTCAGACACAAGGTAGGAACTGAGGGTTAACGGAATGTTCACAGGGATCGTCACCGACATCGGAACTGTCACCGAGCTGGAACAGCAAGGAGATCTGCGCGCCCGGATCAGGACAGCCTATGACACGGCCAGTATCGATATCGGTGCCTCGATCGCCAGTGATGGCGTGTGCCTGACAGTGATCGCGCTGGGCGACGATTGGTATGATGTTCAGATCAGCGCCGAGACGGTTTCGAAGACCAACCTTGATACATGGGCCGTCGGCAAGCGTGTCAATCTGGAGCGAGCGCTGAAAGTGGGTGATGAACTGGGCGGTCACATTGTTTCGGGCCATGTGGATGGCGTGGCCAAAGTGGTCGCGGTCGAGGATGAAGGCGACAGCACACGTGTCACCTTGCGCGCACCGAAGGAACTGGCCCGGTTCATAGCGCCCAAAGGGTCGGTTGCGCTGAACGGGACATCGCTGACGGTCAATGACGTGAGTGATTGCGAGTTTGGCATCAATTTCATCCCTCACACCAAAGAAGTCACAACCTGGGGCGATGTGGGCGTAGGCGATCACGTCAATCTTGAGATCGATACGCTGGCCCGGTACGTCGCGCGTCTGGCCGAGATGTCCTGATACGTCGCGTCGGAAAGCACCTGCGCCGTTTGTGGACTGGTCTTTGCGCCCTCAGTGGTCTATTCCGCCGAGCAAACCTGCCATGTGAAAGGCTGCCCCATGAGCTTTGAAACCCCCGGACCGGTCGAGGCCCAGTTGCGCGACGCGATCAGCCCGATCGAGGATATCATCGAAGAGGCGCGTGCAGGCCGGATGTACATTCTGGTCGATCATGAAGATCGTGAGAACGAGGGCGATCTGGTGATCCCCGCCGAGTTTGCAGATGCCGAGGCGATCAACTTCATGGCTACCCACGGGCGCGGTCTGATCTGTTTGCCGATGACGGCGGAACGGATAGATGCGCTGGGACTGCCGATGATGGCCGTGAACAACTCGTCCCGGCACGAGACCGCCTTTACGGTATCGATTGAGGCGCGCGAAGGTGTCAGCACCGGGATTTCAGCCGCCGACCGGGCGCTGACCGTGGCGACCGCAATCAACGAACAGAACACGATGGCGCATATCGCCACCCCGGGGCATGTCTTCCCGTTGCGGGCAAAGCGGGGCGGGGTGCTGGTGCGCGCTGGCCATACTGAGGCCGCCGTGGATATCTCGCGCCTTGCAGGGCTTAATCCGTCAGGAGTGATCTGCGAGATCATGAATGCAGACGGAACCATGGCGCGCCTGCCGGATCTGGTCGAGATCGCCAAAGAGCACAATATGAAAATCGGCACGATCAGCGATCTGATCAGCTACCGGTCGCGCAACGACAATCTGGTTGTCGAGACCTCGCGTGAAACAGTCACCTCGGAATACGGTGGTGAGTGGGAAATGCGGATTTTCACCGATCAGACCCACGGCATTGAACATGTTGTCATGATCAAGGGTGACATCACCACGCCAGAGCCTGTTCTGACGCGTACACACGCCCTGCACGAAGCACCTGATATCCTGGGTCTTGGTCCGAAGTCTTCCCGCGAGTTGCCGCGCGCTATGGAAAAAATTGCCGAGGAGGGACGTGGTGTGGTCTGCCTGTTCCGCCAGCCTCGCAACTCACTGTATGCGGTCGAGGATGAAGGTCCGCGCACCATCAAGCAAACCGGTCTGGGGGCACAGATCCTGTCCAAGATGGGTATTCAGGAACTGGTGCTTCTGACCGACTCTCCTGAAACGGTGTATCTGGGGCTCGACGCGTTTGGCTTGTCCATCGTCGGCACCCGCTCGATTCTGAAGGAAGACTGAACATGGCTGAACAAGACAAACACGGGATTCTGCCGACACCCAGTTTCGACAAACCGGTGAAACTACTGATCGTGGCGGCCCCGTTCTACCGCTCGATTGCCGACAACCTGATCGCGGGTGCCACGGCTGAAATCGAAGCGGCTGGCGGGACCTGTGAAGTGGTCGAAGTTCCCGGCGCGCTGGAAATTCCCACAGCCATCGCCATGGCCGACCGACAGTGTAATTTTGACGGCTATGTCGCGTTGGGCTGCGTCATTCGCGGTGAGACCACGCATTACGAAACCGTCTGCAACGATTCCAGCCGGGCCATTCAATTGATGGGCCTGCAGGGGTTGTGCATCGGCAACGGCATATTGACTGTCGAGAATGACGAACAGGCCGAAGTGCGCGCCAACCCCGAAAAGATGAATAAAGGGGGCGGCGCGGCCGCTGCGGCCTTGCATCTGATTGCGCTCAGCCGTAAGTGGGGCTCTTCCAAAAAGGGCGTCGGCTTCAAGCCGCCGTCCGAGTCCATCCTAGTGGCGGGCGACAACAACGGACCCACGACAGCATGACCAAGACAGACGCGCCGAAACCGGCCAACCAGAAACGCCTTAAGAAATCCGCCGCCCGGCTTTATGCCGTGCAGGCGCTGTTCCAGATGGAGCAGTCCGGGCAGACGACTGAAGCCGTCGTAAACGAGTTTCTGGATCATCGGTTTGGCGCGGTCTACGAGGGCGACGAGATGCTTGAGGGCGACAGCGCGCTGTTCCGCATGCTGGTGGATGACGCCGTGAACTATCAGGCCCCAATCGACCAGATGACCGACCGTGCGCTGGTGGCCAAGTGGCCGATTTCGCGCATCGACCCGACCCTGCGCGCGCTGTTCCGCGCGGCGGGTGCGGAACTGACTCAAAGCGACACACCGCCCAAGGTGGTGATCACCGAGTTTGTCGATGTGGCGCGTGCCTTTTTCCCTGAAGGTAAAGAACCTAAATTCGTCAATGCCGTGCTGGATCACATGGCGCGCGAGGCTCAGCCCGAGGCGTTCTGACACGTTTACCTGAACCTGACATGCGCTAAAATGAATGTCACAGCGCAAGGAGGTTCGCCATGCCCAAACTGATCCGCCTGTATATCACGCAAGTCGCTTGGGGTTTTGTCATTTCTGCCGTGTTTGTCGGGGCGCTATTGGCGCTGAACGTCGCGAACCTTCGGCATCTGATCACCGGTTCGGAAATCGGCCTGATTGCGCTGGTAATGATCTGGTTCATGAACGGTATCGTTTTTGCGGGTGTTCAGTTCGCTTACAAGATCATGAGCTTGGCCGAAAAGCCGCAGGGGCCACGTCGGGGAACGCCGGTCGTGCACAGCTTTGAACCTGCAACGGTCAAGAAGGAAGTTCGCGCAGGGCGCTGATAAATCGGGTAAAGTGCGGCGGGACCACCAATCAACCGTGCGGTTTGATTCCCGAGGACCTGTATGTACAGGTGGGCGCCAGGTAATCAGGCCAGGACCTGAACAGAGCCAGCCCCCTCGGAATTGCTTAAGGCCACCAGAATGCTACCTGTCACAAGAAGGGCAGAACCCGCCAAGCGCTTAAGTAGGGCGTCTGACGGGTTCACACAAGGGGTCATGCATCAACAGTTTCGTGCAATGCAACACGCATCTTGCCAAAATGTTCATCCCAGCCTTTATCCAGGGCCAGGATCAGGTCAAATGCGTCGGCACCTTGTGGCAGACCTTCATGCAGCAGATCCAGGCGTGTTCCACCTGCCACAGGTTCCAAAGTCCACTTCACCGTGCTTATGGCGTCGCCCATGGGTTTCACTGTGAAAGTGTATTCCAAATACCTGGGAGGATTGGCGACACGGACCTCTCCCCAGATCAACAAGTCGCCGCTTGTTGTGCCGAACATCTCAAGCTTCTGACCTTCCGTCAACGTTTTTTTAGGTTTGTGGAACCATTCTGCAAGGTGGTCAGGTTCCGTCAGATAAGCCCAAACGGTTTCCGGTTCCGCCCTCAGGAAAATCGATTTCTTCAGTACGGCATCAGTCATTTTGTTTCCTTTCAATAGCTTCTTTTAGTGAGTTCAGGCGATCGTCCCAGAACCGGTCGAAGTATCTGAGCCAGTCGAGCACGGGGGCCATCCCCTGTGGTTCAAGTCGATTGATGCGTTCCCGCCCGCGCACTTCGACAGTGATCAGTCCGCCGTCGGACAACACGGTGAGGTGCTTTTTGACTGCAGCCCGGGTCATATCGAACCGATCGGTCAACTGCCCGATCGTCATGTCCCGAGACGAAAGCAGTTGTATGATGTCCCGGCGGGTGGGGTCGGCCAGGGCACGAAACGCGTTTTGAGTTTGGTTTTCCATTAGCAACCTCGCAAGGGATACCATTTGGTATTACATTATTGCGATACCGAAGGGTATCATGTCAAGGAGCAATGTCACTTTACTTTTGTTCACTTATTGTTCACATTTTCATACATGACTTTGGATCTGCAACCTGGACAGAAACTGGCGCGCGGTGTCGCGCGGCATCTTGCGGCGCATGGGTTTGTTTCCGTGGAGGAATTTGTCCCGACACGTGGCCTGCGCGTCGATGTGATGGGGTTGGGTCCCAAGGGGGAGCTGTGGCTGATCGAGTGCAAATCCAGCCGTGCCGATTATCAGTCGGATGCGAAATGGCAGGGCTATTTGGAATGGTGTGACCGATTCTTCTGGGCCGTCGACACAGAGTTTCCAACCGATCTGTTGCCTGACGAAACAGGCCTGATCATTGCTGACGCGTATGATGCGGAAATCGTACGTATGGCGCCCGAGGACAAAATTGCCCCGGCGCGGCGCAAGAAGATGATCCAGAAGTTTGCAACGGATGCCGCGCGACGCCTGCATGCGCTACGGGATCCCAGACTGTAAGATCAGCCTTTGACGGCGAGGGCGGCTTGTATCGCGGCGCGAATTTCGTCGGCGATTTCTTCTGCTTCTTCCGGGTCAAAATCCATCGGTATTTCGATGCCGTCAGCTTCGATGAACAGGCGGACCATACCCTGATCGGTCGGACCGATTTGCAGGTTTGCCTGAATGTCGCGTTCGGTATTGATGCCCATCTGTGCCTCCGAGACTGAGCGTTCCTGCTAGCGCGCACGGGGTTGAGAATCAAGTCACCTTTGCGGTCAGATGAGACATGGAAGACGCCGTTCTCAGATCCTTTCGCCCCGATGACGCCGCGTGGCTGGTTGAGCAGCACGGTCTGCTTTATGCCCGGGACGAAGGGTTTGATGACAGCTTTGCCCCCTTGGTGGCCAGCATCCTTGATGATTTCATCGAAAATAGTGACCCTGAGCTTGAAAGAGGCTGGATCGCGGAACGGGAAGGGCAGCGTCTGGGCAGTGTTTTCTGCGTTGCTGTTGACCGAAGTATCGCCAAGCTGCGCTTGTTCCTACTTGTCCCGGAAGCACGAGGGCTAGGACTGGGAAAGCGGCTCTTACATACGTGTACTGCTTTCGCACGCGAGGCAGGATACCGGGAAATGGTCCTGTGGACACACGAAAGCCATACCGCCGCATGCGCTCTGTACAAGGCGTCTGGCTGGGAGTTGATGGACAGCAAAGCGGTGCATTCCTTTGGTGTCGATCTTGTCGAACAAAGCTGGAAATTTCGGTTTTAATCCTCTTGCATTCCGCGGGCGTGTTCGGTACATCGCCCCTCACGAGTGCCGCCTTAGCTCAGTTGGTTAGAGCGCTGGATTGTGGATCCAGAGGTCCCCTGTTCAAGCCAGGGAGGCGGTACCACTTCCCTCCTGAATGTGCTGAAAAAAGCGTGCGGGTGCGCGTTGACTGTCGTTGATTTGGCTTTGCTTCCGGACGTGGTCGGCGCGCCGGGAATTAGCGCGCCAGATTCAGTTTGAACCGCATCTTGGCCTGCCTTGCGACCGGCAGGTGCCGGTTCAAGCGCTTGTTGATCAGGCCAAAGACCCCGACGATCACCAGTGTCAGCAGGATGAAATAGAACGCCAGAATCGGGTATGGGATGAACGGGTTGAACGTCTTGTCGGCAAAATAACTGGCGTAGTACAAGGCGTCTCCACGTTGCTGCCAAGCTGGGAAAGCTGAAAAGAAGACCAGCGTTGTTGCGTGGAAGAGAAAGATTGCTTCGTTTGTGTAAGCAGGCCATGCAAGCCGCAACATGGTGGGCCAGACGATCCGGCGGAAACGCGCCCAACCGGACATGCCATAGGCATCCGCAGCTTCAATATCGCCTTTGGGAATGGATCGCAGCGCGCCATAGAAAATCTCGCCCGTATAAGCCGCGGTGTTCAGGAACAGAACGATCAGCGCGCCCAGCCAGGCCGCGGTAAAGGCGTCGAACATCGGGTTAGATTTCTTCAGCGACAGGAACAGGAAATAGGCGAAAAAAAACTGGATAAACAAAGGCGAACCGCGGAACAGGAAGATAAACCATTCCGAAGGTTTGCGGAGCCATTTGTTGCTGGATGCCTTACCTACTGCGAGGGCGGTGGCCAGGAAGAACCCGGTCGCCAGAGCCATGATCCCGAAATAGACATTCCAGATCATGCCCGACCCGATCAGTGTGAATTGCTCACACAGGGTGAAGTCAGTCTTGGGCAGCAGACGCTCGCCAATACCGAGGGACCGCAGGCCATAATCTTGGATTGTCTGCAAGCAGCTCATGCCGTGGTCTCCTTGCGCAGAAGCTCGCCGCCTGATGTGGCCTGTCCGTGGGACAGCCTCCGCATCAGCTTCTCCAGCCCAAGTTCAGACACACGTGTCATGCCGAGGTAGAAGACAAGCAGGAACAGGAAGTACCACATGCGCCAGTCGCCATGCGGATACTGGGTAAATTTGGAGGTCTTGGTGCCACCTAGCTCGCGGGCCCAATAGACGATGTCTTCAATACCCAGCAGGAACAGCAGCGGTGTGGCTTTGATAAGGACCATCCAAAGGTTCGACAAGCCAGGCAGGGCGTAGACCCACATCTGCGGCACAAGGATGCGCCAGAACGTCTGGCGACGGGACATGCCATAGGCCTCGGCGGTTTCAAGCTGTGCGTGGGGAACCGCGCGCATTCCACCAAAAAGAACGTTCGCGGCAAACGCGCCGAAAACGATTGAGAAAGTAATAACAGCCAGGAAAAAACCATAGGTTTCATGCATCCATTCCGGTGCGGTCCCCAATGGCAGCTTGGCCGCCTGACAGACGATAAAATCATTCCCCTGACGGATGGGGTCGGTCCATTCAGGGCACAGGATCTTATGCCGCGTCCATTCGAACGCCTGGTCCAAGGCTATCACGAAAAACAGGAAGAAGGCGATATCCGGAACACCGCGCACAATGGCAATATATCCATTACCCAGCCAGCTGAGGGGTGGGAAATGTGATCGGGCGGCCATTGCGCCCATAAAGCCAAACGCCAACGCGACCGGCGCGGTCACCGCCAGCAATCCCAGCACCTTTAGGAATGACAGGTAGAAGGACCAGTGAACACCGTTGGTCAGGTAGCAAGAGAACCAACGGAATGTTCCGAGCGTGTCAGGGTCAGCGCAATAGGAAAACATGAAGCGTCTTTCGAACGTCGTACCCGGGTATTCCACCAGGCAGGGTTCGGCGCGATGGACGCGCCGAACCGCTTGATACGGATTAGTTTGTAACGACCGAACCGTCAGCGTTGTAGGTCGGAACGCCTTCGCCGAACCACTTGGTGATCAGTTCGTTCAACGACCCGTCCGCTTTCATCGAAGTGATCGCCTCGTCGAACTTACCGCGCAGTTCGCCATCCGATTCACGGATGCCCAGTCCGATGCCACCGCCCAGCGGGACGTCATCGCCTACGAAGACCAGCTCTCCGGCGGATTCTTCTACGATCGGCACCAGGAAATCCTTGTCGGCAAACACGGCATCGGCTTCGCCGTTACGGACGGCAGCGATGGTTTCTTCCGGAGTTGCAAACTCGACCAGAGTCGCGCCCGATTCAGCCACGTGGCCAGCCTGAATGGTCGCAGTCTGTGCGGCAACGACGCCGGTGGTGACATCAACACCGTCCGATGCACCGACATAGGCCGAAGCCGCAGGCGGGAAATAGTTCTGGGTGAAGTCGATAACTTCGTCACGCTCGTCGGTGATCGACATGCCCGCGATGATGGTGTCGTAGTTGCCCGAGACCAGGTTCGGAATGATCGAATCCCAGTCGTTCTTGACCCACTCGCACTCCAGGTTCGCGCGCTTGCACAGTTCGTCGCCGACTTCACGCTCGAAACCGTCGATTTCGCCGGCATCGTTGATGAAGTTGTACGGAGGGTAGGCGCCCTCGGTCCCCATGCGGACCGTGTCGGCCATGGCGATACCGGCGGTCAGTGCCAGTGCGGCAGTGGACAGAATCAGGTTTTTCATTGGTTACTCCCCAGTTTGGTTCTGTTTTGAAGTTAAGCCGCCTGAGTGGCGGAGAGAAAGCCCCGAAGCCTTTCGGATTCGGGTGACGTAAAGATATCTTCCGGCGTGCCTTCTTCTTCGATCAGGCCTTGGTGCAGGAACACCACGTGGCTTGAGATGTCGGCGGCCATTTTCATGTCATGCGTCACGATGATCATGGTGCGCCCTTCAGCGGCCAAGTCCTTAATTACCTTAATGACTTCCTGTTCCAGCTCGGGATCCAGTGCCGATGTGGGCTCATCGAACAACAGGGCCTCGGGTTCCATGCACAGGCCGCGGGCGATGGCGGCACGTTGTTGTTGTCCGCCGGATAGCTGAGCGGGGTAGACATCGCATTTGTCGCCGATGCCTACTTTCTCAAGGTATTTGCGGGCGCTGTCTTCAACCTCGGCCTTGTCACGCCCCAAAACAGTGACCGGAGCTTCCATCACATTTTGGAGAATGGTTAAATGAGCCCAAAGGTTGAACTGCTGGAACACCATGGACAGGTTCGTGCGGATACGCAGAACCTGCTTGGGATCTGCTGGGCGGCGCCCATGGCTTTGCCCGGTCCACTTGACCGGCTCACCCTTGAAAAGGATTTCGCCCTGTTGGCTGTCTTCCAGAAGGTTGCAGCACCGCAGAAGTGTCGACTTCCCCGAGCCGGACGACCCGATCAGCGAAACCACGTCACCGCGATGTGCCGTGATATCCACCCCCTTCAACACCTCTAGATTTCCGAAGCTTTTGTGAAGGTCTTTGATTTCGATGACGGGATCAGTTTCTGTCACGGGCAGTCCAGTGGTTGGTGGCGTTGGTCCGGTACTAGGGCCGAAAAAAAAGGTCAATGCAATGCGCAAATGACAGAATCAGGCGGAGAAACACCCAAATTGGTCAAAATCAGTCAACAATTTGGGCAGTCGTTGATCTGCCATCTTTGGGGGAAGGCGGAGTGGGAACAGCAAGATAGTGGACTGCGGGAATGTCGATCAACCCGCGAATATGCAGCAATCGTTGATCGTCGTCACAAAGCTGGTCAATTGCGGCCCGAACTGCGCCTGCAATGACCTGCGGATTCCGACCCATCGATGTGATGTAGGGAAGGGTCGGAGTCGGTGACGTCCTTGCCAGTTCGCGCAGTTTGGTCCCCAGATTGGTGTGCTGTTGCAGCATCAGCCACGTCAGTATGTCCAGCGCGGCAAAGTCGGCTTTGCCGTCTTCGACGGCTTGGGCGGACAGTGCATGCCCACCGGTTTCCAAAAGTTCGGCGGGGCTCAGGTTTGCATGGGACATGTGTGTAATCGGGGCTGCCCAGCCGGATTGGGACAAGCATTCGTTATACGCGAACACGCCGGTGCTCAGACCCGCCAGATCCCGGGCGTCGTCATGCCGGGCCACAAAGACCGAGCAATAGTATCCGGGGGGGCACCCGGGAAGGCCATAATCCGGAGTGCCAACCAGTTGGACATCGCCATGCAATTGGGTTCGGTACGGCATGCCACAGGTTTGGGCCAGAACTAGGTTCGGGTCTCGCCAGACCTCCCACACATCTTTGTCGCGGGTAAGGTGTTCGGGGCCTGATTCCAGTTGCGCGCGAATCATTCCCCAGAACCGGTCATTGGCTGCTTGCAGCGCGGGCATGTCATACATGCCCAGCATTGCACTCACGACTTAGCAGCCTTTTGACGTGCCAAAGCGGAGTCCACATCACTGACGCCCAGAAGACTGACAACCAGACGCAGCAGCGAATCTTCCTCGCTTGTGCGGTGCCCATCGGCCAGAGCCACGGACCACAGCGCCTGAACGACCGCCAAGCGGTCTTCATAGGCAACCGCCTCTTTGATGGCTCGGGTAAAGCGGACGGTGTCCGGGGCTTCCGCCTCCAGATTTTCGGCACGTGCGCGCAGGGCAGCACTTTCGAACGGAGACAGGCCGAAACGTTGCGCCGAGATTCGGTCTATCCGAGCCATTTCGGTATCGGAATAGTCATTGTCGGACCGCGCCAGACGCACCAGCAGGGCCGTCAGGGCGAGGCGGGCGTCATCATCGACAAGCGGATCGGGCTGAGGCTGCGTGAGCCTGGAAAGAAATTCACTGAACATGTGTTAGATATAGCGAGCGCCTAACTCACATCCAAGCGACTTTGAACGCGTTCACGTGCGGCCTTACTGTCGTTGAAGCTCAAGCCCATGGCGACGCGGGCTTCCTCGACAATTTTCATTTCACCTTCGTCGGACGTTCCGTCGGCCAGAACGACTTCCCAAAGTGCATCCAGCGCGGCCAGACGCTCTTTCAAGTCCGTTGTTTCCCGGATCAGTTTACCGAATGTATCAGTTTCAGGCGCAGCCGCATGGAGCTTTTCGCACGTGGCGCGCACCTTGGCCGCTTCGATTGCATTATGCTGGTAGAGACGGGCCAGGATTTTGTCGATCAGGCTGATCTCTTCCAGCTTGTAATCCCGATCGGCTTGCGCCACACGCACCATGAGCGCGCCCAGAGCAAGTTCGGCATCCGGGTCCGGTAGATGTTCATGCTGAGGCGGTCTGAACGCCTGAAAGAGCTTTTTCAACATGGCTACAAGTTATTCCATATTTTGTGGCAGGCCAAGCGTAGACTACCCGTCATAGCCCTGAATGATCACAAGATCGCCCATCGACACCGGGGCGCGCAGAGCTTTGGCTTTCTGGTATGCTTCGCTTTCGTAACAGGCAAGCGCATCTTCATAGCTGGGAAATTCTATTACAATGGTTCGCGCGCGCGCCGCTCCTTCCTTCACTTCACGTTTTCCACCCCGCGTCAGAAAGCGTGCACCATAAGCTGCAAAGGGTTCCGCATTTGTAGCGATGTATGTCTTGTATGTGTCCATGTCGTCCACATCGACATGTGCGACCCAACAGCCTTTCAACAGGCTTGCCTCCTGTTCAGTTTCAAAGGCAGGGTGATGAGAAATGCCGCCAATTGCAATCCCGCAACCTCAGGATGATCAGGTGCGGTAGTGGATAGCGGCGTGCGCCTGATCTGTTAACCATTTGATCATCTGGCGATAAGGAACCGGACCATAGCTGACGCGCGCAACCCCCAGTTCAGCCAGGCGTGGTGTGCCGGGGGTGCCGGGCAGGGCGATGATGTTGACGGGCAGATTTGACCTCTCGCACAGATGGCCGATCATTATCTCGTCTTTCAACCCCGGAGCAAAAAAACCGCTGGCCCCCGCTGCTCCATAGGCCGAAGCACGTGCAATGGCGTCGTCCAGCATGGCCTCATCATGTGTTTCTGCCGGAGACTTCAGGAAAATATCGGTTCTCGCGTTGACATAGGCAGCTATACCCGCGCTTTCGCAGGCCTCTCGCATGGCCTCGACGCGCTTGGCCTGAACCGCTGTATCGTACAGCCCGTCACTGCCGATGATCTGATCTTCGAAATTGAAACCAACCACGCCGCAATCCAGCGCACGCTTGACGTTTTGCGCGATACCTTGCGGGTCTTCGGCATACGCCCCTTCGAAATCCAGTGTCACCGGAAGATCAACCGCTGCAACGATGCGGCGCGCATTGTCCAAAGCGACCTCTAGCGGGATGTTCTGCCCATCGCCAAAACCTTGTGCCATGGCAACAGGTGCGCTGCCGGTAGCAATGGCTTGCGCGCCTGCATCCCGCACCGCGCTTGCACTTCCAGCATCCCAGATGTTGAACAGAATGACGGGGTCGCCCTTTTTGTGAAGGCTGGTAAAGGTCTTCGCGCTTTGGGATTGTTCGCTCATCGGGGCTCTCCTGTCGTGGTGTGATCAACAGTTAACCCCATGCGGGCAGACCGAGTAGAGGTTTTTTGCACTGAAACGTCACATTGAAGTGACGGAAACCGCATCGCTCAGACCATGATAAAGTGGTTTGAGCGATGCTGGCGTTTGGGCAAGCGATCGTAGGTGCTTCAGGCGTCGTTTGCCACACCGGATACGAATTTTGCGCTGAAGTTGGCTTCACCCAGGCGTTTCAGCAGGTTCAACTGTGTATCTAACCAGTCTTTATGACCTTCTTCTTCCAACAAGATGCGTTCGAACAGGGTCCTTGATCCTACATCCCCGACCTCGGCGGCCTGCAGCGCGGCGTTGGTATAGAAGTCGACCGCCTCGGTTTCATCCTTCAGGTCCGCAGCGAACATGTCTTCCAGAGAAGCCGCAGCTGCAGGGCTTTTCTGGAACGCAAGTTCGGGTACGCCACCAAGGAACAGGATACGCTCAATGAACGCGTCGGAGTGGCCCAGTTCTTCCTGCATTTCAGCGCGCATTTTTTCCGCAAGGATATCAAGGCCCCAGTCCTCCAGCACATGGGCATGCAGCTGATACTGGTGCGCCGCCGTCAGCTCCATGTGAAGCGCTTGTTGAAGGTTGGTAATCGTTGTTGCGTTGCTCATCGGAAATCTCCTGAAACTCTGAACGGCATCGAACGTGTGAAGCAGAAATTCTGCTTACACACACAGTTAAGAGATCAGTCCACACAAAACAACGCGGGGTGACAGTCCGACACAGCCCGGTGTCAGACCAGGCGCGAAGTGTCTTTCGCAGCGCGTACAAAATCGCGGAAGAGGGGATGCGGGTCGAACGGTTTGGATTTCAATTCCGGATGGTACTGCACGCCGATGAACCATGGGTGATCCGACCATTCCACGATCTCTGGCAAGCGACCGTCCGGCGACATGCCCGAGAAATTGAGCCCCGCCTTTTCAAGCTGCTCACGGTACTTGATGTCCACCTCATAACGGTGACGGTGGCGCTCCTCGATCTGTGTGCCGCCATAAACCTCAGCGACTTTCGATCCCTCCGCCAGCACCGCGTTGTAGGCGCCCAGGCGCATGGTGCCGCCCTTGTCGTCGCCGACCTTGCGTTCGACCTTGTGGTTGCCCTGCACCCATTCCTTCAGATGGTACACGACAGGCTCAAAACGCTTCTTGCCGGCTTCGTGGTCGAATTCCTCTGAACCCGCTTCCTTGATACCAGCGGCATTCCGAGCGGCTTCGATCACGGCCATCTGCATACCCAGGCAGATGCCCAGATAGGGGACCTGGTGTTCGCGCGCATATTGGGCTGCCTTAATTTTTCCTTCTGTGCCGCGCTCACCAAAGCCTCCGGGGACGAGGATGGCGTGGAAACCTTCAAGATATGGTGCGACGTCTTCGTTATCGAACACCTCGGCATCGACCCACTCGACCTTGACCTTGACCCGATTTGCCATGCCGCCATGAGTCAACGCTTCGGCAATCGACTTATAGGCGTCTTCAAGCTGAGTATACTTGCCCACGATGGCAACTTTCACCTCGCCCTCGGCGTTGTGTATGCGGTCGCTGACATCTTCCCATTTGGCCAGATCGGGTTTGGGTGCAGGGCTGATCTGGAACGCGTCCAAAACGGCCTGATCCAGACCTTCGCGGTGATAGGCCAGAGGGGCGTCATAGATGGTGCTCAGATCCTGCGCTGCGATCACACTGTCGGGGCGCACATTACAGAACAGGGCAAGTTTTTCGCGTTCCTTGGTCGGGATCGGCCCTTCCGAGCGGCAGACAAGAATGTCAGGTGCCAGACCGATCGAGCGCAGTTCCTTAACCGAGTGCTGTGTCGGCTTGGTTTTCAGCTCACCGGAAGCCTTGATATAGGGCAGCAGTGTCAGGTGCATGAAAATGCACTGACCGCGCGGCTTGTCCTGACTGAACTGACGGATGGCTTCGAAGAACGGCAGGCCCTCGATATCACCCACGGTGCCGCCGATCTCACAGAGCATGAAATCGACCTCGTCCTCGCCGATGGCGATGAAATCCTTGATCTCGTTGGTGACGTGCGGGATCACCTGGATGGTCTTGCCCAAGTAGTCGCCGCGGCGTTCCTTTTCGAGCACGTTGGAATAGATCCGGCCCGAGCTGACCGAGTCGGTCTTGCGCGCGGCCACGCCGGTGAAACGTTCGTAATGGCCCAGATCCAGATCGGTTTCGGCCCCGTCGTCGGTGACGAAAACCTCACCATGTTCGAACGGCGACATCGTGCCGGGATCGACGTTCAGATAGGGGTCCAGCTTACGCAGGCGTACCGAGTATCCCCGGGCCTGCAACAAGGCGCCCAACGCCGCCGAAGCCAGTCCCTTGCCCAAAGACGAAACCACACCACCGGTGATGAAAATAAAACGCGCCATGTTTTTCGGCTGCTCCCGTGAGACGTCAAAATCAGCTGCCCGACGGTTTACGAAAAACCGCTGCATCACGGGACTTCACGTATAAAGGATTCGCGCCCAAAGCGCAAGAGAACCGCAAGATGCTGTTGCAGTTCTCTTTTGAGTTTCTAAGTGTAGTGGCTTAGTCCGCTTGCGGGATCAGCGGTGCATTGTCGTCCTGTGCAGGCGGCAGAAGGTCATCCGCCGCCGGAACCGCCGGTGTGCTTTCCTCAGTCGAAGCCGGAGCGCCCAAACGGTCGATCACCGAGCTGCCCGAAGACTTCTGAGCCGCCAGAATGGTCAATGTTATCGAGGTTACGATAAAGCAAGCGGCGAGGATCCAGGTCAGTTTGCCCAAAGCGGTCGCTGCTGCACGGCCTGTCATGGCGCCACCGCCACCACCACCCATGCCAAGGCCACCGCCTTCGGACCGCTGCAACAGAACAACGGCAATCAGGCCCAGAGCCAAAAGAAGGTGGATAATGAGAACGACGTTTTCCATGGTGGTCCTGTACAGCGTGGCGTGTATCGCGTGGTACTTATGCAAGTTTGCCAGCGGGGGCAAGTCAGGAGTTCGCATCACCGCACGTGATGCATGATATCACGGTAAAGGGGCTGGACAGAACGCCGATGCGTGACGCAGGCTGCGGCCTATGCCACATGACGACCACGACCACCCGCACGCCCTTTTGCCGCCTGAACCCGCATTGCGTGTCAAAGCGCTTGAAACGATTCTGACCCGCAAAGGTCTGATCGATCCAGCGGCTCTGGATGAAATCATCGACACCTATCAGAACAAGATTGGCCCGCAGAACGGCGCGCGGGTTGTTGCCAAAGCCTGGAGCGACCCAGCTTTCAAGGCCGCTCTGTTGGAAGACGCCACCCCGGTGGTCGCGGATCTCGGCTATTATGGTCGCCAGGGCGAACACATGGTTGTTGTCGAAAACACGCCGGCCCGGCACAACATGGTCGTCTGCACCTTGTGCAGTTGCTATCCTTGGCCTTTGCTGGGTATCCCGCCGGGCTGGTACAAATCTGATGCCTATCGAGCTCGTGCGGTGCGTGAGCCCCGCAAAGTACTGGCTGAATTCGGTGTCACCTTGGACGAGGGAACTTCCGTAAGGGTCTGGGATTCGACGGCCGAGGTTCGCTACCTCGTTCTGCCGATGCGTCCCGAAGGCACAGATGGGATGAGTGAGAAGGAACTTACTGCGCTTGTGACACGCGACAGTATGATCGGCACGGGCCTGCCGAAGGTCCTTTCATGACCCGCGTTCATGACATGGGAGGCCGGTTCGGAGATGGTCCGATAAGTCCCGAAGCCGAGAATGCACCGGTTTTTGCCGAAGACTGGAACGCACGGGCACTGGCAGTGACACTTGCATCCGGCTTTCTGGGGCAGTGGAACATCGACATATCTCGCCACGCACGCGAACGGCTGTCCCCGAAAGACTACACGCGGTTTTCGTACTATGAGAAGTGGATATCGGGCCTGGCTGACCTGCTGGTAGAACACGGCGTTCTTACCTTGGCCGACCTGCGGGGCGATGGGAATGACGTACCGAGTCCACTGGCAGATAGGAGGCTGAAAGCGGAAGCTGTTTCTGCTGCTTTGGCCAAAGGTGGGCCGGCGGACAGGCCCTCGAAGGTGTCGGTGCGGTTTTCTGTCGGGCAACAGGTTGTCACAAATCGCCCCGCAGCAAATCGGCTTGTAGATGGCGGCCATACGCGCCTGCCGATCTATGCGTCTGGTGCCAAGGGCCGAGTCCTGCGCCTGCACGGAACCCATGTCCTGCCTGATTCCAACGCTCACGGGCTGGGCGAAGCGCCTGAACCGATTTATGCCGTGGCATTCCCGGCATCGGAGCTTTGGGCCAACCCTGAACACCCCGATGACGAAGTCGTATTGGACCTCTGGCAAAGCTACCTGGAGCCGGCATGAACGATTGCATCACCCACAGCGCACCCGATCCCGTCTTTGCCGAGCCCTGGCACGCTCAGGTATTCGCTGTCACCGTGGCGTTGAACGAGGCCGGTCGGTTCGAATGGCCCGACTGGGCCACCCGGTTTTCGAATACGTTGAAGCGCCACGGACTCTCTCGAGAACTGGATGGAGGTGACGATTACTTCAAAGCATGGCTGGAAACGCTTGAGGGGTTGTTGGCCGAGCAGGGCACTGCGCCGCAGCAGGATGTAAAAGAGTTATGTCAATTCTGGGAAGAAGCATATCTGACGACACCTCATGGGCAACCGGTGCATTTGCGTTGATGTCGGGTAGGGGGTTCTGCCCCGCCGCCCGTTCCGAGAGGCTCCCCGGGATATTTTTTGCCAGATGAAGCCGGGGATCCGCTTTTCATCTGGCTATAAATATCCCCGCCTGAGGCATCGCGCGTGCGCGCGATTTTCATCTGCGGCGAAATATCGGTTTCCCTGCCGTTTGCGCCCCGCTATATGAGCCGGGTTTGATAACTCAGCGCAAAAGGACCGGATATGGCCAACGTGGTTGTTGTCGGCGCCCAGTGGGGTGACGAAGGAAAAGGCAAGATCGTCGACTGGCTCAGCGAACGGGCGGACGTGATCGCGCGTTTTCAGGGCGGACATAACGCCGGTCACACGCTGGTGATCGATGGAGAAGTCTACAAACTGCATGCGCTGCCTTCCGGTGTCGTGCGCGGTGGCAAGCTGAGCGTCATCGGCAACGGCGTCGTGCTGGATCCCTGGCACTTGCTTAAGGAAATTGCGACCATCCGGGCGCAGGGTGTGGAGATCACCCCCGATACGTTGATGATTGCCGAGAACACCCCGCTGATCCTGCCGATTCACGGTGAGCTGGATCGGGCGCGTGAAGAAGCGGCAAGCAAAGGCACCAAAATCGGCACTACAGGTCGTGGGATTGGACCGGCTTATGAAGACAAGGTCGGGCGCCGTTCCGTGCGTGTCGCCGATCTGGCGGATGAAGCCACGCTCGAGGCACGGGTGGACCGCGCTTTGCAGCACCATGACCCGCTGCGCAAAGGTCTGGGAATCGAACTGGTCGACCGCGACGCGCTGATTGCCCAATTGAAAGAGATCGCGCAGAGCATTCTGCCTTTTGCTGCTCCGGTCTGGAAAGTTCTGAACGAAAAGCGCAAAGCCGGAAAACGCATCCTGTTCGAAGGGGCGCAAGGGGCGCTGCTGGACATCGATTTCGGCACCTATCCATTCGTGACCTCGTCCAACGTGATCGCAGGTCAGGCCGCGACAGGGGTCGGGATTGGACCGGGATCGATCGATTTTGTGCTGGGGATTGTAAAAGCCTACACCACCCGTGTCGGCGAAGGCCCATTCCCGACGGAACTTGAGGATGCGGATGGTCAGCGCCTGGGTGAACGTGGGCATGAATTCGGGACAACAACAGGTCGCAAACGCCGTTGCGGATGGTTCGACGCGTGCCTGGTCCGTCAGACCTGTGCGACCAGTGGCGTGAACGGTATCTCTTTGACAAAACTGGACGTTCTGGATGGGTTCGAAACTCTGAAGATCTGTACAGGGTATGAGCTAGACGGTGAACGCATGGACTATCTGCCGACAGCGGCTGACCAGCAGGCCCGTTGCACACCGATCTACGAAGAAATGCCGGGTTGGAGCGAATCGACCGAAGGCGCGCGCAGCTGGGCTGATTTGCCGGCCAATGCGATCAAGTATGTGCGCCGGGTCGAAGAGCTGATCGAATGCCCTGTGGCCCTTCTGTCCACCAGCCCGGAGCGGGACGACACCATTCTGGTGACCGACCCGTTTGCTGATTGATGAAGAAAGAGCAGAAAACAGGTCTGAGTTACAAGGCGCGCCGGCGCTGGTCGTTGGTTATTCTTGTGATCGGCCTGCCACTTTACATTGTGGCGGTGGTGACGGTTTTGAACTGGCTGGAGCGCCCCCCGATATGGGTGGAACTTCTGGTCTATATCGTTCTGGGCATTCTTTGGGCCCTGCCGTTCAAGTTCGTTTTTCGCGGGGTTGGCAAAGAAGACCCGGATCAATCCTGAGCCTCGTTTGATGTGTGCACATGGTTGGGCCAGTTGAGCACTGCGCGTGCAAACGCGTGGTACTCGCCTGTGATTTCTTTGGCCATACTAAACGGTGTCGGCCACGGAGTGGTCAGGGTAGCCTCGACCTGACCCGGTACAAGGGTCAGCTTGGCGTTGTGCCTGGCGGCCAAGCGCCGCATTTTTTGGTTTGCCGCAAGGCAAAGCATGTGAACTTCTCTGATCCCTCGATTTTGGGCGACCGTAATGAGGCGTGACAGCAATGCATCGCCGATGCCCCGATCCTGCCAGGCCTTCTCTACGGTAAAGGCTACTTCGGCAACGTGGTGTTTGTGGTCAGGTATCAGGCGCAATTCTCCTAGACCACGCAGGCAAGGATCCGGGAATGCTCCGAAAACGAATGCTGCACCAGCAAACATGTTGGAAAGGTAGTCTTGCAATCCCTGCGGCTGAACAGGCACTCCAAAGCGCGACAACAATATCTCTTCATCCAACTTGTTGAAATGGTGTTTGATTAAGGCCTGATCGCACTTCCGAAGTCGGCGGATTATGACATCTTGCATAGCGCTGCCCATGTCTGAAATGGATATCATGACGAAATTACTATCGTATGATCATACCATATTTCTGCACTGCAGCGTCACCCGTTGGGTGGTATTATTTAAAAAATTACTCAGTTTCGGTATTTTTGGTTGTCGGCAAAAGAAAAAGGGCCGGTGGGGCAGCCGGCCCTGTTTGTCAACTGGTATGGCAGTTAGCCTACTGCGCGCTTATCATCAGGGCGGAAACCGATCAGGTTGGACGCAGCAAAACGGCCACCACCGGCTTTCTCGATTTTTCCGTCGCGCAACAGCTGTCCGAACGAACGCAGGCTTTCTTCGCGATTGAACTCATCCTGCTTCAAAGAGCGGACCTTGTTCATCAGTTGCGGGCGCGAGAATTGCTGCTGTCCTTCGATAAAGGACAGGTAGGCCGCAGCTGCTTCCAGCAGATCCTGAAGCGACTGTGCGCCCTGATCCTGTGCGAATTGCGCAAAACCGCCTTCTTCCGACTCGGTTTCTTCTGTCTGAGTGGTGACGCGGCGCGGCATCACGGGGCCATTGGATTCGCTTTGATCGTCCACGCGCTGCTCGGCAACCAGCTTCAACGGGGCCGGAGTATCTGCTTCAGGGCGTATACTGGTCACGTTTACCTCGGGGCGGCGCGGGCTGACCGCTGACGCGAGGTCAACGCGGTACTCATCGACAGGCGAGGCGTCCGGAGTCGTTTGGTCATCACGGTCGGCCTCGGTTGCGGCAACGGCAGTACGAAGATGCGAATAAGTTTCTCGCGCGTCGCTGCTGGAGGGATCCTCCATGTGTTCACCGGTTTTGGCCATCAGTCGCGAGATATCCTGATCAGGATCGGCGTCATCAGTCAGTTTCTGGCTGGAACGACCTGCCATGTCTTTTTCGATTTCCGAAATCTCAGACAACAGTCGATATTCGTCCTCTTCCGACAATACACCCTGCACACCCTGCGCCTGATTGTCCTGCGGCTCTTCACCTGGTTCTTCTTCGGACTCGATCGCCACGTCTTCAACGTTGAGGATGTTTGGAACATCTTCTTCGTCGAATTCCTCTTCGCTATCGTCTTCAAGATCCGAGAACAGGGGCTCTGCAGGAAGCTGTGCGGTTTCCGTTGTTTCTTCGAAATTCTCGTCCTGCAGGTGCTCGGGGGTCAGTGGCACTTGCTGTTCGGAAACGTTCTCGATACCCGATTCTGCGGTTTCGATGTCCTGCTTTTCAGCTGTTGCGGGCGCTTCATCGGCCTGTACGTCTTCTACATCGAGCGCTTGCAGATCCTCGATTTCCGCGGCCTCGGGCTCGGCAGGTTCTTCAAAGTCTTCCGAACTGAGAGCACCGGCTTCGAAAGCAGCTGCTACGGCGTCCACCGGCGGGGCGGTGTTGGCCAGCAACGAAGACTCCTCGTCTTCGGAATAGGCAGTAGGGGGGACGTCCGAATGGGAAACAACGGCTCGGATACGCTGCAGTTTCGCTGCGATGCTGTCGGCTGCCGGAGAAGGGGTGTCTTCGACGGTTTCCGCGTCCGCGAAAGAGGTCTGTGCCGGGCTTGGTTGAGTATATTCGGGACCGGGGGTTTTCATGATATCAATATCAGCCGTGTGCGGGGCCGGTGCGTCAGAAGCGATCGGTGCCGGGGCTTCGGTGCCTGATGAAGCACGCAGCAAAAGCCCGGATTCGTTTTGACTGGCTTCAACGCGTTGCGATGCATCGCGGCGTGCAATGCGGGTCAGCATTTCGGCGTCTGGTTGCGGAGGCTCCGAGCCGAAGTAACGATCATCCGCAGCGAGATCGCGGAAATATTCGGCAATGGCCTTCATCGTTTCAAAGGAATCGTCGAATCCTTCCAAAGTGCAGGAGAAGGTTCCATATGAAACGGTTAATACCTTGTTATTCTGTACCATCAGACGCACGTCCTTTACAAACTACAAGAGCCCACTTACCCGGAATCGGGAGCACACGGAGGCTCTGAACTTTATGCATGAACCTATCATTTTGTGGTCTTAATGTGTCCAAATCCGGGAAAAATGGCCAATCTTAGGAAAAATGAACCAATTGTACGCTCTGCTGATCCAATCGGGTTGTTTGGGGGCGGTTATGTTGGTTTCGACGACCTGAATTTGGTGCTGAACCGCGTCACTTCAGTCGTTGCAGCGGATGGTGGGGCGGCAGTTCTGACAGAATCAGGTCGGATTCCGGACGCGGTCATCGGGGATTTCGATTCGCTGGACAACGCGTCGAAAGCGAAAATCCCGTCTGACCGGCTTTTTGCCATTCGCGAGCAGGACAGCACCGATTTCGACAAGGCCTTGCGCAATGTGCAGGCTCCGCTGGTTTTGGGGGCCGGTTTTCTTGGCGGACGACTTGATCATCAGCTTGCAGTTCTGAGCATACTTGTCAGACGTCAGGACCAGGCTTGCATTTTGTTGGGCGAGCATGAGGTGGTTTTTCACGCGCCTCCCCGAATCCGGCTGCCGGTTGCGCCCGGAGATGTGGTTTCCCTCTTTCCAATGCGCCCGGTGACGGGGCGCAGCACCGGGCTGGAATGGCCCATCGACGGCCTGCGGTTTCATCCGGACGGGCAGGTGGGTACTTCCAATCGCGCGCTTTCGGATGTTGAATTGCAGATGGATGGACCAGGCCTTTTGGTCATGGCTCCCCGCACTGCACTCGACCCGCTCATGCAGGTGTTTCTGTCGGGACAGTGCGAGCGGTGGCCCGTTCGCGAAGAATAACGTACAAACCGGCGGCGACTGTGATCATGATGCCAACCGCTGCCGGCCCGTCCGGCAGGTCGCTGAAAATTACCCAGCCAATCAGGGTTGCCACCGGGATTTCCAGGTATTGCATCGGGGCCAGCGTGGCCGAAGGTGCATAGCGCAGTGACCATGTCATCAGCAGATGCGCGACGGTCCCCAGAACTCCAATCGCGATCAGCAACCAATACATGTCGGGGGCGGGCAAGGCGGCTGACAGGTCCCAGATACCAAGCGGTGTTCCGATCACAAGGACAGGAACCAGCACCACAGTTGCTAGGACGCCAGACACCGCCTGCAAGGAAATCGGATCAGTTTCCTTGGCGATCTGGCGCGTGACCAGCATGAACAACGCAAAAACCACGGCAACGATCAAAGGCAGCAGAGCAGGTGCGCCGACCTCGGAAAAGCTGGGCTGGATGACCAGAAGTGTGCCGATGAAACCGACGATGCAAGCCACAAGGCGCCGCGCGCCGACCTCTTCGCCCAGAACGTATCTGCCCAGCAGCAACATGATGAAAGGCATGACAAAGGCAATGGCGATGGCGTCAGCCAAAGGCAGGAACTGCAGCGCGCTGAACATCGCAGTTATGCCGATGATGTGCAGCAGCGTGCGGATGACTGTCAGGCGCAGAATCCGCCCGCGCATCCGCCAGGGCCGACCCGTCATCACCACAAGGGGGATGAGAATCAACGCTTGCACCGCGAAGCGGACAGCAACCAGCAGACCTAACGGAGTCGTCTCACCCAACAGCTTTGCCATCGCATCTCCCAAGGGTGCGAGCACGCAAAAACCTAACATCAAAAAGATGCCGAAGACGGGACGATCCTGAGTCATGAGCGCGACGCTATCTGCTTCGCGGCGCAGTGGAAAGGTCGAATGTCAGGCGTCCGGCAGGGGTTGAATTTTTGTGTAATCCGGCCCGGTGCAGGTGGGCAGACCGTCAGCCAGGTGCAGCCAGCTCAGCTTTTCCTCATGAGACACGTGCAACGTGGGCTGTAACGCCTCTGGGGTCTCCAAAGTGGCTACATACAGGTGCATCACATCCGACATCTTGGCTGAACGGAATGAGATTGGGGTGCCGCAATGCGGGCAAAAACTGCGCTCGACACCGGGAGAAGAGTTGAAGCGTTTCGGCTCTTCTCCGATCCAGCGCCACTTTCCGTCACGAACTGCGAAATAGGTGGTCATTGGTGCAGCGCATTGGCGTCGGCAGCTGTCGCAATGACAGGTGACACAGGACAAGGCAGGAGGGTCAATCTCGTACTTGATGCTGCCGCACAGGCAATGTCCACGCATATCGACCCTCTCCTGTTGCGATTTCAGCAGTTTGGCACGTTCACGGCCAAACCGCCAAGTGACGTTTCCTTGTACTTTTCGTGCATGTCGTGGCCAGTTTGACGCATGGTTTCGATCACCGCGTCCAATGGTACGAAATGTTCGCCATCCCCGCGCAGGGCCAGCGATGCAGCTGACACTGCTTTGATGGCACCCAGCCCGTTACGTTCGATACAGGGCACCTGAACCAGCCCGGCGACGGGATCGCACGTCATGCCCAGATGGTGCTCCAGCGCGATCTCGGCGGCGTTTTCAACCTGTTCAGGCGTGCCGCCCATCACGGCGCAGAGCCCCGCTGCGGCCATGGCTGATGCGCTGCCAACCTCGGCCTGACACCCCGCTTCGGCCCCCGAGATGGACGCATTGTATTTGACCAGCCCTCCAATCGCGGCCGCGGTCAGAAAGAAGTCTTCGATATGGCTCTCCGAGGCACCGGGAACGTGGTCCAGGTAATAGCGCAACACCGCAGGAAGAACGCCTGCCGCCCCGTTGGTCGGTGCTGTGACGACTTGCCCACCGGCGGCGTTTTCTTCGTTGACCGCCATGGCGTAGACGCTCATCCAGTCGTTGATCGTGTGCGGCGCGGTCAGGTTCATGCCGCGTTCGGCCATCAGCGCGTCATAGATACCCTTTGCCCTGCGGCGCACCTTCAGCCCGCCCGGCAGGATGCCGTCAGTCGTCAAACCGCGTTCGATACAGGCATTCATGACGTCCCACAGGCGGGCAGAGCCTTTGGCAAAACTGTCAGCACAGCCGCGCGCTATCTCATTGGCGCGCTTCATCTCGGCGATGCTGTTTCCACTGGATTTGGCCATATCCAGCATCTCCGCGGCAGACTTGAACGGGAACGGTACAGGCGCGCCTTCGTCGGTTGCCTTGCCCTCGGCCAGCTCTTCTTCGGTCAGGACAAAACCGCCACCGATGGAATAGAACACCTGACGCAGGATCACGTCCCCCTGCGCGTCTGTGGCCATCAGGATCATCCCGTTGGCGTGCCCCGGCAGGTTGGTGTCATAGTCGAAAACCAGGTCAGCTTTTGGGTCGAATTGAAGTGTCGGCAGGCCTTCGGGGGTAACCGTGTGTGTCTTGGCGATGTCCGCCAATACGGCCTCGGCCTTGTCGTTGTCGTAGGTGTCCGGAACAAAGCCGGCCAATCCCAGAATGGTCGCCCGGTCGGTTGCATGGCCAACGCCGGTAAAGGCGAGCGAGCCATGCAGCGAGCCCTTCAGACCTGCAAATTCAAATGGTGATGCACGCATCATGTCCAGAAAGCGAGCCGCCGCCACCATGGGGCCCATGGTGTGCGAGGAGGACGGGCCGATGCCCACTTTGAACATATCGAAGACAGAGAGGAACATGTCAGGTAGCTGAGCCTTCTAAGGGGGTGGCGTAAATAGGAGAGGTGTACGGTTTGGGTCCCAGACCCTCGGCCGCGATGGCTGCGAGGGTGGCAGGGCGCGTCTCAAGCTGTGCCAGGATGGTTTGCAGGGCCGGGGTGTCAGTCAGTTGATACCAACTGCGATCTGCCTTGGCCGGGTACAAGGCCATCCAGCGCATCATGCATGCGACGTAATAGGTCAGAACCGACGGACATTCTGCGCTGAACCAGATCGGCGCGTGTTTTGCCAGCGCGTCCAGCAGTTGCAGGTGTTGCTTTATACGGGGTCGGATACCTGCACGCAACGTATCGGCCCGTGGGGGATCGATGTATTTCTCAGCGTAAAACAAAATGCGCAGATCGGCGTGCAGGGTATTGGACGCAAAGAACAGCCATTTCAAAAACTCGGCGCGTTCGGGGGCTTCTGCCGCCGGGGCCAGTTGACCGTGGCGCTCGGACAGCCATAGCAGGATTGCCGCCGTTTCAAAGATCGGCCCTTGCGGAGTGTCAAGCACAGGGATCAGCCCGTTGGGGTTCAACGCCCGATACGCTACGCTGTCCTGATCGTTTCGACGGCGATCGACCAGCACGGTTTCATAGGGCGCACCCATTTCTTCCAGCACCAGCCGGACCACCAGCGAGGCGTTATCAGGGGCATAATGCAGGCGGTATCGGGTCATCATGCGGGCAATCTATATGACAAAGATTCGTGCGGAAGACATGATTGCGACGTTTCCGATAGGAAACGCGCAGTTTTGAGACATCTTTGAACTTGCCGGACCGCAAATTGTGGTCGCAGTTGTGTGGTGCATTCCCTATAACACCGGCAGGCCAAACTGGGAAAGCTGCCATGACCGGAGAATTGTCGCCCATCGACACCGCAAAATTTGTGGCTGCATGCCGTGCCGCCGAGATGGTCGAGGACGGTATGCGCGTGGGTCTTGGAACGGGGTCTACAGCGGCCTGGCTGGTCCGCCGTTTGGGTGAACGGGTGCAGGACGAAGGCCTGCGGATCAAAGGTGTTCCCACGTCCACCCGCACCGCGCAGCTGGCACGCCAAGTCGGGATCGAAGTCATTTCTCTGGATCAGGCCGGGTGGCTGGACATGACCATCGATGGCGCGGACGAATTCGATGGTGACCTGAACCTGATCAAGGGCGGTGGCGGCGCGCATTTGCAGGAAAAAATCGTTGCCACAGCCAGCGATCAGATGATCGTCATCGCCGATGCCGGGAAAGAGGTGGAAACGCTGGGTGCTTTTCCTTTGCCGGTCGAGGTTGTCCCCTTTGGCTGGCAAACCACACGGACACTGATCGAAGAAGCGCTGGATGCGATGGATGTGCTGGGAACCTCGGCGGCGCTGCGTATGAATGGAGAGGCCCCGTTCGTGACAGATGAAGGCAACCACATTCTTGACCTGCACCTACAGCGCATCGGCAATCCCCGTCAGATGGCCTTGATCCTCAATCAGGTTCCCGGCGTGGTGGAAAACGGCCTGTTTATCGATATCTGTGACAAGGTCGTCATCGGCCATGGAGACGGGCGGGTCGAACTGCGGGATATCAACGCGGGCACCCTTGAACTGGATCAGCTGTTGCGTGACTCTCGGGAAAACCTGTTTTCCGATCAAACGGACTGAGTTTCATGCAAGCTATTCGGACAAGCGTCGGTAAAAGGTCGAATAATCCGCGCCCGGGGGTTGGCACCGCGGTTTTCGCGCCCAGATATCCAGAGGAATTTGCAAGTTGAACGAAGGAAACCGGCATGAGCTTTGACTATGATCTTTTCGTCATCGGCGGAGGCTCGGGCGGGGTCCGAGCGGCACGTGTGGCGGCGGGTGAAACGGGTGCAAAGGTCGCGCTGGCTGAAGAAGACCGATATGGCGGCACCTGTGTGATCCGGGGCTGCGTGCCAAAGAAACTGATGGTCTTTGCCAGCGAATACTCGGGCATGGTCGAAGATGCAAAAGCCTATGGTTGGGACGTTCAGCCCGGCGCGTTTGACTGGGATACGTTTCACGGCAAACTCGTTGCCGAACTGGATCGGCTGGAAGGAATTTATCGCAGCATCCTGAAAAACAACGGCGTTGAAAGCTTTGATCAGCGCGCGCGCCTGGTGGATGCGCACACGGTCGAGCTGACTGATGGCAGCCGGAAAACCACCAAACACATCCTGATTGCAACAGGCGGTCGCCCGGTTGTGCCAGAGTTCCCGGGATCGGATCTTGCGATCACGTCGAACGAGATTTTCCATCTGGACAAGCTGCCAAAGAGTATTCTGATCGTCGGTGGTGGCTATATCGCCAGCGAATTCGCCGGGATCATGAACGGTCTTGGCGTCGAGACCACGCAATTCTACCGCGGTGCACAAATCCTGCGTGGTTTTGATGAAGAAGCGCGCGGGCTGATCTGCGAAGAAATGCGTCAGAACGGTATCGACGTTCGTCTGGGCACCAATGTGCTGGAAATGACTAGGGATGGTGAACAGATCCGCGTCAAGGCAACTGACGGCACCGAGGATCGTTTTGACGTGGTCATGTACGCCACAGGCCGTGCGCCGAATGCCGACAATCTCGGGCTGGAAGATCTGGGCGTCGAGCGTGGTCGCAAGGGTGAGATCGTCGTGGATGAATACAGCCAGACCGCTGTTCCGTCGATCTATGCCATTGGCGATGTGACCGACCGGGTCAACCTGACACCCGTGGCTATTCGTGAAGGGATGGCTTTTGTAGGAACTGTTTTCAAAGGCAACCCGACACCTGTAGATCACGAGCTGATCCCAACCGCCATTTTCACGCAACCTGAATTCGGCACAGTAGGCCTGAGCGAGGAGGAAGCCTCGGCACAGGAACCGATTGAGGTCTATGCGACGTCGTTCAAGCCGATGCAGAAGGCGTTTGCCGGTGGAACGCAGCGGGTTTTGATGAAACTGATCGTTTCTCAGGCTACCCGCAAAGTACTAGGCTGCCACATTGTGGCTCCGGGTGCCGGTGAGATGATCCAGCTGGCCGGAGTTGCCGTAAAGATGGGCGCGACAAAGGAAGATTTCGATCGCACGGTTGCAGTTCATCCGGTGATGGCCGAAGAACTGGTGACAATGCGGCAACCTGTACGCACGGCTTGATTTGCAAGCGCGCGCACACACGTTACAAGGGAACCCGTGATCACACGGTCCAATACAAGGGAAAAGATACATATGGCGGGCAACAGCGGCGGCCCCTGGGGGGGCGGAGGCTCATCCGGTGGCGGAGGAAATCGGGGTAACAACGGGGACGGGCGCAAGCCGCCCGAAGGCGACGGCCCGCAGATCCCCGAGATCGACGAGCTGATGAAAAAAGGCCAGGAGCAGCTTCGCGTCCTTATGGGCGGTCGCGGCGGCGGTGGTCGTGGTGGCAGCGGTGGTCAGGGCGGCGGTGGCCCGGCCTTTACAAAGGGCACAATTGCGATCGGTCTGGTGGCGGCTGCAGTTTTGTGGGGCCTTGCAAGTTTTTACACCGTCAAACCCGAAGAACAGTCAGTCGAACTGTTTCTGGGCGAGTTTTCGGCTGTTGGAAATCCGGGTCTGAACTTTGCGCCATGGCCGTTTGTCACCGCCGAAGTCATTCCGGTTACCCGCGAACAAAACGAAGACATGGGCGGAGCACGCGGCAGTGACGATGGCCTGATGTTGACCGGTGACGAGAACGTGGTCGACATTGACTACCAGGTCGTCTGGAACATCAATGACCCGGCCAAGTTCTTGTTCAACCTGCGCGATCCGCGACAGACAATCCGTGCTGTATCGGAATCGGCCATGCGCGAGATTATTGCGCAAAGTGAGCTTGCTCCGATTCTGAACAGGGATCGCGGTGTCATCGCCGACCGCCTTCAGGAGCTGATTCAGTCCACGATGGACAGTTACGATTCCGGCGTGAATATTGTCCGCGTTAACTTTGACAAGGCCGACCCGCCGCAGGACGTGATTGCCGCGTTCCGCGATGTTCAGGCTGCTGCGCAGGAGCGTGACCGTCTGCAAAACGTGGCCGACGCCTATGCCAATCGGGTTCTTGCCGAGGCGCGCGGTGAAGCTGCGCAGATTCTTGAAGAGGCCGAAGGGTACCGTGCTCAACAGATCAACAGTGCTCAGGGTGAGGCCAGTCGCTTTAGCGCGGTTCTGGAAGAGTATTCCAAGGCACCGGACGTGACACGCAAGCGTTTGTATCTGGAACGGATGGAACAGATTTTGGGTGACGTCGATAAGATCATTCTAGACCCGAGCTCGAGTGGGCAAGGGCAGGGCGTTGTACCCTATCTGCCGCTCAACGAGCTGCGCCGAAGCCCTGCAGGGGAGAGCAACTGATGCGTAAGACGACATTTATATTGCCGATCGTTTTTATCGCGATAGTCGGCGTGCTGTCCTCGATCTTCATCGTGGACGAGCGCGAGCGTGCTCTGGTTCTGCAATTTGGCCGCGTTGTCGCTGTGAAGGAAGAGCCAGGTCTGGCGTTCAAAATTCCGCTGATTCAGGAAGTGGTGCGCTATGACGACCGCATCTTGTCCATCGACGTGCAGCCGCTGGAGGTCACACCTCTGGATGATCGTCGCCTCGTGGTTGACGCTTTTGCACGTTACCGGATTTCGGATCTGAACCAGTTCCGCCAGGCGGTTGGTGTTGGCGGTATCCCGGTTGCCGAAGATCGACTGGATCGCATTTTGCGCGCCGAAACCCGCGAAGTTCTGGGTTCGGTGTCCTCGCGCGATATCCTGAGTTCCGACCGCGCCGCGCTGATGCTGCGTATCCGCAACAGTGCTATTGCCGAGGCACGTGCACTGGGTGTCACCGTGATCGACGTACGCCTGAAAGCGACTGACCTGCCGCAAGCCAACCTTGAGGCAACGTTCGACCGGATGAAGGCCGAGCGGGAACGTGAAGCAACCGACGAACGCGCGCGTGGTAACGAGGCCGCGCAGCGGGTTCGTGCGCAGGCCGACCGAACTGTGGTTGAACTAGTGTCGGATGCGCGTCGTGAGGCTGAAATCACCCGCGGTGAGGCCGACGCCGAACGCAACGCGATCTTTGCTGAAGCCTACGGTGCCGATCCGGAGTTCTTTGAGTTTTACCGCTCACTGACAGCTTACGAGAATGCGCTGCAAGGCGGCAACAGCTCGCTGGTGTTGAGCCCGGATTCAGAGTTCTTCAATTACCTTGGATCTCCTACAGGGCGGCCTGTGCCAGCGGCTCCGGCTTCTGAATAATGGGCATGATCCTTCTGGCCTTTGGGCTGGTATTGATCGTCGAGGGGCTGGCCTATGCGCTGGCCCCTTCGCTTATCGAACGGATGCTTGAAGCCTTGCGGGACATGCCCGAGCAAGCCCGTCGTCTCGCCGGATTGTTGTGTGTGATCAGTGGGCTGATCCTGCTTTGGGGGGCGCAACAGCTGGGCTTTTGATGCGGCGGTTTCACTTGCCGGTGATTTCGTTGCGATCCCGAGTTGCTCGCCGGGTCAAACTGACTACATTGGTTGGTAAGAAAGGCCGTGTACACGCGGTTTTAGCGAGAATGTCGACAAGGAGAGCTCAAGTGCAGGCGAAAGCGCGCAGTGTATCCGTCCGGTGGGACGAAGTGAGTGTTTGGTTGCGGCTGATGTGGCTGGCTTTTGCCGGTTCACTGCTTTTGCTGGCCCAATCGGCCGCGGCTCAGGCCCGAGGCGAAAGCCTGGCGCCGCTGGCAGATAAAATCAGCCCGGCGGTGGTGAACATCACAACCAGCACCCTGATCGAGGGCCAGACTGGCCCGCAGGGCATAGTGCCCGAAGGGTCCCCGTTCGAGGATTTCTTCCGCGAATTTCAGGACCGCAACGGCGGAGATGACGACAACGCGCCGAGACGCAGTAATGCGTTGGGATCGGGGTTCGTGATCTCGGAAGATGGCTTTATCGTCACAAACAACCATGTGATTGCCGAAGCTGATGAAATCCTTGTGGAATTCTTCCCCGGCGATGGTCAGCCCAAGAAAGAGCTGGCGGCCAAAGTCATCGGAACTGATGAGAAAACCGATATCGCTCTGCTCAAGGTCGAGGCTTCGGGCCCGCTAAAATACGTGAAGTTCGGCGACAGCGACGTGGCGCGCGTCGGAGACTGGGTCATTGCGATGGGCAACCCTCTAGGGCAGGGGTTCTCGGTGTCTGCCGGGATTGTGTCGGCCCGTAACCGAGCGCTGAGTGGAACCTACGACGATTACATTCAAACGGATGCGGCGATCAACCGGGGCAACTCGGGCGGGCCCTTGTTCAACATGGACGGCGAAGTGATCGGTGTGAACACTGCAATCCTGTCACCCAATGGCGGTTCGATCGGCATAGGCTTCTCGATGGCGTCGAATGTCGTCGTGAAGGTTGTCGATCAACTGCGTGAATACGGCGAGACCCGTCGCGGTTGGCTAGGGGTCCGTATTCAGGACGTAACCGAAGACATGGCCGAGGCCATGGGGCTGGAAAAACCGGGCGGCGCGCTGATCAGCGATGTGCCGGACGGCCCCGCCAAGGAAGCCGGGTTGAAGGCGGGTGACGTGATCCTCAGCTTTGACGGCGTTGAGGTGGAAGACACGCGAGCTTTGGTACGTCAGGTTGGTGAAGCAGAAGTCGGCAAGTCCGTCAGAGTGATCGTGCATCGCGATGGCGGAACGCAGACCGTACTTGTGACGCTGGGACGCCGTGAGGATGCCGAACGCGCTGACAGTGGCGAGGAGGAACCGCAGGAAGCACCCGTTGACGAAAACGCGGATATTCTTGGCCTTACGATATCCCCCCTGACTGACACCCTGCGTGCAGATCTGGGACTGGATGCTGATGCAGACGGCCTTGTGATTACGGATGTCGATGAAGCATCTGAGGCCTATGCCAAGGGAATGCGGGCCGGTGATCTGATCACAGAAGCAGGCCAGCAAAAGGTGGAAACCATCGGAGATCTCGAAGCTCGTATGGAAGAATCGCGCGAAGCCGGTCGCAAATCTCTGCTGCTGTTGGTGCGCAGGGGCGGCGATCCGCGTTTTGTGGCGCTGAGCCTCGAGGACTAACGGAATAGGCCAGGAAAACCTCCCGGCCTTTTTCTTGGTCGCAGACCAAACCGGGCATCACCGATGCGCCACAAAAAAAATGAGCCATACGCAGATATTGCGTATGGCTCAGATACAGGGAGAGGTCAGTGGACAGATATCGGGGATGATTCTCTGACCTCCTACGGTAACAAACTCACCTTAGGTCAACGTGGGATCGATGTTCTGTGAACCAGATCACACCTGATCAAATAAGATCTGAATCAGCCAACTCTCGCAGGGCTTCAAAATCCTGGATCAGCAAACCCCCACGAGAAGCTTCGACCATGTTGTCGCGTTTCCAGGTTGAGATGGTTTTGGATACGGCTTCGCGCGTGGCTCCGACAAATTCGGCCAGCTCGCTCTGCGACAGGGTGATGCGCGCGGACGGGTCGTCCTGCAAACCCGACAGGTGCAGCAGCTTGCGAGCCAGTCGAATAGGCATGGGCAGAAAGACCTGTTCGTTCAATTGCGATCCCATCCATCGCATTCGCAATCCGGCCAGGCGGATCATATCTACTGCAAGATCAGGCTGTTGCCTTATCTGGTTCATAACGTCGTTGCGGCGTACGCGCAGTACACGTGACTGTTCGGCCGCCGCGATGGTCGCCGTCCGCGGTCCATTGTCGAACAATGCGATTTCACCAAAGACTTCGCCGGGGCGCATTAGGGTAAGCGTCAATTTGCGGCCGCTCATGGCCAGAAAGGAAACCTCTAACGTGCCTTCCAGAATGGCGTAGAGAGAGTCGCCCTCGTCGCCTTGTTCAAAAAGTATTTCACCTGGGGACAGAGAGATTTCGGTCGCCTGCGCCGAAAGCATTTTTCTGAGCCCGTCGGAAGCTTCGGCAAGGAAGCCGCTGGTGGGAAAGGCCGTCATGTATGCACCGATCTTGGGCAAAGTATGAGAGTGGGTGGTGGCACAACTTCCCATAGCTGAGCGCTCAAGCCAAGAATTTTGTTTGTTTTCGACGGTCTGGCGGAAGTAAGGGCAGCTATTTCTGCTCGGGATCTTCCATATAGCGCTGAAGAATGCTGAATTGCAGCATCAGGAAGGCCATCAGCGCGATGGGAAAGCCGAAGGTCTCGATCTTGACCCACAGGTCCGTGGACATGGTGCGCCAGACGAACTCGTTTGCGGCGGCCAGAGCGGCAAAACACGCGCACAGCCGGCGCGTGAGTATCATCCAGCCTTCGTGCTTCATCGGCAGCATTTCGTCCAGAACATAGGCCAGGTAGGATTTCCTTTGCATCAGACCGATGCCGAGAATCAGGGCGAACAGTCCATAGACAAGTGTGGTTTTCATCTTGAAGAACCGCTCGTCGTTGAACCAGGCAGTTAGGCCACCAAAGAAAATCACCATGAAGGCTGTGAATATCTGCATCCGGCTGAGTTTGCCGGTCAGATACCAAAGGATACCCATTGCCCCCAGCATCAGCGGGACGAAGATTATCGTGGCGATGATAAACCCGGAGTATTCGATGCCGCCGATCAGAAAGCTGTCGTCGCGCAGGCGCAGGTAGATGAAGAAGAAGGCCAGCGGGGGGCCAAGTTCCAGAACCTGTTTCAGAAACGGATTGATGTCTTTTTTGCCTGTCATCTGTACTTCCTGCTGCTTACCCGCCCATTTCAACTATTACGGCGCCAAGTGCAATCAATGCCATCAAGGCAATGCGTCTCGGACCAACGGTTTCCTTTAGCACAAGCCAGCCGATCAGCGCCGCAAAGACTGTCGAGGTTTCGCGCAGAACAGCTGCTTCACCGACCTTGTCCAGCCGGGTGGCCAGCATGATTGCCCCGAAGGACAAAGGGGCGATGATACCGCCTGCGAGGCCGCGTAACATCAGCGGACCAGGCGCAGGTCTGTGCGCCATCGCGCGCCACCTGAGAAATGCGTAGATCGGCATGGCCGCGCCGTCGATCATGAAGAACCAGGCCAGAAAGGTGAACGGATCGGTGGTAGCGCGAATGCCATAGGCGTCATAAGTGGTATACAGGGCCACAAACAGACCTGTGATGATCGCCAGTGTTAGTGCGATCCCCAGCGTATCCCTGTTGGTTTCAAGGAACCTTAAATTGTAGGCGGCCAACCCGAATATCCCTGCCAGCAACGTAGCTACGCCCAGCCATTGAACAGCCGAGAATGCTTCACCGAACAAAAGATAGGCGCCGATGACAGTGAACAGCGGACCCGTCCCGCGCACCACAGGATAGACGACGGTGTAAGAGCCTTTGGTGTATGCCATGGCCTGCAGGGTCTTGTAGGCAATGTGGATCAGCCAGACGAGTGCGAAGATCGGCCACATATGAGGTTCGGGCCAGGGCACCACGAAAAAGGCGAAGGGGGCTGCCATAAGGCAATAGCAGGCGTCGATTGCACCTCGGGACAGCCACGGGTCATGCCTGCCTTTTTGCAATGCACCGAAGACCGCGTGCAGGAACGCCGCCATCAAAGCCAGCGCCAATGCCAGCTGGTGTCCGGCCTCGGTGCCTTCGAGAGAGATCAGCCAGTCGCTCAAATTCGCGGACCTTTTTCGGAGCGGAGAAGTTGGGGGGCTGTCTGCCCCCCACACCCCCCGAGGATATTTTGGGCCAGATGAAGCCTCGGATCAGCTTTTGTCGAGACCGGTGAGGGCGGCGGCGAATTCTTCCGGGTCGAAAGGGGCAAGGTCATCGATCTGTTCGCCGACGCCGATCGCGTGGATGGGCAACCCGAATTTGTCTGCCAGCGCAACAAGAACACCGCCTTTTGCCGTGCCGTCCAGCTTGGTCATGACCAGACCGGAAACGTCCGCCAGATTACGGAACGTTTCCACCTGGCTCAGCGCGTTCTGACCGGTGGTGGCGTCGAGAACGAGCAAAGTATTGTGTGGAGCGGTGTCATCAACCTTGCGGATGACGCGAACGATTTTGGCCAGTTCCTCCATCAGGTCGGTGCGGTTTTGCAGGCGGCCTGCAGTATCAATCATCAGCAGATCGGCGCCCTCTGCCTGTGCACGGGTCAGCGCATCAAAGGCAAGGCTGGCGGGATCCGAGCCTTCGGGTGCAGTCAGAACCGGAACTCCGGCGCGATCGCCCCAGACCTGCAACTGTTCTACGGCCGCAGCGCGGAAGGTGTCGCCGGCGGCGATGATGACCTTTTTGCCGGCCTCTTTGAACTGGCTTGCCAGTTTTCCAATTGTCGTGGTCTTGCCTGAGCCGTTGACGCCGACGACCAGCACCACTTGTGGCCGTTTGGGATAGATCGGCAGAGGTTTGGCCACAGGCTCCATCACGCGGGCGACTTCCTGGGACAGAAGTTGCTTGATCTCTGTGGTCGACAGTTTGCGGCCAAAGCGGCCTTCAGCCATGTTCGACGTGACACGTAAGGCCGTGTCGACGCCCATGTCCGAGGCGATCAACAGCTCCTCCAGCTGCTCCAGCATGTCATCATCCAGTGTGCGGCGCATTTCCGTGACGGCGCCTCGATTGAACAGGCGGTTCAGGATACCTTTGGATTCAGGGATTTCCGGAGGTGGAGCGACGGGGGTGGGGTCAGCCGGGATCGGCGTGGGCGGTTCAACTGGTTGCGGGGCCGGGGCTGGGTCCGGTACTTCAGGGACTGGTTGCGGTTCGGGTTGTGGTTCAGGGATCAGCGGGTCGGGAGCCGTAGTTTCCTCGCCACCATCCTCGACGATGGCTTCCAGCCCCTCTTCAAGACGAGATGAGGATTTGAACAGCTTGTCCTTTAGCTTTGAGAAAAACGCCATACTTGGTCTCCACAGGTGTTCCCTTCACCTAATGCGGATTTGCGGCAGTTGCAAAGGGTCACGCGAACGCAAGGACAAAGCCGAATTGCGCGCCCCAGTAGAGAGGCCACACCAGATAAGGCGTTACCTTGAGGGCAGGGTGGTTCGGCGGCAGCAGAAACTTCTCGGTTGCGAGGATCAGATCTGAGGCGATGAAGGCCATGGCTGCGGGAAAGGCCCACCGCAGCGGGCCAACATCCGGCAGTGCCAGCACAGTGATCCCCATTCCAAGAATGATCGGGATATAGGCCAGAACGGGCCCTTTCAGGTCTCCGGCGCGGGGCGCAAGCATTGTGGCCATGATGATGCCAAGAATGATCAACGACCATACAATCGCTGGTGCGTTCCAAATCAGCGCAACGGAACTGGTCGGATGAGACAGGAACAGAGCGATATAGGCCAGATGCCCGGCGGCAAAAGCGGCGATGCCCGCCATGAACGTGGCATCTGTTTCGCGTGACAGCATAGCGTCGCCGGACGCGCACAGAACGAGCGCAAGAACCAATAGCCAAGGCCCACCGTGCAAGACGGCTATGACCGCCAACAGGACGACTGAAGCGGTTTTCAGCACGGTGCGCAAAGATCCGGCAGGTTGGGAGGTCAGTGGCAGATAACCAAGGGCGCAGCCAAAGGCGATCCAGAACAGTATGGTTGTCATGACTTCTCCTCGCCGGTTCAGAATAATCTGATCTTGGACGTGGCGTGAAATCAACCGCTTACGTTGAGTTAAGCGCCTTGTGATGACCCCGATCCAACAGGCGAATGGCGTGACCGGACCGCTTCTGACAAAATGGAAACATGTTCAGATCCATGATGATTCTCGCAACCTTTGCCGCACAATCCGTGGCGGCACAAACGCCTTTGTCGGGCCCGGAATTCGACAAGTATACGCGGGGAAAAACTCTTTTCTACGGGTTCGACGGGCAGGTTTACGGGGTTGAACGGTACCTTCCGAACCGTCGTGTGATCTGGTCTTTTCTCGACGGGAATTGCAAGGAAGGTATCTGGTACCAGCGGGATGAGCAGATTTGTTTCCTCTACGAAGACAGGCTGGATCCGCAATGTTGGGTCTTTACCCAATCAGGTGGCGGGCTGATCGCGCAGTTCGAGGGTAATCCGCAAGCGACCGAACTGTATGAGGCAGAGGATCTTGGGGAGGAAATGGTATGCTACGGGCCCGACGTTGGTGTTTGATCAGCTTCGGCGCAGCTCCTCATAGCTGATCATGACATGGGTCTGGTAAGCTAGCCTTTCGGTCAGCGCGTCATAGCACCGGCGCAAATTGGGCAGTGATGTAAGTGATATATCGATGTCATAGTAGCGATAGTGAACGTGTCCCATCTGGATATCGGCCAAAGTCAGACAAGAGCCGCACAGGAACGCCTGTTCAGGCAGTTGCGCATTGGCGATTACCAGCGTGCTTTCAAGCGCTGTCACGGCTTTTTTCATTGCATGGTGGTCGCGCTCTGCCTCCGGTGTCCGCACGATCCGCCAGAAAACAGGTGCCGTGAATGCCATCGCGACGTTGATTTTGACCCATTCCGCCCACTTGTCCACTTCGGCTTGCCGGGTCGGGTCGCGTGGTCAGAAATCACCCTCACCATACGCAGAGACCAGATACCGCAGGATTGGGCCCGTCTCCCAAAGCGGGGGCGTTCGCTATCCTGTATCACCGGGATGGTGCCGTTTGGGTTAAGTTTGCGAAAGCCATCCTTGTTCAGCCCGCCGAACCTGTGCCCCACATCGTGGCGTTGAAAACTTAGTGCCAGCTCACCTACGCACCACATCAGCGCCTGTACATTCGATGGTGTTCTTCGGCCCCAGATGGTCAGCATGGCCTAGAACAGCGATCCTTGATCCGAGGCGCCCGGTTTGGGTTTCTTCGAAGACGGTTTCGCGGCCGCGCCGGTGCTGAGAATGCCATCGGCGAATTCGATCTCAAGCGCCGTTTGTTTGGCGGCCTGGGCCTTGGTGGTGATCACATTTCCCTCGGCCCGGACGACCGCGTATCCGCGGTCCAAAGTGGCCTTGTAACTCAACGTCTCGCGCAGGCGATCCGTCGCTTCGAGTTGCTGTTTGAGGCGATCCAACCGTGCGGTTTGGGCCGTATGCATTCGATCGCCAAGACGATTGAGGTTTTGCCGCTGCTGGTCGATTTCCTTTTGGATTGGTCGCAGGGACAGGCGCGAGGACAGGTTGTGCAGTGATTCTCGTCGTGCAGATACCAGACTGCGCAGGGTTGAGGGGCGCAGATGGGCAGACAGTTCCACCACTTGAAGGCGACGGTTCTGCACCCCGCGTATCAAGGCGGGTGTGAGGCGATCTGCAATCAAATCAAGACGTTGTCTCGGAGAGTTCAACAGACTGTCCGGGTGCGGAAGCGCGCGGGACAGATCGTGCAGCCTTTGCGCTCGGCGTTGGACTGCGTCAGTTGCGGCCCGTGACAAGCGTGCGCCTTGCTCGCCAGTCCAGGCGAGCAACTCCATGCGGACGGGGACGGCCAGTTCGGCGGCTGCGGTGGGCGTTGGAGCGCGCTGGTCCGAGACGAAATCTATTAGGGTGGTATCGGTCTCGTGCCCAACGGCCGAGATCAACGGTATGTCCGACGCGGCGGCGGCGCGCGCGACGATCTCTTCATTGAAACCCCAGAGATCTTCGATTGATCCGCCGCCGCGGGCCACGATGATTAGATCGGGCCGGGGCAACGCGCCGCCGGGTGTCAATTGGTTGAAGCCTTCGATGGCGCGGGCAACCTCAGAAGCGCAGTTTGCTCCTTGTACGGCCACGGGCCAGATCAGCACCTTGCGTGGGAACCTGTCCCTGAGTCGATGCAGAATGTCGCGGATTACTGCGCCTGAGGGGGATGTGACCACGCCAATAACCTGTGGCAGGTACGGCAGGGTTTTTTTGCGTTCGGGCGCGAATAATCCTTCGACCTCAAGCTGCTTCTTGCGCTTTTCCAGCAACGCCATCAGCGCGCCCTGACCAGCAACGGAAACCTCGTCGACGTTCAGGTTGTATTTGGATTGTGCCCCAAAAGCAGTAAGGCGACCGGTGACGACGACCTCCAACCCTTCTTCCGGCACAACGGACAGACCTGCAACCTGCCCTTTCCAGGTGGTGCAGGCCAAAACGTTCCGGTCATCCTTGATGTCATAATAAAGGTGCCCGGATCGCGCCTTGAACACGCGCCCAACCTCACCCCGGACGCGGATTCGCCCGAACGAGCCTTCGAGCGTCCGTTTCACCTCACCGGAAATTTCGGACACTGTGTATTCAGGGGTGTTTTGGCCCGGAATCGGGTCATCAAGCAGGTCGGACATTTCAGCGCCTTGTTTCAAATGCTCACCCAGCTTAGAACGCCGCGCAGGCAAGGCCAAGCAGATCGGAGAGCTTTCATGAATATCCTCATTCTCGGCAGCGGAGGGCGCGAACACAGCCTGGCATGGGCAGTGCTGCAAAACCCCAAATGTGACCGCCTGATCGTTGCGCCGGGGAATGCGGGGATCGCTCAGATCGCTGACTGTGCCACTCTTGATATTGAAAACGGCGGTGCTGTTGTCAGCTTTGCCGAAGAAAACGCGATTGATTTCGTGATTGTCGGGCCCGAGGCGCCTTTGGCGACCGGTGTGGCTGATCGCTTGCGCGAAGCCGGAGTTCTGGTTTTTGGGCCCTCAGCCGAGGCAGCGAAGCTGGAAGCGTCGAAAAGCTTCACCAAAGAAATCTGTGACGCGGCCAAAGCCCCCACTGCAGCCTATGCCCGTTTCACCGAAGCAGAGCCTGCCAAAGCTTATATCCGCGAACAGGGCGCGCCAATTGTGGTCAAGGCCGATGGGCTGGCCGCAGGCAAGGGCGTGATCGTTGCGATGGACGAAAAGACCGCACTGGACGCCATTGACGACATGTTCGGCGGTGCTTTCGGCGGTGCGGGCGCGGAAGTCGTGATTGAAGAGTTCATGGATGGCGAAGAAGCCTCGCTGTTCGTTCTGTGCGATGGAGAGAACATTCTCTCTGTCGGCACGGCCCAGGATCACAAACGGGTAGGTGAAGGCGATACTGGCCTGAACACCGGCGGAATGGGGGCGTATTCTCCGGCTCCGGTTTTAAGTGAACAAGTAGAAGCGCGCGCGATGGAAGAGATCGTGCGCCCTACGATCGCCGAGATGAAGCGCCGGGGAACGCCGTTTCAGGGGGTTCTTTATGCAGGGTTGATGATCAAGGATGGGCAGCCAAGGCTGGTTGAATACAACGTCCGCTTCGGTGATCCGGAATGTCAGGTGTTGATGATGCGTATGGGCGCGCAAGCGATGGACCTGATGCACGCCGCTGCCGAAGGCAGGTTGGATGAGGTGCGGGTGAATTGGGCGGATGACCATGCCATCACGGTCGTGATGGCGGCGAATGGCTACCCTGGCGCTTATGAGAAAGGCACTGCGATCAAAGGGTTGAACGCGCTGCCTGAAGACAGCCGAAACATGGTATTCCACGCGGGAACGAAGACTGTGGAAGGGCAGGTTGTGGCCTCGGGCGGGCGTGTCCTGAACGTGACCGCGCGTGGAAACACGTTGAAGGAGGCGCGCGACCGGGCCTATGAAATGGTTGAAGGTGTGGATTGGCCTGAAGGGTTTTATCGGCGCGATATCGGATGGCGTGCATTGGATGGTTGACGGGATAGGGGGCACTGCCAAGCCGTCGATTGCACTTTTGTATGGCACTACCTCGCACTTGACAGCTTGGGCCAAGGCTGTGTTCGCCAAGATGTCCAGGACCGTTTCAGGTGTTTGCCATTCCAGATGGAGTCGCGGTGGAATCCCGAACTAATACACTGAGTTCGTAATTTGTCGCCGTTGTACCCGCGCTTTTTCCAGTAACGGCGTCCGCTATTTGCTTTGCGGCCAAAGCTCCAATTCGTTTGGCCGGAATGCGGATGGTTGAGAGTGACGGTTCGATTTCTCCCGATCCTTTGAAATCGCCGATCCCCATTATTGAAAGTTCTCCAGGCACAGCAATGCCCAAGTGTTTCGCGGCATAAAGCACGCCTTGAGCAATAATGTCATTACCGCACAAAATGGCACTGGGGCGCGGAGACTTCCCCAACAACGACAGGCTAGCGCGTTTTGAGTCCGCAATGCTGTAGGGGGCCTGCAGTTGCCACTCTTCCGGCACCTTGATCTTTTTCCGCCGCAGCTCTGAAAGAGCTCCGTGCAACCGATCGTGAGCTCGGTCGTTTCCAGCAAGGTCGGGAAAGACAAGGCCGATGTCGCGGTGGCCGAGATCCAACAGGTGACACGCGGCCAAGCGGCCAGCCTCTGAATTTTGAACCCCTACGCAAGATAATCGTGCGTCGTCGGCATAGTTCCAGATTGCAACAGTTGGCACCCCCTGCTGTTCGATTAGTTGATGGGTGGCGTCCGAGTGTTCCAACCCGATAAGCGCCAGCCCATCGACACGGTGTTCCATCAGTTTGCGCAGCATTTTGTATTCGCGATCCAAATCGAAACCGTGAGATGCAATAAGCATCGTGAAACCGTACTGATCCAGCCCATCAGAGAAGGACTGGATCAATTCGGCAAAGATCGCGTTGTCAATTGTTGGCACGACCAGTCCGATGGTGCCACTGCGCCGCCCATGCATCACCTGCGCCGCGCGATTGCGAATATAGCCCAGTTTCTGCACCGCTCGATCAATCTTCTTGCGAGTCGCCGGTTTGAGAAGATCAGGGTGATTGAAGCTTCGCGAGACCGTCGAGATGGAAACCCCTGCCGCTTTCGCAACAGCGACGATATCAGGTTTATCTTTTTGTTTTCGGGCCATTATTCACACTTATTCGGCTAAAAAATGAAAACATTTGCAAAACTATTTTCATCTCTTAGCCTGTGATGTCAACGTGAGAAAACCATCAGGTGGAACTTTGGAATTCCTTTATTACTTCGGAGATGTCTTCACACCGATCTCTTTTGGCTTGTTGCTTTTGGGGACGATTGGTGGGCTGATTTTGGGGGCAACCCCCGGACTATCACCGACAATGGCAGTGGCCCTTTTAATCCCCTTCACCTTCCACCTGGCACCCGTTCAGGGACTGATCCTTTTGGGAGCGGCCTATACATCCACAGTGGCAGGTGGCGCGGTCAGCGCCATCCTTCTTAAAATTCCCGGTGCACCTGCAAACATCGCAACGACGTTGGACGGTCATACCATGGCCAAGCAAGGCAAAGGGGCTCAAGCGTTGCAGCTCAGCTTCCTAGCTTCGGCAGTCGGGGGCGTGATTGGTGTTCTGCTGTTGATCTTCCTGACACCCGTACTGGCGCAATGGGCGCTGGCATTCGGTCCCAGTCACCTGTTCTGGCTCGCCATCCTTGGCGTCACTGTAATCGGTTCGCTGGACAGCGCTTCGGTGGTGAAGGGCCTTCTGTCCGGTTGCATCGGCCTCTGGCTTGCGACCATCGGATTTGACGACATCATGGGCGCGCAGCGGTTTATTTTTCACCCAGCATTGGGTGGCGGTATCAACATCATTGCGGCGCTCATCGGGTTGTTTGCCATTCCCCAGGTACTGACCATGTTCGCAAAAGGCCGCAAAGCAGCAAATGCTGAAGTGATCGAGGTCGAGAAACATTCGATCATGGATGCGGTGCGCGAGCTTCTGCGCCGCCCTCGCGCCCTTAGCATTGGTACCATCACAGGTTCGGTCATTGGGCTTATTCCAGGCGTCGGAGGTCAAATCGCAGGTCTTGTCGCCTATGACCAAACCAAAAAGTTCAGCCCGGAACGTGATAAATTTGGCAAGGGCCACAGTGAAGGTGTGATCGCAGCTGAAAGCGCGAACAACGCCATGGTCGGCCCAAGCCTTGTGCCACTTCTGACGCTTTCGATCCCTGGTTCGCCCACGGCAGCAGTGCTGCTGGGTGGTCTGCTGATCCACGGAATTTTTCCGGGCACCGATCTCTTTGACAATCACCCGGATGTGGCGTGGACCTTTATCAACTCGATGCTGATCGGTCAGGTGCTCATGTGCATCTTCGGCCTTTATGTGGCTGGCCTTGCCGCCCGGGTTGCACAGGTGCCGCAAAGCGTCATGGCGGCCGTTGTTCTGGGGCTCGCCGTCTTCGGCAGCTACTCGGTCCAGTCCAGCATGGGCGACGTTTACGTCATGGCCGCATTGGGCGTTATGATGTACTTCCTTGAACGCTTCGGCTTCTCGGCCGCGCCGCTGGTGCTTGGCCTGATCCTTGGCCCGATTGCCGAAGCAAATTTCATCCAAGGGTCAATGATTGCCGGAGCCACTGACGGGATGGCGAGCTATTTCCTGACTGGCACGCTGAACATCGTCCTAATTGCCATCGTGATTGCATCAATTGCTTATTCGGTCTGGATGGAACTTCGCAGCCGTCGCTACACCTCTAAAGAGGAGATCATGGGATGAGCCAAATCAGTCTTCCACGCGTTCAACACATTGTGGCGTCCGGCATTATTGCGGCGGTCGGAATGTGGGTGGCATGGGTAAGCTATACACAACAGCCTGCCGAAGCCTTCCTGTTTCCGCGTTTGATTTCGACCGTCTTCGTCGTCTTGGCATTGTGGACATTCGTCAAAGCGATCCTTGGTTGGACAAAGGTGGGAAATGGCGTTTCGCGCAAAGATTTCGTGTGGCTTCTGCCAGGCCTGACCATCGCGCTTGTCTACATTTTCTGGGCCGCCAAGGCGTTGGGTTTCTACACCGCGGGTACGATCACGTTTTTCTTGCTTCTCAGCTTCTACGACCCGGCGCCACATGACGAAGCCAAGACCTGGGTCAAGCGCGTGATCATCACGGCAGGGTTTCTGGCGGTGATGTACGGGCTCTTCGCCCTGCTGCTCAAAGTCTACACACCGCGAGAGATATTTTTCTGAAAAAGACCGCGCAAAGCGGCGATCAAAAATCCAAGGGAGGATCTAACATGAAACATTTACTGGCAGGCGCCGCGTTGGCGCTAATGTCCCTGACCGGTGGCATGGCCATCGCCGAGGATTACCCGGAACGCCCCATCATGATGATGGTCAGCTATGGTGCTGGCGGGGCCACTGACTTCCAGGCCCGCATTGTCACCATGACGGCAGGCAATGAAGATGCGCTTGGTATGCCCATTGCGATCATCAACAAACCCGGCGCTGGTGGGCGGGTTGGCTGGAACTGGTTTGCAACCCAGGCCGAGGCTGATGGCTATACGCTCGGGGCATACAACATTCCGCATTTCATTGCGCAGTCGATTAAGGGCGGTGTCGAATACTCGGCGGACAGCTTTGAACCGATCGCCAACTGGGGCGCTGACCCCGCGGTATTTGTGGTGGCCAAGGACAGCCCGTTCAACTCCATGGAGGACGTGGTCACCTACGCCAAGGAAAACCCCGGGAAACTGACGTTCTCTGGGGCAGGTCTATTTGTTGGACACCACATTGCCGCCTTGCAACTTGAGAAAGAAGCAGGTGTTAAAATGGCATATATCCCGACCAAAGGTGGCGGTGCGGCAGCAATGAAAGCTGTGATAGCGGGTGACGTCATGGGCGGCGTGAATAATCTGTCAGACGCATTCCGTGCACAGGAAGCGGGCAACGTCAAAATCCTTGGCGTGTTTGATCTGGAACGCAATGAGTTCCTGCCTGACGTCCCGACGTTAAAAGAGCAGGGCTTTGACATCGACAACGCCAGCGTGAATTTCCGCGGTGTCATGGTGCCCAAAGGAACGCCGCCAGAGGTCATCGACAAACTGGCCGCAACCGTACCCGAGATGTTCAAGAACTCGCGTGTGGCGGGCAAAATGAAAGCAGGCGGTTCGCCCATGCACATTATGACCCGTGAAGAGGTTCAGGAAATGTGGGCTGCGCGTCAGGAAACACTGAAAGAGCTTCTGGCAGGTCTTTAACGAGTGGCAGAGTAATGGATAGGGCGACCCGTGCCCTATCCTCTTCCATAGGAATTTCGCGATGAATGCACATGATGATATTGCTCAATTGAGCAGGGTTGTGGCTCGAGCGCGCGCCGCTCAGAAAGCTTACGAGACGGGTGCCGACCAAAGGCGCTATGACCGCGCAGCCGAAGCTGCCGCTTGGGCGATTATGGAGCCTTCTCGCAATCGGGCTTTGGCCGAACTTGCGGTCGCGACAACCGGGCTTGGCAATGTGCCCGACAAGATCATCAAGAACCATCGCAAGACACTTGGCTTGATGCGCGACATCAAGGGCGTGAAAACGCACGGGATTATCAGCAACGACGCCTCCACCGGCATCACCGAAATCGCGCGCCCCATCGGGGTGGTGGGCGCTGTGGTGCCCTCGACCAATCCTGCAGCCACGCCTGCCAACAACATCATTAACGCATTGAAGTGTGGCAACGCGGTGGTTGTTGCCCCTTCGCCCAAAGGTGTGGCCAGCTGCGAGTTGCTTTTGTCCAACGTTCATGCCGAATTTGACAAGCTGGGGCTGAATCATGATCTGGTTCAGATGGTCCCAGCGCCCGGCTCCAAGGCCAAAACTCAGGCCATGATGGAGCTGTGCGATCGGGTGATTTGCACAGGCAGCCAGAACAATGTCCATCGTGCCCAGACCTGCGGTACACCCGCTGTAGCCGTGGGCGCAGGCAACGTTACGGTTATCGTTGACGAGACCGCCGATCTGAAGGCTGCTGCTCAGAAAATTACCGCTTCCAAGACGTTCGACAACGCAACTTCTTGTTCGTCTGAAAACTCGATGATCGTTGTGGACGTGATCTATGAGGATTTCATTGCGGCGCTCGCCACTGAAGGTGGGGCGCTGGTGGAAGACGAAGCTCAGATTGTTTCGAAGCTTTGGCCCGACGGCCATCTGAACCGGGAAGTCATCGCGCAGGATGCCGACAAGATGATTGCGGCGTTAGGTCTGTCTGATCAGGTGCCCGAAGACACAAAGTTCCTTGCGGTCGAAACCAAAGGCATCGGCCCGGATCATCCGCTGTCCGGCGAAAAGCTAAGCCGCGTTGCCGCGCTTTACCGCGCGAAGGACTACGATGACGCGCGAGCTATCGCGGCGCGCATTCTGGACTATCAAGGGGCAGGACATTCCATCGGCATTCACACTGCAGATGACGCGCGTGCGGTGGCATTGGGTACCTTGATGCCAACCTGCCGTGTCATCGTCAATCAGGCGCACACTTTCGCGACCGGTGGCTCATTCAACAACGGCATGCCCTTCTCGCTTTCGATGGGATGCGGCAGTTGGGGCGGCAATGCGATTGATGAGAACCTGCATTGGAAGCACTTCATTCAAACCACCAAAATCGTTCGGGAAATTCCACCTATCGAACCCACCGTCGAAGACATCTTCGCAGATTACTGGGCGGATGCAGGGGAATGAAGGTGGATGATCATACGCCGCCAAACGGCACCGTCCGCGACTGGCTAGATGACCGGGCAAGCACCGACGGTGATCGCGACGCCTATTTGTTTTTTGACGGCGAACCTGCGCTGACCTGGTCGGATTTGCAGAGCAAAGCAAAACAACTTGCGCAACAATTGACGGCGTTGGGACTGAATAAAGGGACGAGCGTCGCAATCCTACAGCCAAACGGTCGCAAGGCAATCGAATGCCTTTACGGAGTGCTTTACGGCGGGTTCCGTGCGACGGTGATCAACCTCGTCGCGGGAGACGAGGCTATAGGATATGCGCTGGATCACTGCGAAGCGCGCATTGCACTTGTCGGCGAGGCCCAGGTCAATTTGTTCGAAAGGGTAAGCCCGACGAGAATGTCTCGGCTCACAGAAGCCGGTGACAACAAAGCCCCGGTATTACACCGGCTTGAGCCTGCAGACGACGCACTGTTAATGTACACATCGGGGACAACCGGACGCCCCAAAGGTGTCGTGCACAGCCACGCGAGCTTGTTGGCAGGCGGTTGGACACCAACCGTGGCGCACAGGTTGACGCCAAGCGATCGCGGTCTCTGCGTATTGCCAATTTACCACATCAACGGCTTGTGCGTAACGGTCATAAGCGCATTGGTCTCTGGCGGATCATTGGCGGTGGCCGAGAAGTTTTCAACCAGCAAGTTTTGGGACCAGTGCGAAGAAGCGAAGGCGACATGGTTCTCTGTCGTGCCGACAATCATCTCGCACCTGCTCCACTCTGACATAACCCCGTCATCCAACACCCGGGATCGGTTACGCTTCGGCCGTTCAGCGTCATCCCCGCTTGCGCCCGATGTGCAAACTGCATTCGAAGCCCGTTTCGAAGTGCCGATTGTTGAAACCATGGGCCTGACCGAAACCGCCGCCCAGATTCTATCGAACCCATTGCCGCCGGGCATTCGCAAAATTGGCTCACCGGGCAAGGCGTTTGGCAATGAGGCATGCATCCTGTCACCTGATCTGATTCCTCTACCACCTCATCTGCAAGGCGAGATCGCTGTGCGTGGACCAAATGTCATGCGCGAGTATCTCAAGAATCCCGACGCAACCGGCGAAACCTTCACCTCGGACGGGTGGCTTCGAACAGGTGACTTGGGCCATATCGACAACGACGGGTATTTCTTTGTCACCGGTCGACTGAAGGAACTGATTATCAAGGGAGGGGAAAACATTGCCCCTCGTGAAATCGACGAAGCACTGTATTCGCACCCTGACGTAATTGAAGCCGCCGCTTTTGCTCGCCCGTGCAAAACTTATGGTGAACGTGTGGAGGCGGCCGTTAAATTGTGTGATGGCTCCACATTGTCGTCCGAACAACTTGTCGAGATTTGTGTCCAAAAGCTCGGCGCGTTCAAATCTCCAGACACGGTTTATTTACTGGAAGAATTGCCGAAAGGCCCATCCGGTAAGATCCAAAGAATCAAACTGCCTGAGATGACGCGGTGAGGGTTGAATTCTCGACATAAGTAAGCATCGAGTAGAACGAGTTGTGATGAGGCGCGCACAACTCATTTCAAGCTGCCGCCGTTCGGGACTATGAGGGCGGTCTGCGAAAGTTAGCTGACATTCGGACAGAGAATGCGAATATCAGCTTCGTCCGAAATGCGGACATTGGGAGGAATTCACCCAACGTCAGCTTCGAGCCGAAAGGGTCCAATGCTGCGCGATTAACGAAGGTCAGCTTGACGAGGCAACGCGCCAAACGTTTGCCAGTCGAATATTGAACATAGGCGCGCAGCTATACTCATGCTATTTTTAGGAAGGATTTGTAGGACGGGAAGCTGTTGGACCGCCAGCACTCAAAAGAGATTGACCGTGTCTTAAGCGGGTTCGATACAGGGCGAGACCGACTTGTCGCGGATAGCTGGCAGCGCTGTGTTGAAACCTATGGAATGGATCCCTCACGACAGGAACCAGCGCACATCCTCCCGGACACCAAATTCCGTGAACATCTGGAACAATCCGAACGTCTGATCGCAACGGCGCGTTCGGGGCTGCAATCCCTGTTTGCGCAGGTGGCAGGGCAGAACTACGTCCTGCTGCTTGCGGATGCAGATGGTGTCTGCGTCGATTTCTTTGGCGACCGAAACTTCGAGGACGAGCTCAGAACAGCGGGTCTTCATCTAGGATTCAAGTGGACGGAAGAGTTGGCAGGAACGAACGGGGTGGGGTCGTGTATCGTTACAGGTCAGCCGGTTACGATTCATCAAGGCGATCATTTTTCAATTACGCATACGCCGCTGTCTTGTACGGCAGCACCAATTTTTGACACCAAAGGTGGTCTTGCGGCTGTTCTGGATGTGTCTTTGTTGCGTGGACCCTCGCCTAAGGCATCGCAGAATCTGGCCATGACATTGGTGACGAATTCCGCACGTCGCGTCGAGATGGCAAACCTGATGGCATCGACCCGGCGCGATTGGGTCCTGCGCTTTTCTGCCAGCCCCGAATTTCTTGAGGTCGATCCTGAAGCGGCGGTTGCAGTGGACGGAGGCGGCAAGATCATCGGTATGACTTCGGGGGCCCGATGTGCACTGGACCCGGACGGTTCGGGCCACCTGATCGGGTCGCAATTGCAGGACTGGCTTGAAATCAGTGTTGATGACATGCCCGAATTCATGCGCGGCAGACCGTCCGAAGACCGCGTTCTACACCTCAAGGATGGGCGCGCGCTCTATGGTCATGCCGTTGCGCCACAGACGCCGCAGATGACGGCAGCCCTGCGCAAACGCGAACAGGTTCTGCCTGGTGCCCTTGGCAGCTTTGCGGGGCCGGATGTGGGCCTTCAGCAACTTTTGAACAAGGCTGCCCGTCTTGCGCCGACAAATCTGCCGCTTTTACTGACCGGTGAAAGCGGGACAGGCAAAACCAAGCTGGCGCGCGCGATCCATATGGCCGATCCCGCGACACAGGATTTCCACACCGTGATCTGCTGCGACACTCCGACATTCAGCTTCTGCCATGCTATCGAACCTGGCACACTGTTCCTGCGCGGCGTTGAAGACCTGAGCGAGCCTGCGCAGGCCTCTCTTTTGGCAGTGCTTGAGCGGCGCGCTGATCTGAGGATCATCGCCTCATGCCGGCAGCCCCCGGCAGGATTGCAGGGCGGTCTGCGTGAAGATCTGCTTCACCGGATTGCGGGGGCCACATTGTCTCTGCCGCCTTTGCGACACCGTGCGGATTTGGATTGGCTAATTGATCGTCTGCTCCGACGGTTTGCCAGCCATGATATTCGCCTGTCGACCGCTGCCCGCGCCGATTTGAAATCACGGTTGTGGCGCGGAAATATTCGTGAACTGGAACATCTACTGCAAAGTTCGGTCGCCCTGTGTGGGGACAACATCATCGACTTAACGGATTTGCCCGCCCCGGCGCTCGCCCCTACGCAAAAGCAGGAATCAGATGATCTGGAAACACTTTTGCGTGCTTGCGATTGGAACATGTCCCAACTGGCAAGGCGCCTTGGTGTGAACCGATCGACGATCCTGCGCCGTATGCGAAAAGCCGGGCTTAAACCGCCCGCTTAAACGAACACGTACCCGTGTTGCGCCCTTGTTGCGCGCGCAACAAACTATGGCGTTTTTGGACCGCACCAAGTGTTGATTCACCAAATCCGCTTGCCCGAAGGGTCACGGATTTGCCAGCCTTCTGCTCCGTGGAGATAGGGAGGATCACATGCTCGACACAACACTCTCGGATCAGGTGCAGGGGTTTCTGGATGACTTCGGTGCGGCTTTATCCAAAGGCGATATCAGTGCCGCGTGCGATATGTTCCAAGACGATTGCTATTGGCGCGATCTGGTCAGCTTTACCTGGAATATCAAAACGGTCGAAGGCAAGGCGCAGGTGGCAGATATGCTTTCGCATCAGCTGGTCACAACCAAACCGAGCGGTTGGAAAGTATCCGAAGGTGAGGTGCCCACCGAAGACGGCGGAATAACCACCTCATGGATCGAGTTCGAAACCGGATTGGCACGCGGCTACGGGTTGCTGCGCCTCAAGGATGGCAAGATATGGACCTTGCTGACCACGATGGTCGAGCTGAAAGGTCATGAAGAGCCCAAAGGGTTCAACCGCCCACTTGGGGCCAAGCATGGTGCGGGCAAACACAGGTCCACATGGGCCGAAGAACGGGCGCAGGAAGAGGCTGAACTGGGCTACAAAACACAGCCCTACTGCGTCATCATCGGCGGTGGTCAAGGTGGGATCGCCATGGGTGCGCGGCTGCGTCAGCTGGGTGTTCCGACGATCATCGTTGAACGGAATGACCGGCCCGGCGACAGTTGGCGCAATCGCTACAAATCCCTCTGTCTGCATGACCCGGTCTGGTACGACCATCTGCCATATATCAAGTTTCCGGAAAACTGGCCCGTGTTCTCGCCCAAGGACAAGATCGGTGACTGGCTTGAGATGTACACCAAGGTGATGGAGCTGAACTATTGGACGCGCACGACGGCCAAATCCGCCACGTTCAATGAAGACAAGGGCGAATGGACCATCACTGTGGACCGGGACGGCGAAGAAGTTGTGCTGCGGCCCAAACATCTGATCATGGCGACGGGGATGTCCGGCAAGAAACGCATGCCTGATTTTCCGGGTATGGATGTTTTCAAAGGCGAACAGGTGCATTCGTCGGAACATGAAGGTCCCGACAAATGGGCCGGTAAGAAGGTCGTTGTGGTGGGGTCCAACAACTCGGCCCACGATATCTGCGCGGCGCTTTGGGAAAACGATGCTGACGTGACAATGGTGCAGCGGTCCTCAACCCATATTGTCCGCTCGGACACCCTCATGGAAATCGGACTGGGCGAACTCTATTCTGAACGTGCGGTGCAGTCAGGCATGACGACCGAAAAAGCCGATCTGATCTTTGCGTCGCTGCCCTATCGCATTCTGCACGAATTCCAGATTCCGGCTTATGCCGCGATGAAAGAGCAGGACAAAGAGTTTTATGACGGCCTTGAAAAGGCGGGATTCTGGCTGGATTGGGGCGATGATGACAGCGGGCTGTTTATGAAATACCTGCGTCGCGGATCGGGCTATTACATTGATATCGGGGCCAGCCAGTTGATCATTGATGGCGAGATCAAACTGAAACGCGGTCAGGTCACTGCGCTTGATGAAACCGGAGTTATCCTTGATGACGGAACGCATCTGGATGCCGATCTGGTGGTCTATGCGACCGGGTATAATTCGATGAACGGTTGGGTCGCGGACCTAATGGGCCAGGATATGGCAGATCGCCTTGGGAAATGTTGGGGTCTAGGCTCTGACACAACCAAGGACCCGGGGCCTTGGGAAGGCGAGCAACGCAATATGTGGAAGCCGACACAGGTTCCAAACCTTTGGATGCATGGTGGAAACCTGCATCAGTCCCGGCATTATTCACAGTTCCTGTCGCTTCAAATAAAGGCACGGATGGAGGGTATCCCGACGCCGGTCTACGGCTTTCAAGAAGTGCATCACCTCAGTTAAAGCATGCGCTACAATCAATAAGCGGACTTTCATTTTTTCGATTGAAAGTCCGCTTTGTCCGCATAGCGGTCGCTCATGCCAAGTGCAGCTAATGACCGCAATGAGCCCATAGGCGACATTTTTAAGCCGTGCTGCTATGAGTTGATCTTGAGGCGATCATGCAGACGGAGACCCCGCCA
>NZ_JBXWPT010000016.1:0-67559 GCF_059612005.1 Ruegeria sp. CDSA141
CGGGCCTGAGAGTTTGAGCAGTTCAGCATTGGTTGAAGTCGCCATTTTCAGCACCTCGTATGGCGTGTACCAGCGCTGCAATTTGGCAAGGAACGCGCCTTGACGTTCGGCCAGTTTGGGATCGAACAGGATATCGGTGCCAAAGGCGACTTTCACGCCAACTTCTTTCGCCGTTTTGTAGGTGAAATCTGTACCGTTGGTGACGTCGATCCATTTCTGCTGGCTAACAGGGTCGTCGAAAGAAAAGCCATCCTCGTCATCCAGCAGGGGCTGCACTGACAACCAAACTTCATTGTCGCGCATCAGTTCCATCGTTTCGCGGCTCATCAAGAAGCCATGCTCGATGGACTTAACGCCAGCGGCAACGGCAATTTCCACGGCCTCGTCCGTGAAGACATGAGAAGCAACATAGGTGTTGTAGGTGTCGGCCACCTCTACGAAAGCCTCGATTTCGGCCTTGGTATATTGGCGTACATCCAGAGGGTCATAAGTGGATGACACCCCGCCACCGGTGGAAATCTTAAGCTGGCTTGCGCCCATGCGCATGATTTCACGCGCGCGTTTGACCACTTCCGGAACACCATCAGCCTGCGCCATCAAACCAACGCTGTACCAGTACCATTGCGAATCCGCGCCGTTCGTCGGAACCGCTTGGTAGGGGCGATAGTCAAAGTGGCCGCCGGTTTGTGTCACGGGTGGGCCGGACGGCAGGATACGGGGGCCTTCGATCTCGCCTGCGTCAATCATCCGTTTTATGGCAAATGAATTGCCGCCAACGTCGCGCACCGTTGTAAAGCCGCGCATTAACGTGCCTTCGGACCCGATGGCACCCCGCACCGCGACTTCAAGAATATCGCCGGTCACAACCACACTCTGCGGATTGCAACAGTAAAGCGTGTGCCAGTGTACGTCGATCAGGCCCGGCATCAACGTGCGCCCGCCGCCGTCGATCACGATACCATTGGCGACGGCGAGGGGTTCTGAGGACACATCTGTGATCAGATTGTCGGTTACAACGACATTGGCATTTGTAATCATTTTCTCATTCACACCATCAAACACGTTGACGTTTGTGAACAGTATCGGCCCCCCATCCTGGGAGAGCGCTTGCGAACTGGCTATAGTGAGAAAAACCGACGAAACCGCCGCAAGTTTGGGAAAATGCATTCTAATTTCCTCAGAAAATTCTGTCGGAGAAACCATCCCAGCGGAAGCAAGCTTTTTCAAGGATTCCCTCACTTTTCTGCAAGGTCGGCTTTGTCCGCACTGCCGACCTCTGGCGCGCTTGGAGGCCTTTGATGGCTGACGGAAGTTGTCAGATGACCGCTCTGAGCCCCCATTCACAAATTCCGCATGCCGCATGAATGACCGCTTTGCAAGGCACCTGCTGCCAACTCGCACCCGCTGCCTGCGGTGCCTCGTCAGAAAGACCGCAGGAACCTCAATTCAACCGTTTGGTCGCTCCGCCGCCGCCAACATTCAGGCAGTCCGGACTGAAATAGAGCCCGCCGCTACTGAACTCCGACAGGATGCCCTGTTTGCCGTTCATCGCGTGTGTCACTGTGCCTTTAATTGCTGGACGCTGGTTTTAAAAAGTTGAGCAAAATCAGTGCTTGATTGTGCCTTTAATTTCTGGACTGTATCATTAATTACCGGACTGTGCCCTTAATTCCCGGACGGAGTGTCCTGTGGATAAGTCGCGTGGGGATGATCTTGTCTAATGAAATAGAGAACCCAGAAGAAAGAGCGCTCGCAGTTGAACGGGCCAATGCGTTGCGTCCAATACTGGAACTTGAGGAGTCAGGGCAAGATATAGGACCGCTACTGTTGGAAGCGGCCAAGATTATGGGCGTTTCGAGAAGCACCGCTTGGGATTTTTACCGCCGTCTTAAGATTAATGATGGGCGCGCGAGCTCCTTACTCCCTAAACGACGCGGTCCGAAGCATGGCTCACGTCGCCTGGAGCCAGATGTAGAAAGCACTATCGAGCGCGTTCTACGTCAACACTATCTCGTTCCAGAACCCCCAAGCTTTCTGAGGATCGTCAGCGAGATCCGGGCAGAGTGCGCGGCGAGAGGCTATCGCCTTCCCACTCGGCGTACGATCAAGTCGCGTGTCGACGCTATGGATCAACGCGAGGTGATGCGGAAACGGAAAGGCGCAAAGGCGGCGAGGCAAGTTTTCGAGCCGAGGGTAGGGGCCTTGAATGTGGAGCGCCCTTTAGACGTTGTCCAAATCGATCACACTCTGGCTGACATCATTCTTGTCGATCAATTCGAGCGTAAACCTTTGGGGCGACCCTGGTTGACTCTCGCCATCGATGTCGCGACTCGCGTTGTTCTGGGCGTACATGTGAGTTTTGATACACCGTCAGTCTTGTCCATCGGTTTGTGTCTGCACCATTGCGTGCGAACGAAGTCGATCCGGGCGCCAGAGATACTGGAGGAGTTGTATTGGCCTGCTGCTGGGATTCCGCAAGCCGTTCATGTTGACAACGGGCGGGATTTCCGAAGCAACGCCTTCCAGTCGGCCTGTGCAGATTGGGGAATCTCAATCGAGTACAGGCCACCAGGTCGCGCGCATTATGGCGGCCATATCGAACGTCTTATAGGGACAACCATGGGCGCAGTTCATGTACTTCCGGGAACAACGCAATCATCCCCCAAGGACAAGGGGGATTACGACAGCTCTGACAATGCGGCGATGACGTTGGAGGAGTTCGAGGATTGGCTGCACTTGGAGATATGTCGCTATCACAATACCCGTCACAGCGGATTGGGGAGAGCACCGCTGGCGGCTTGGGCAGATCTCGGTGGTGATGGCGCAGGCAGAAAGGTCGTTGATACCGAGGCGTTACGCATCAGCTTTCTTCCTTCCGAACGTCGTCAGTTGGCGCGAACCGGGATCAAGCTGTTTTCTGTCGGCTATTGGAGCGACGCATTTGGTCCAATGATCGGCCGTGGCGTCGGGAAGGTTACTGTAAAATACGACCCTCGCGATATGTCCCAGATTTGGGCTGTAAATGACGAAGGACGGACCATAGTAGCGCGCTACAAGAATCTGTCGCGGCCACGGATTTCGCTTTGGGAGTCGCGGCGTGCGCGTGCGATATTTCACGAACGCCACGGCGGGACGATCCCGGAGGCGATGCTGTTTCAAATTATTGAAGAACAAAGGCGCATCGCGCACGCGGCAAAGCAGCAAACCCTGGCGGTGCGGCTGGAGGGTGAACGTCAAGCGCGACTTCCTAACGACAAAACCAGACGCGATCCATCCCGCGAGATGTTCGCGATCGATACCAATAATCCGGATCTTCCTACCTACCCGATAGATGACATTCATGGAAACAAACGAAAGACTTAACCTGGTCCGCAGTGACCGGTGGATCGCATTCGATCGCGCAAATATTGTACTCAACAGGCTCAATTCTCTCATGGAGATGCCAAGACAGTCCCGGATGCCTGGCCTTATGGTTTACGGTAGTTCAGGGATAGGAAAGACCATGATCGCTAAGCGAATGGAAAGCCTGTACCCAACTCAATACGAAGCAGATATTGGCGTTACCCAAACACCGATCCTGTTATTGCAGGCGCCACCCGCCCCTGATGAAAGGCGTTTCTATCAGCACATTCTGGCATCAATCGGTGCGCCCATGTGGGGGCGGCACACAGTGTCCGAACTGGAGGTGCGCGCCCTCAGCCACTTGCGCGACATGGACCTGAAGATGATCATGATCGACGAAGTCCACAACTTGCTGGCGGGCAGCTATCGCGAGCAACGGCGTTTCCTGAATATGCTGCGGTTCCTCGCTAATGATCTCTGTGCATCTCTCGTCGTCTTTGGTGTGAATGAAGCGGTCGACGCCATTCGCGGCGATGAACAACTGGCCCGGCGTCTGGACGAGCATTTCTTGCCGTTCTGGGAAGACGATATCGAATTCTCTCGTCTTATCCAGACGCTGATTGCTGCGATGCAATTGGAACGCGGGTCCAGCCTCAGTGTGCATTCGCTTCGAACCATTCTGGGTGTGACAGGCGGTGTTACGTCGCGAGTATTCACAATGGTCAAGGCGCTTGCGATAGACGCTATCGAGACAGGCGAGGAGCGTATCACGGATGAGGCGGTTCAAGCCTGGCAACCGATCTGGGCCAAGCACAGCTGGAACATTCGAAGACAGGCCGTTCCGGCGTTTTAGTGACTATTCTTCCGCTGCCGAGGCGTCCTCCGCCGCTACAAGACGAATTGTTATCAAGTTGGGTCACCCGGCTTGCTGAAGCCAATTATTGCTCTGTTCCTGAATTACTTGGCTATCTCGGGCTTTCGGGTGATAAGCCGCCGGAGACCAGTCACGATCTGCGAGGCGCAAATTTCGATCGGTTCGGTACTCTGGCTCATCTGCCGTCGAGTGACATACAGGGCATGTTGCTCAAGCGTCGCGCAGGGTTTCCAGTCGAATGTGTGCCCTGTTCAGACTTTCAGTACTGTCCGACATGTACGCGGAAAGTGCCTGGAGTTTCCCTGCGGCACTGGCGCTATGCTTGGTCTATGATCTGCAATTCCTGCGGTACTGGCCTGTTACCTCTCGGCACGGCGCCAGGTGCAGAGTTTAAAGTTCCCTTACGGTTGGAAGTCCGAGCTTTGAAGGGCGCAGCGTGGTTGGAGCAACTGTATTGGCGCGGAAGTCAGCATGTTGTTAGGCAATTGGACTTGGCGCTACAGGTTGTACGGGTACTTGCGCCAGAACTTCGTCACGCGGGGCTTTGCTCCAAATCCCGCCATGACCGGTATACTATGCTCGCTGCTGTTCACCTATTGATGACGCGACCATTGGTGGCCGTATCTATTGCGATGCGACGTGATCCTTCAGCACGAGATAGGCTACGCATGGCATTCCCTGTTCAACGCAATTTATTGGATCAACTCGTTCACCTTTCATGCAGTTCGCCAACCCCGGCGAAAGATGATCGCAAAATTCAGAAGGCCTGGTTCCCGGCACGAAAACCGGACAACACAACTAAACCCGATTTTCTGGCGGCGGCTAAAAAAGCAATCGAACAACTCGGTGTGAATGCGGACCGTGCGGAGTTGCTCCGATGCGCGGATCGCACCCTCGAAAAAAGTCGCCGCTAGCCTGTGGATATCCGAGAATTAAGGGCACAAAACCGGGCCAAATGTCCGGCAATGTATTTGCGTCCAGTAATTAAGGGCACAGTGACAACGGCACTCACGGGTCCAACGCCCGGGATTGTCATCAACCGCTGGCAGGCTTCATCGTCATTTGCATGGCGCGCCATTTCTTTGCTCAGCGCTGCCACTTGCCGTAGGGCCACTGTCCGCAAGTCGAGCAAAGGCAGGATGATCTTGGACAAGACTGGCCGATCTTTCAGGATTGCATGGATCCGCTCCTCGTAGGTTTGAAGGTGCGTTGGCAGCCGCAGTCCGAAACTGGCCAAAAGACCGCGTATCGTGTTTTCGACATTCACACGTGACTTCAATGCTACTTCCCGGGCTTTTAGCAAGGCCCGCCGCTCCTGGGCGATCCGGCTCTTGACCTCGACCTTCCTATAGAACCCCGTCCTTGCAAGCTCTGCCAACATGGCGGCATCGTTGGCGTCCGTCTTGTTGTGCATCTGGCTGAGAACAGCGTGAGCCTGGCGTGCATCAATGCAAACCATCGGCAGACCCCGATCCGACAGCTCAGTATAAAGCCAGTTCGCCATTCGACCGGTTTCGAGGACGACGCATTGAATGGATCCAACGTATTTGCGCAGTGCCCGGTAAATGACATCCGGGTCAGTGACTTTCTTAACGGCAAATACAGGGTCACCGTTCTCGTCGCAGATACAAATCGATGTCTCGGCTTTTGAGACATCGAGTCCAACAAAACACTGTTCCATCTTGCTCTCCTTTTGCTGTTTCGGTGCCATCATGCACCGGCCAAGAGAGCTGTCGCTCAATTACTCAGAGTCTCATCCATGCGCCATGAACGGTCGGCGGGACGCTTCTTATACCGCGAAGCATCAGCTACAAGACCGGCGTATCGGCTCACCCAACGGTTCAGCGTCGCGTGATCCAGTTCAACACCACGTTCCGCCATGATTTCTTCCAGGTCCCGGTATGACACGCCGTATCGAAGATAGAAGAAAACGGCGTACAAAATCACTTCTTTCGGAAAATGCGCGCCCTTGAATGAGATCGTCACGGTCTGCTCCTGCTATTTTGAGCACGCGCTACCAGAACTACGCTCGACCTGATAGGTGGTGACATAGATTGCGACAGAACCCCTGAAAGAGTTGCAGATGCAGATTCAAATGACTTGAAGCCAAGCATCGGGCGAGTTCGTCTTTTGATGAACCTGTGATCTTGCTCCACGATGTTATTTAGGTATTTCCGCCTCACCATCTCAATTGGGATCGGGCAACCAAAACCATTGAGCATCTTGTTTATGGCTTTGATACCAGCTGTGTTGGCGCCGCTTTTGTCGATGACGATTTTTTCCGGTAGACCATTGATCTCCAACATCCGGGCGAAGAACTTTGTCGCGGCCGGTTTGTTTCGACGTTGTGAGAGCATGAAATCGAGAGTTTTGCCGTGTTTATCGACCGCCCGGTAGAGGTAAACCCATGATCCCTTTACTTTAATATAGGTTTCGTCCATTCGCCAGGAGCGGTTGCATGGGCCTTTGCGTCGGCGTGCTGTTTCAGCGATTGCGCAAGAGTATCGTGTCACCCAGCGGTTCAATGTGGTGTGATCGACGGAAACACCTCGCTCCGCCATGATCTCTTCCAGATCGCGGTAGGAAACACCGTATCGAACGTAGAAGAATACTGCGAACAGGATCACATCTTTCGGATACTGTGCACCTTTGAAGGAAATCATGAGCTGGCTTTCGACTTGATATAACCGACAGTCATTCACTCGTTAATTCCGAAAGCGTCAGTGGCCAAGAGTTTGCAACGGAACCAGCTGGAGATCATCCGCCTCGTCGAAGGGTCGCATCTGCCGATCAGGTGTACGTTGGACAAACTCGGCATCCCCAGAACCACTTTCTATCGCTGGTATGACCGATATTTGGCTGGCGGCCCCGAAAACCATCGTTCAAATGGACCAAAGGCCGGTCATGCACTAACAATCAAATTGGACCACACAAGTGGGGCTGATCACTTTCTAGATCCGGTGCAAGATAGCTGAGAAAGGACCTTCGCGATGATTTCTGACTATCTCTGGATCTGGCCCGTTGGGTTTGCGCTGATCGTGGGTGGGGGGCACTATCTGCTACGTCCTATGTATCAGGAGCCTCTAACAGACGAAACAAAGGAGTTTCTTGCTACAGCTGGATTTAGGATCGGTTCATTACATGCCCTGGTAGCTTCTCTCGCGTTCAGCGCAATTATCACTGAGCAAGAAGAACTTACAAAGACGGCACAGGTGGAAGCGCTAGCGATCGAACGACTTTATTTAAGTCTATCAGAGGCAGGTCGAGCCGAAGAGCGTGCAGCGCGAAAAGAACTTGTAACATACATTGAACAAGTTTTGACATTAGAACATCCTCTACTTGTTGAAGAAGCTGTAAGCGTTGATGCAGGCTATTCTCTGCGGCGACTGGACATTGCCCTAAAGGCGGCATTTAGTAGTCGTGAATCAGAAAAAGCTTCTGCGTTTGTTTTTGAAGATTACAGGACGATCGAAATGGCGCGAGGTCAACGATCTTTCGGCGGTTATAGCCCTTTACCGGTAGCATTGAAATTTGTGGTGCTAATAGGTTTCTTGGGTACTTTAGCTTGTATGATTGGGTTTAATGCAGGACCGGTGATATCGAGCGGGATCGCAGCATTCTCAGCTATCAATGGAGTCGTGATCGGTGCGCTTTGGATATCTCAGTATCCATTCTCTGCTCACATATCGTCTATATCAGCGCCTTTTCACACTGTCTATGAACGAAGCATTCTCGAAGAGAAAATGCTCCAGAAAACGGATTGTCGACCATGATATTGCCCAAACTTCACAAGATATTCGAGAAACCTTAAACTGGCGCACCTTAGGCTCTGGGTGTCAATGAGCGTTCAAAACTGGCTCTGGCTCAAAGTTGATGCACCCTGGTGCTTATGACGCCGTGACAAGGCGGGCTCAGGCAAATCGATGTTCGCGCGGCCATACATCTGGCGTTTCAGCGTTTTCAGCCGATTGACTTGGTCCTCGGTTTGCCCATTCGATCATGTTTCCGCAGCGCAGCTGCAACCGCGCCGTAGGCCGCAGGCGAAGGATCCAGCCTGCTGTTTTCGGCCGCGTCGAGCCAGACTGCCAAATCGTCCTGGCGTGCGTTGCGCATCATGTCGGTGAAGCGATCTGTGAGTACCCGAGCGGTTGCCAAAGCCGGCAATGCAGCTTCGATCCGCGCGACCTTGATCGCATCAGCCCTGCACAGGTGGTCCCGCCCGATGGCCAGGAGCCGCGCGATCCCGCGGGCGGGCTGCAACTTTCTTGTTCCGGATGGCATCGCTTGCTCGGAGCAGTACTGGCGCGCCCAATCCCGAAATACCGGCACATCTTACCCACTGATCCGATCTGTTCAGCGTGCTCTAGAACACGCAATTCACGACGGATCTCTCGCTTGTCCTCTGTCATCGATTACATCCTCCTTCTCCAAATTGGAGCTTAAAGAAGATGTCTCGCAGGTACGTACATATCTACGCTCTTGGCCATTCTGGATCGTCTCTTTCTTCATGCGATCCACCTAAAACACTGGTCCGGTTGGCCGCGGCCACCTCTGCTACGAGCAGTCTAGCGGTTGGGCACACAGGGTGAAACTGGCTATTTGCAGCTTGGCGGTCAGACGATTTGGTTCTAAGTTGAAAAGGCTGAGATTTTCTTGATAGGTTTATCTAAAAGAGTTTTCAGCTAATGATCGTCAAAGGGAGCCCGCTGGAAGATTTCATGAACCTCAAATGCTGTAGTTTGCCCTTCTTGATTTTAGCGGCCGGTTGTATGTTGTGTCTGTCAACACTACCATCCTTGGCTGAGCCGTCGGAAAATGCTTGCCCCGAAAACCTTACAAAATCGGGTACGTTTCTTTTTGATGGTGAATCACAAGCTTTTTTTGTGGGCTACCGATGGGGACAAGGAGTCTTAACTCTAACAAATGGTCAAGAGTTTGAGTTTTCAGCACGCGGGCTAAAGTTTGGTGAAGTTGGTGCAAGGGAAGCTCGAATAACTGGCGATGTTTATGGGTTGGAATCTTTGGAAGACTTCATTGGTCACTATCATGGTACCGCTGGCGGAGCGCTTACACTAGTTGGTCGAAGCGAAATACAACTGGTCAATTCGCAATGCGTGACACTCGTGGCCAAAACCAAGGAATCGGGATGGAACTTTTCTCTTGAGGCGGATCAGGGTTTGGTCATCCAGTTTTCAGATAACTAAGCAATTGGTCCGAATGATTGCAGTGTTTTGAGGCTTTGAGAGTGCAAGGTACCGCTTACCTACCTAACCTGCTCTCCAAAATACTATCACCCCGTTTGATCATAGGCCAGTCATGCAACAACAAAGTGTTGATGAGCCCCACCTAAATGATCCAGTATGAATGTAGTGCATGATCGGTCTGGGTTCCATCGTGACGATAGTTTCCGGAGCCGGCGGGCAATAGCCCAAGGCGCTATTTGGTCGTTGAGTGTTGTAGTGTTTCCTCCATTCTTCGATTAGGATTTGCTCCTCACCGGTGCCTTGCTCGACCGGCTGACCCACCACGTCAGCATTCTGGAGATGAACGCGGAAATCTATCGCTTGGCACAGAGCAGGGCTCGGTTGAACTCCTAAAACATAAAAAATTGGTCCTGACGGACCAAGACGCCCCGGCAACCGGCAGCTATTTGGGCGCGCGTTTGCCAAGGCTCCGATCACCCAAACAGTGGCCAGCTTTCTCACCGCCGATGACAATTCCAAATCATTCGATGACGGACATCCGTGCATATCTACAGGGGCGGCATCGAACCGAGAAAGTCCAACTACCTGGAAGCATCCAACGAAGCGAGCAATGCTCGGGCATACGCGTTTAGTACGTTGTTATAGTCATCTGTGAGCGATGTCGTTGCAGCTGTTGCAGCTCCGATGGGGCCAGGTCCACGTAGTTGTTCCGCGGTTGCTTTGACCTCAACCGGTTCCACAATGAATGCACCAGTTTCTGCATCGGTTACGGATACAACACTCTCAATGTAACTTGTACCAGCAAGCACTCGATCAACCGGGCGCGCAAGATAGACCCTCTCTACATCAACATTAATGTTTGCTGGAAGTCCGTCAGGCACCGATCGTTTTTCAGCCTCTGCCGTGACGGCGCGTCGGATGTCTTCTTGCAATTGGGCGGTAGTTCTATTGATGGAGCGGCCTTCGGTCGTCACTCTAAGATCGCTGACATCCACAACTACCGAGTCTAAATTCAACGGCCCAGTTTCTTTCTGAGACCGTTCAATTTCTGTGATATTTGAACAGGCAGTCAGGAGCACCGCAGCTGTAATTGTAAAGAGTGTTCGCTTCGTTATCATATCAGTTCCTTTTGACTTTTGAGCCTCTAAGAGCAGCGCTGGTGGTAATCTCTTTATCTAGCCTATGCTTAGCTATCAACGGTCAGTTTATGGCTATGCTAAAAAACTGTTGGGCAACACCAAACCTTGATTATGTGAGCTACTCCCCAATGTTTGGACAGGTTTCGGCTTAATTTAAGCTACTCTTTGCTCCTGCTGATCGGTTTGGGTTTCTTCTTTTCTCAGCCAATAGACCACGGCTGGGGGTTTGCCGCCAAGGGCGGAGTGTGGGCGGTTGCGGTTGTAGAAATCGATCCATTTCCCAATGCCCGCCTTCGCCTCTGATCCGGTCTCCCAGGCGTGCAGGTAGACGCATTCGTATTTCAACGACCGCCAGAGCCGCTCGACGAAGATGTTATCGAGGAACCGGCCTTTGCCATCCATCGAGATACGCACTCCGGATCGGCGCAGCCGGTCGGTCCAGGCAAACGAGGTGAACTGGCTGCCCTGATCTGTATTCATGATCTCCGGTGAGCCAAACCTGGCGATGGCCTCGTTCAGTGCTGCGTCGCAGAAGTCGGCTTCCAGCGTGTTCGAGATGCGCCAGGCCAGCACCTTTCGGGTGTGCCAGTCCATGATGGCTACCAGATACAGAAAGCCCCTGCGCATCGGCAGATACGTGATGTCGGCACACCAGACCTGATTGGGGCGCTCCACCCGTAGGCCACGCAGCAGATAGGGATAGGTCTTATGCCCTTTCGCCGCTTTGCTGGTGTTTGGTTTCTGATAGATTGGCATCAAGCCCATCAGCCGCATCAAGAGTCGGATGCGCTTCTCGTTCACCAGATGGCCTTCGTTTCGCAGGTGCCAAGTCATTTGCCGGACGCCAAAGAACAGTGTTTCCAGAAACTGCTCATCGATCTGGCGCATTAACATCAGATTCATCGCTGTCTCACCCTTGGGCATGTAGTAAAACGATGACCGCGAGATCGACAACAGCTTGCACTGTTTGCCAATCGACAGGTTGGTATTGGCAGGCTCGACCATCTCGCACCTCACTTGCCGATCCACGGCTTGAGCTTTCGTGACAAAAAATCGTTGGCGACGGCCAACTCCCCGATCTTCGCGTGCAGTTCTTTTACTTGCTCCTCGCCGATCTCTGGGGGCTTCTTTCCGCCACGCTCGAACACGCCGGACGCGCCTTCCAGAAGCGCCCGTTTCCAGCTGTGGATCATCGTTGAGTGAACGCCAAACTGGCTCGCCAACTCAGCAACAGTTCGCTCGCCCTTCAAAGCCTCGAGCGCGACTTTCGCTTTGAACTCGAGCGAATGGTTCTTCCGTTTCGACATCTCTGATCTCCTCTTCGTCGAAGATCAGCAGACAACAAATCGTAGCTTACGTCAGTGTCCGAAATTCAGGGGGTAGCTCATATGTGCATGAAAATTCAGTTTCCGTGAGCGGTTTTGACTTCTCTGCAACCAGTAAGGCGAACCTAACGCACAAGCGGAGAGACGATCAATTCTAGAAGTGGATTGCGAGACCCAAGTATGGCCCGTTCTGATCGATATCGTACGCAAAACTGCCATTCGGGCGCTCGGTCGAATAGTCAATGCCATAAAACTGATAGCCAAAGCGTAGATTTACATTCTCCCAAGCCTGCCAATCGACACCTAGCAAAACCAGATATTGCAGGTCATCTCCGTTGACTCCGAACCCGCTCAGTTCGGCCCGGGCAACTGCGCGCCAATCTTCGTTCAACTCCAAACCATACCGGACACCAACCATCGGCTCGAACCATTCTTCGGTTCCACCAAATGTACTTCCACCTATCGCGTTCCTTAGGTCGACTTCTTGCTTAAGGCGATTCCACTTGACACCAAAGGAAACGTCTGCCGCGTAGCGATGACCTGCCGCATTTATACCATTTGCGAACCGATAGGCACCTTGAAATGAAAAATATGTTTGTTTGATGTCCAATTCTACATCTGTCGTAAGTGGCCCGGGTAGAGTTCCATCTTCCCCAATGTAGACATGATAAAGTTCGGCTTGAATTCCCCAATCTCCATTCCAACCTTCGTATCGAACAGAAGCCGCGCCTTGAAGAAGGTCCAAAATATCGCTTAGTGAAAGGTCAATATCGGCTTCAATTCCGTCAATTTCAGATGTACCTTCTGTAGTGAATGGTAAGAAGAGGTACGGTGTAATTGTATGCCGCCACCCCATTTCAGGATCATTCTGTCGCGGCAAACTCTGGGCGCCCGCTGGGCTACTGGCCAAAACCAAGGTGTTTGCAGTTAGAATGAGGCCGGTAACAATACTCAGGAGTAGTTTCATTTTTGGGGCCTGCAGGAACAGCTTCATGAGTTGTATGCTTAACTCGCATAACTACTCGCGCGACCACAATAAGATTTGACATATCTTTAGGACATGTGCAGTTCGCACAGCATTTTTGCAACTAGGTCTGAGTATTGCAAACAGGTACTGTGAGCGATACTTGAACTGCGACTCCTATTCCTTCTTAGGGTAGGTGCGTTGACCCATCTCTTCCATCATATTCTCCCGGAAGACCTCCGCTGGCGTCTTCCACCCAAGGCATTTGCGGGGCGATGCGTTGAGGCGGTCACTGATCACCTTCAATTCATGATCTGAGACCGGCGTGATGTCGCGCTTCCGTGGCAGCCATCTTCGAGCACGCCGGTTGGTGTTTTCGTCGGTGCCTTTCTGCCAGGAAGAGGCAGGGTCACAGAACCAGGTTTGTGTCCCGGTCTCTGCCTCCAGGTGCGGCCATGAGACGAACTCGGTGCCACGATCAAAGGTAATGGATTTGTGTGCCAGGTGGGGTAGGTCGCACACCTTTGCGTGCCACCCATCCTCAATTCTACGGCGTCCGCCAAAGAACGGAGCTGCAAGTCACCGAACCGGCTGACAACCAAAACCGCCAAACTGGGGAATTTTAACCTGCCCGTTTTGGGGAAATTTGAGATGCCATTGACAGACCCTTGTACTCATCCGACCAACGCCGCTTGCCAGACTGGCCAACCATGACCTCCATCTGGCAAAGCTCCTCCATATGGTGCTCTATGTGGGCTCCCATATCCGACTCCATTGCCAAACTACTCTCGGCAACGGATTCGCAGATCAAGCAACCATTAGGAATGGTGGGATTAAAGCACCGCTTACAGGTCAAGGCGCATTTGCGGCGCATCGGAGCCAGAACCTTCGATGCCTTGTTCGAAGCGTTCGCTGACATTTGCGATCTATTCAACCCAAACGAATGCTGGAACTTCCTCAAAGCTGCAGGATATGCCTCAGGTAAAACGCAAAACGCTTTAGCTATTTAACAAGCACGAGCCTTAACAGAAAAGGCATTTTCGCGTTGCGGGAAGTTTCAGCCGCGCCGCGAACTATTGTTCCCCAATTCCTACAACCTTTAACGTACCATCAATGCTGTTTCCGACTTTACGTCCCAGAGAGTAACGCGCCTCATTGGAAAAGCTGGAGTTTTGGTTGAGAGCTGAACCGATAAGCTGGACTATTTCAGGCGAATCTTTGAACTTCGAATGAGCCAGTGAATTTGGATCTTCGACTGCGCTAAGATCAATGGCGTTAACACCCAAGCCTGCCAGAGTTTCCACTGGTGTCTGGCCGACCCGGTCGACACCCCCCGCTACCCGCCGACTGGCGGCAAGTGCTTTATCGTCTTCCGAAACGAGCACCACAAATCGTCTGTATCGTTCCGGGAACTGATTTATCTGCGAGACGAAGAGATCGAGGTCGATATCTGGTGCTGCAAGAACAACATTGTTAGCCTTTCCGGTTGGATTAAGTCCGGTGGTAATCGAAATTTGACGCCCAGCCTCCATAACTAAGAAAGTACCCATAGAGTGAGCTACCAAATCGTAGCCTTCTATCGCCGAATTCTCCATGATGGCGAACATACTGATCAAATGGTCGCGTGCGATAAGCGCACTGTTGATATCGTAAACATATTTTGTGGTCTGCCCACGCGACGGCCAAGTGAAGAGGATCGGAGTACCCTTGTAACCCGTGTCCTCAACAAACTGTGCCATTTGAAGTACTGCGCTGGTCAAGTTTGTGTTGTATCCGTGTATGAAAAGTAGGACATCGCGATCCGATGCTTTTCGTGACTTGACTTGGGTACTCAAAGATCGCTGGAAATCCAAACTATTCTCAAAACGATGGGGCGTTCGAATAACAAAGTGTTTCCGCGGATCCGTGGGTATCGAATTTGGGCGCTCGATTTTACCCTTCTTATGGGTGGGCGGGACGGTCACGTCCACAGCGGCAAAACTGAGTTCATTAGCCCTTTGGCCGGAAAAGTACTCCGCGGGATCATCGGACACTGCACGTGGCGTAGCAATGTAGATGCGATGTTGCTTCAGTTGCGACACCGCTTCAATGGGCACCGCAGTTTCGACATCGACCAAGTCTCGAGGGCCTCCGCACCCAGCCACTACAATCAGAAGTAATAAGGTTAGAACACGCACAAATTCACTCCAGTTGAAGATGCTTTGGATAGTCGCGAAGAAATTGCTGTTAAATAACCAGTCTACTAGGAGCCAAACATGTGAACAATATTATTAAATTTCTATGATCCACGAACTTTGTTGTTGTCAACATCCAATAGGCTCTCAATACTCAAAGCCGAAATCGTCATGAGAAGAAACTTAAAACTGGAAGCCTCAATGTATCAAAGAGCCAGAGTGTTTTATTCAATTTCCGCTGCGGCGATTGTGACAGCAATGGTGGGGCATCAAGCGTTTGCACAAGACGCCCCGATTGTTCGAGATGCTGAGTACTATATTTTGGAAGCACAGAATGCGGAGCGTTGGACTGAGGAAGATCAGGCTATCGACGAAACGCTAGAATCCTTTAAGGAGGCCAATGGGGGCAAGCCACCAAACGTATTCTACATTCTTATTGATGATATCGGCTTCGGCGACTTGGGAAGCGAAACGCTGAATTCGATAAGAGGCTACAAGACACCTTCGATCAATCAGTTCGCTGATGAAGGTATGCGGCTGGCGCGCATGTACACGGAACCTTCATGCACACCGACACGAGTCGCTTTCATGACCGGTCGGCATCCAGTTAGGAATGGCATGGGGAACACGCAGGTGGAACTGGCGGGTTTCGGTTTGGCAGATGAAGAGGTTACTTTGGCAGAAGTGCTTTCTGACGCAGGGTATAACACCGCGCATGTCGGCAAATGGCACATGGGCGACGTACGACAATCCTGGCCCAACTTTCAAGGGTTTGACTTCGCGGCCTTCCCGATCCACCAGCAAGGTCAGTTGACAATCTACAATGATGATGCCGCTAACGAAGAGGTTTCGGTTGGCATAGGTGACAACAACTACGATGATTTGTTTACCCTCGACCGTTGGTTGAGAACTGACTCAGCTCGTCTCGCCACTGGCGTAGAAGGTATTCGCAATGAGGATGTGCGTGAGGTGCACATGGAGTCGGGAGAGCGTTGGACTGAGGCCAAATATCACGAAATGAACGTACGCTATCAAGAACAAGCGAAGGGACAGCTTCGCGAGCTCGCTGCCCAAGATGAGCCTTTCTTCCTTCAGTATTGGCCGCTCTATCCGCTTACGGGGCCTCGGACGACAACTGAGGAATACACTACACCCAATGGCGGCACCTATGTTGAAAAGATGAAGCTTGTCGATGAATGGGTTGGAGAACTGCTCGCGGAGATGGAGGCGCTCGGTGTTGAGGATAACACAATCGTAATCATTATGGGTGATAACGGGCACTTCACCAAGTATTCGCCCCAATCTGGCTACACCCCAATGGTTTTTAGGGGCGGTAAGGGCTCTACCACCGAAGGTGGAGTAAGGGTAGACGCATTTGTCCGCTGGCCAAACTTAATTGAAGCTGGCTCGGTGGTAGGTGACATGTTCCACGTCTCTGACTTATTCACAACACTCGCGCGAGTGGCTGGCGCAACATCTGGCATTCCGCGAGACCGTATCATTGACGGTATCGACCAGACATCTTTGTTTTTGAATGGTGAGTCTCACGGTCGACGTGACTATGTCTTCCTATACAATATCCACAAACTGGAGGCTGTTGTGAAAGAGCAATTCAAACTAGCCATACCAGGTGGAAATATTGAGAACGCTATTCTAGCAGACTTCTATGACCTCTATCGTGATCCCCAAGAAAGGTACCCCGTATCAACAGAAATCGGAGCTTGGGGCAGTGCGAAGTTTGTGAATATGATTCAGCGGCACTTCCAACGTAAAGAGAAATATCCGGACTCTCCTCCTGGCATTGGAGTCCCATATGAAGGGATAACTAATCTACGTCCAGAAACTGCAGCCGTCGTCGAAGAATTTTTCTTTATGCGACAAACACCTGCTCGATGATATCAGAGCGATAGTTAGGGGTAGTAAACCCCTAGCCGTAAAAAGCGAGCGCAATAACAGGGACCCCTAACTCTCAAAGTAAGCGGTGGCTGCGGCCCGGATCTGTTGCAAACTTTTGGCTGTTGACGAGTTCAAACGCTGCGGGTGGATATCCTTGACGACCTTCTCGCCGTGGCTCTTACGTGTTCCGGGTTTCTGTCTCATCTCCACTCCTTGGCGGTTACGATGTCCCAGAAACCCTCTCTTATCAAATCACCCTAAACTGTCCCAAAGGTGCTGACGTCTGACAGCCACGAAGGATGAACAGATCCGTCAGGGCGTCAATCACGTCGGTCGAGTTCAGCTTCCGCTTCACCCTGATCGCGAGGCACTCTCGACTGTGTTCATCAAGGATATTCAGCGTCCGGAAGGCTTTACCATCATCGGTTCGGCAATGGACGAAATCGTAGCTCCACACGTGGTTGCGATGCTCTGGCCATAACCGAACGCATGAGCCGTCATTTAATCAAACCAAACAGATACGCCAGATCCTCTCTTAGCTCAGGCGGCCATCTGTCCCAAAATCCCTGACGACGGACACCGCACCGCAGCAAACGAGCAAAGCCTGACAAGAAAGGCACTCGCGCTCAGTTCGGTACGCCTCTCTCTGCGCCAGCAACACGTTGTTTTTCAACAATATCGGCCACAGAGCTGGCGTTCGCTGCTAGTGCAGCACTAGACCTCAGCGACGGCGGTAATGCACAGGAAGCGGACTTTAAATCAAATATGCAGTGTTTTGGAACCTTGGATAGCGGCTATGCGGGACTTTCCTGACCTTCGCGGCGCATCGTACCAAGGTCAGCTTCCAAGAGATAGAGCTGTTTTTGGACCCTCTGTGTGCAGCCTCCGCTGCCATGATTGCGAATATCAATACGCCAACTCGACGGATGGCGAAACTGAGCTTTCAAGCTACAAAGTCGGGTGTCCGCCGCCTGCTGCCAATTATCTTACCCAAGAACCGGTTCCCGCTTTTTTTCGAGCGGGTCCGTATATGTAAGGGGGGGATCAAGACGCACGACACGTGACGGACACGGCGCATAGCCGAGAGTATCCGGAACACGAAGGCGCCGGTTTTGCGTGGCCTGCAGCCCTTACCACTCCGAGATTCGGACGTTCCGATATGATACCGAGACGTTGTCGGTGTCAGGGATATTCTTGGCACCGAAGAGGCCATATCTGAACTGAATCTCGCCGCCCTCGGCCATATTGGGTCTGCCAGATGAGTCGGCAATAACCTTTCCATCACATTCGACCACAAACACACCGGGCGTTTTATCCTTGAGGGATTTGCGCGGCGTAGAATCGTATTGGATGCGCACAGAGACCTTGTGCCAGTCACCGAAATCGTCCGCAGAGATGCAGTCGCGTGCTCGGAAGGTGTAGCCATCATTATTCAGTTCGAAACCATAAAGCATATCGGCGCCCGTTTCGAATTGGCCGACGGTCAAACGTGCGTTGAGTGCATTGTAGCTGAAATCCTCCGGAATGAAGATCTCCCACTCGTACATACGCCGGTCTCCGGCGCCAGATGACGATGTTTCGAAGTACTCGATCCTGTTTCGGGAGCGGCCACAATCTGAGGTGTTGCGTTGTAACTCGTCAGAAAAATATTCACGATCGCTGCACTCGCCAGGAAGAAGCCGGAAACTCTCACTTCCGTCCGCATGGCGAACAGGGGCATCTGCACGAGGTGTGGTCAAATCGAAACTCTCGGCAACAGCCGAGTTGGCGAGAAGCAATGCAATTGAAATTGCAAGAATGCGCGGCGGCAGGCCCGCACGTGCAGTTCGCATTAGAAGATGGTTCGCTGTTTTCGTCACACGTTTCATCAAGTATCCTCGTTCGTGGGAGCGGAAGATGCTCCTCCCCGTTGCCGAAGGGCCACTGTCGAAAAAGTCGAGACAGTGGGCATTGGCGATGGTCGAATTGGAGGACCAGCCGGTGCGATTTACCAAACGAAAAACCTTGAAATCTTCCGAAATCCGCCTGGGAACCGTGATTGTCGAGCGGACAACCGGCCGGGTCTACGACTTGGCCGGAAACGAAATAGAGCTGAGGCATCAATCCCGCGAAGTCCTTGTGGCATTGGCAAAAAAAGCCGACCAGACAGTAACACGCGAAGCGCTGATCGACGAGATCTGGTCAGGCCGCGCCGTTGCAGCCGACAGCGTCGCGCAATGCATCGCGGAAATCCGACGCGTGGTGGGCGATACCGAAAAACGCATTATCGAAACTGTTCCGCGTGAGGGCTACAGGCTGGTCCTGCCCGCCCCGGAAACCCACTCCACGACTTCGAAGAAACGGCTTGGCGCCTATTCGATGGTGGCCGCCCTCGCGGTTTTCGCCCTGATCACCGCCTATGTTCTGACGCGCCCTGACAACGACATCGATGCACCGGTGGTCGCCGTCCTGCCGTTTGAGGATTTCTCTGTCGAGCCGCACAAGGGCTTCTTGAGCGACGCGATCAGTGAAAACATCATAACCGCCCTGGCACGGTTTCCACAGATGGCGGTCATTTCGCGCCGCTCCAGCTTTCAGTTTCGCGACTCGCCTCAAGGGATTAGTGAGATCGCCAAGGCGCTTGGGGCCGATTTGGTTCTTGAAGGCAGCCAGCAATATGACGGCTCGCGGCTGAAGATCACCGCCCAGTTGATCGACGGCGCAACAGAAGCCCATATCTGGGCGGATGAGTTCGACGTGCCGCTGAGTGCGATGCTTGAGGCAAACAGCGAAATCAGCCGAATAATCGCCAAGGCTGTGGGCACAAACGTGATTGATACCGCGGATGCCAGCATGTCCGCTGGCGATGTCAGCGCCTTGATGATCTCGAATGCAGCGCAAAGCCGGATCATGCGCAACTTCACCCGCGAAAACCTGCTGATCAATATCGAGGAACAGGAACAGTCCATGAAGGACTACCCGGACTCCGCCTGGGGCTTTTTGGGGCAGGCCCTGTCGTTGCGTATCGGGCTCCACAATGGCTGGATCGAAGGCGACGAAGTGGCCCTGCGCAAACGGATGAACGATCTCGCCCGCCGGGGCGTCGAGCTCGATCCCAACAATTTCCTGGCCTACCATGCGCTCGGGCGGGCCTTGATGTTCGACGGCAATGTCGAAGACGCGGCACGCGCATTCCAGCGCGGGATCGAATTGAATCCTTCGTCCACCATCGTTGGCAACGGGCTCGCGGTATCGCAGATATATCAGGGCAAGACGGATGAGGCCCTGGCGACACTTGGTCAGCTGGAGCGCATTGACCCGCTCAAACACTTTGACCTGCAATGGAACAAGGCGTGGGCGTTGTGGCAGAAAGGGGACTGTGACACCGCTCTGGACTCGTTCAAATCAGCGCCCTCGATGCCGGTCGCGGCAAACAAACTCCTTGCGGCCATTCACCATTGCCTTGGCGACAAAGACAATGCGGCAAAAGCCATGAGCGACTATCTTGCGGAGAACCCTGACTGGACCGTTTCGCGGGTGAAGGGCATAGAATCCCGGATGTGGACCGCCCCCGGGGCACTGGATCGCTGGCTTGTCGCGATGGAGGCTTCCGGAATGCCTCAGCATTGATGGCGTCCCGCAATCACGGCATTGCAGACAATCATTCATCGCGCGGAAAAACGCACTCAGGGCTCAGAGCAGTCATCTGACATTTTCAGTAGGGCATTGAGCCGGTTCAGAGGGCTTCAATGTCTGCTGAGCGGACTGAGTGTGAGTTCGCTGCGATTGCTCCAATGTCGGATATCAAAAAAGTTCTGCCACCTGTCGTCAGACGCTCAGGTAGTAAAGTCCTATTTACCTGCTTTCCAACACTCATGCTCTCCCTTTCACCTGGAGAGGATTGATTCAAGCCACGCACAGCGACAAAATCGGCCAGGGAGGTGAAAAGTGTTGAAAGGGAAGGCCAATCCATAAGACCACTTGGCTGTGCGATGGCGGTCTGACGTCTTCAGGAATCAAAGCCAATTCCCAGCCGATCAAGACACCTTAGGTAAAACGACCGATTTCCGGTCTGATCTTCCCAGGCCAGATCTCGTTGCGCGCGGCGGATTGCAAGGCTTCTCAGCGGCTCGGGGGGAAAGGGCACCGGGCGGCGGCGTATCATGCTCAGCGTTGTGCGTTCGGTTTGTTTGCCCTCCAGCATGTCCAGCATCGCAAGGGCCGCGAACCGCGAGGCGGTAACCCCTTGCCCGGTGAACCCCATCGCATAGGCCAACTGGCCATCAAGGGCGGTGTTGACAAAGAACGTCGTGCGGGCCGAGGTGTCGATGATCCCGCCCCAGGCATGCGAAAACTGCACGCCGTCCAGTGCCGGGAGAGCCGCCCGGAAAGTACCGGCAAGCCGGTTGAACGTTTCTGGCCGATCCTGCAGGGCGACATCGCGGTCGCTGCCATAATGATAGATAGCGTCGTACCCGCCCCAAAGGATACGGTTGTCTGCGGTTTTACGGGAATAGTGAAACTGATTGCCGCTGTCAGCGACCCCGTGCCGCCCCTCCCAGCCAATGGCGGCCAGTTGATCGGCATTTAACGGCTCAGTCACAAGCGCGTAGTCAAACACCGGGATAATCGCGGCGCGCAGGCGTTTCAGCAACGGCACGGCGGCGTTTGTGGCCAGAATTATCTGTCGCGCGGAAATGCGCGCCTTATCGGTTGCCAGCCGGATAGACGCACCCTGTTTGGGAAGCGCTGTTACCGGTGAATGCTCATATAGTTCGACACCCTTGTCGATGCAATTTTCCCGCAAGCCTGCAACCAGTTTACCGGGATTGATCAGAGCATAATTGGGCTCAAACAGGCCAGTATCATATACGGGGCTGTTCAGCTTGTCGTGCAGATCAGCGCCTTGCAAAATCTGCGTGTCATACCCGAACCGCGCAAAAACCTCCTGCGTGGCCTTCAGGCCCTGCACCTGCCATGGGGTGGCCGCGACATTAAGCTTTCCCGCGCGCTCAAACTCGGCGTCTATGCCGAAATCTGTGATATCTTGCTGAAACCCATCAAGGTTCTCGTGGCCTAGCCGGACAAGGGTTTCGGCTTCCTTCGGCCAGCGGGCAACGGCATTGGCCGCCCCATGTGAAATGCTTGGGGCGCAGAAACCACCATTGCGCCCGCTGGCGGCATTCCCGCATCTGTCGGCCTCCAGAACAACGATGTTTTTGTCCGGCCAGCGTTCGCGGGCCTTCAGCGCGCTCCACAGGCCGGTGAATCCCCCGCCGACGATCGCCAGATCACAGGTCAGATCATCCTCAAGGGATGGGTTGTCAGCCCCTGGCACATAAGAACTGGTCCAGAACGGTGTTTTGGTTAACTGATCGGGATCGCAAAAATTTTGCACCTGACAGGCTTTCTAAAAGTACTGCATGAACGGATCAGACATGTTTGCGCCCGCCTGTTTCCAGAAACCAATCGTCGGGATAAGGGTACCACCACTCATGGCGCACCGGTTTGTGATCAAGAACAACCATTTTTGAGCGCCGGAATGCATCCAACCCCTGCCGGCCCAACTCGCGCCCAAGGCCCGAGCTTTTCCACCCCCCGAACGGCAACGCATCATTGTCGATCATCGGGTTGTTGATCCAGACCATGCCCGCCTCCAACCGCTCTGACGCTTCATGTGCTTCGGCGAGGTCGGTGGTGAAAATCGAAGCGCCCAGCCCGAAGGGGCTGTTATTGGCCTGTTCCAGCGCCGCGTTAAAATCAGGCACGCGGACAATGGCAACAACCGGCCCGAAAATCTCTTGCTTTAGCAGATCCATATCCGGGCGACATCCGGTCAGAATTGTTGGTTCATAGTACCAGCCGTTGTCCAGCCCCGGTGGCACCCGCCCGCCGCATTCGACCTTTGCACCCTTGTTCACGGCATCAGCCACCAAACGCTCTACCTTGTCGCGTGCCGCCTTGCTGACCAATGGGCCTATTTCGGATTTTTCAAGCCCGTTGCCAATGCGCAGACGGCTCGTTTCCGCAACGAAAGCTCTTACAAACGCATCATGGACGGCATCCGTCACAAACAGACGCTCGGTCGAGGTGCAGACCTGACCGGACAGGTGGAATGCCCCGGTAACCGCGCCGGCGGCGGCAATGTCTAGCGGCGCATGATCTGTAACGATCATCGGGTCAGAACCGCCAGCCTCGATCACTGCCGGTTTCATCCGCGCGCCTGCGGCACCAGACACGGCCCGCCCCGCCGCCACCGAGCCGGTAAAGGCGATGGCGTGGGTCTTGTCGCTTTCCACCAGTGCCTGTCCAACCTGCGCCCCGCCGGGCAGACAGGCCACAAGGTCCGGTGGCATATCGTCAAACACCTGCATGAATTCCAGCGTTGAAAGTGTGGCCGCTTCGGCCGGTTTGATGACACAGCCATTGCCCGCCGCCAATGAGGCCGCAACCGTCCAGCACATCAGCAGGATCGGGAAATTAAACGGCATGATATGGGCCGAAACGCCGTAAGGTTCATACCGCGCATATTGCAGCGATCCGGCTTGTGTGGTGCCGGCCAGCTTACCGGCCTCATCCCGTGCCATTTCTGCGAAATACCTGAAGACGGGTGCACAGTTTGCGACCTCACCAATCGCCTCGGGGTAAGGCTTGCCCATCTCCCGGCTCATCAGAATGGCGCATTGCGTCATGTCGGTGGCCTCGATCCTGCTGGCCAGCGCGTGCAACTTCTGCGCTCGGGATTTGGCATCCACTTTTGCCCACAGTTTTTGTGCTGCATTGACCCGGGCAAGAGTGGCTTCCAGCTCCTCACCGGATACCTGGGCGCGTATACCAACCTGATCCTGAGTGGCCGGGTCGATCACTGGCACACCCGGCATTTGGCTGAGTTCGTAGGTTGGCGATAGATAATATCGCGCTGTCGTTTCACCAGGCATTCTGCGCTCCCTTCAGCGGATCATGTAGACCTTCTTGACCGTCTCGTGTACCGTGCACACCCCTTTCCAGTCCTGCGGGAAAAACGCAGCCGTATCGGGCATGATCTCGATGACATCGCCGCTTTCATGCACATAGGTACATCGCCCTTCCAGAAAGTGGCAAAATTCATCCTTCGTGACATGGCAGTCCCATTTGCCCGGCGTGCAGATCCACAAGCCGCACTCGCTTTGCCCGTCCGGCCCCTTGTGCAACAGTTTACCGGACGTGTGCGATGTGCCCTCGATCATGGTCGGAATCTCGCCCCAGTCCACCGTGTCAGTGATTTCAAGCGGCTTGTGCATCACGGGTGTTTTCATCGGCGTGTCCCCTTCAGGCTAGCATGTAGATGTTGCGGGTGGTATCGTGGATCGTGGCCTCTCCGGTCCAGCCAGCAGGGAACAGCACGCAGGTGCCCGCACTGACCTCGATCACTTCACCGCTGTCTGACACATAGGTGGCTCTTCCGGCGACGAAGTGGCAGAACTCGTCGCGCGGCACAGACAACCGCCAGCACCCCGGCGAACACAACCAGACGCCGGTTTCCGGTGAATTGTCCGGTCCTTTGTGCAAAAGCCGCCCGGTGGAATGTGACTGACCTTCGACCATATCGGGCTGTGGCCCCCAATCCAGCAGGTCATCATAGTTGGTCGCCTGATGGATATGGGGGGCCGTAGAAGACAGGTTGGTCATGCGGATGACCCTGCCAGATCAACCAGTATCCTGGCGGCTTTTTCCTGTCCGTTTTGCGATTGCATATGGGCCGAGGTTTGCTGCAACCGGTCGGCCATCGCCTTATCCGTCAGGCAGGCTTCGATCTTCGCGATTAATTCCTCGTCGGTCCATTCATAGCGATCCGAGCGGAACCCATGCCCGGTTTCCTGCACCCGCATCGCGTTGTCGTGCCCGTCCCAGACATAGGACATGATAATCGCCGGTTTGCCGAAATAGAGGCATTCGGTAAACGAGTTGTTGCCGCCATGGTGAATAACCGCATCAACCTGCGGGATCACCGAAGGCTGCGGATACCAGCCCTCGATGATGACGTTGTCGGGGATGTCTGAATACTCTTCCTTGTAGTCGCCGACATTGACCAACGCACGGTAGCGCGAGTTGGCGACAAGATCGATCAGACGCTTGAGCAGATCAGTGTCACCCGCCCCCAGAGACCCAAACGAGATATAAAGCAACGGCCCGTCATTGTTCTTTTTGAAAGTCGGCACCTCATAAGGTTCGTCCTGACGCACACAGCCTTCAAGATACTGGAACTGTGCGGGATTAAGCGGCGCGGACCGGGTGTATTTCACTTGCTCGGGGTAGAGCAGCAGGTTCATGTAGGGCGACGCTTCAAAGAATTGGCCAATCGGGTAGGCGTCTTCGCCCGTCGTTTCCAAAAAGGCGTTAAAATCGCCATGGATCGGCTTGATCACCTCGTTGAACCGGGCCCGGAACGCGGCGTGACCTGCTATATCGTCTTCGGCCATACCCGACAGATGCGGTGGAATGCTGTCATCCTCGATCTCGTTTTCCGAGCATGAGATGATGCGTACCCACGGCACGCCATACTGCTTGATCGCGGGGAACAGGATGACGTTATCAACTGAAATCACATCCGGCTTGATCTTGGCAAGAATTCCCGGCAGATCCTTTTCCGCCCATTTGGCGCTGTCGACAATCGCCTCCCAGCATTCCTTGACGTAGTTATCAATCTGGTCGATCGGCGCCTTGCGGAAATTCGGGATATGACCGTTGATAAAGTCTTCCCAAAACTTGGCCATCTGTTCAGGTGGCATCGGCTCGGACAGGTTGACCGGATGCGCTTCAAACCCATAGCCTTCGTACACCTCGATAAAACCAGGGTCGGACAGAAACACGGCCTTGTGGCCCATACGTTCCACCGCCTGGGCAATACCAACCGAGTTCAGCGCCGGGCCAAAAGCCGCTTCGGGGAAAAATGCAAAGGTTTTCTGTGTCATTGTAGTCTCCTTTGTTGTTTCAAGCCGCAAAAATGCGGGTATCCTTGGCCGACCAGCCGACGGTGACGTCATCATCAATCGACAGGGGGCGTATTTCAGCCGCATCAGCGGTCAGGCGTACCAAAACCGGTTGCGGGGATGTGGGTGTTTCCAGATGCAGGTGCAGATCAAGCCCATGATAGGCCATCGCCCGCACGGTGCCTGAAAGGCTGTTGTCATTGCCCTCGCCGCCCAAGTGAAGCCGCTCTGGCCGGATTGCCGCGACAACATCCGCCCCGTCGCTTAGGCCATCGGGAAGCTCAGCCTTGAACATCTGGCCGTTGGCGGCAAGAACTTTGCCGCCCGATACCTTTGCAGGCAGGAAATTCATGACACCGATAAAATCCGCAGCATAGCGATTGGCAGGATGCTCGTAGATTTCCCTTGGGTTGCCGCATTGCAGTAGCTGACCATCTTTCAGAATGGCAATGCGATCGGCCATGACCAGCGCTTCTTCCTGATCGTGGGTCACGACAATGAAGGTGATGCCAAACTCATCCTGGATGCGCTTCAACTCTAGCTGCATTTCGCCGCGCAGCTTCTTGTCCAGAGCGCCAAGCGGTTCATCCAGTAGCAACAGGCGGGGTCTCTTGACCAGCGCGCGGGCAAGTGCGACGCGTTGTTTCTGGCCACCTGACAACTGATCGGGTTTGCGGCCAGCAAGATGCGATAGCTGGATGATGTCCAGCATATCGGCCACCCGCGATTTGATCTCCGAGCGGGGCAGTTTTTCCATTTCAAGCCCGTAGGCGATGTTCTGTGCAACACTCATATGTGGGAACAGTGCATAGGACTGGAACATCAGGTTCACGGGCCGATGGTTCGGCTGCACATGCGAAATGTCGTGACCATCAAGATGCACGGTGCCCGCGCTTGGCATCTCGAACCCGGCGAGGATGCGCAGCAGGGTGGTTTTGCCACTACCCGAGGCACCCAGAAGCGCGAAGAACTCATTTTCCGCGATATCCAGCGACAGGCCGGCTACCGCCTGAACAGCGCCAAAGCATTTCTCGACATTGCGAAGTGACAAAAGAGGGGTGGTCATTGTCCCGGCAAACCTCCGCGGTTCAGACGTTGCGACAGCGCCAGTGCAACCACCGACAGCGTCATGACGAGGGTGGCCAGCGCATTGATCTCAGGCGTGACACCAAACCGGATCATGGCAAATATCTGCATGGGCAGGGTGATGGAATCGCGTCCCGCACCGGCGGTGAAAAAGGCGATGATGAATTCGTCCACCGATAGGGTAAAAGCCAGAAGCGCCCCCGCAATGACTGCGGGCATCATGACCGGTAGCACGATCCGCCATAATGTGACCGGGGTGGATGCGCCAAGGTCGGTGGAGGCCTCAACAATCGACCAGTCGAAGGTTTTCAGGCGTGCGCGCACCACCGAACACACAAAGGCCAGGTTGAACACCACGTGGCTGGCAATGATCGTGTGCAGGCCCATTGTGACATTCAGCATGGAAAAGAAGCTCAGAAGCGCGATGGCCAGAACAATGTCCGGGATGATCATCGGGGCAAAGATGATGGTTTCCAGAAAGCGCCCCTTGCGCCGACGGATTTCCACGCCGATTGCCAACAGGGTGCCCAGAACCGTTGCCATCAGCGTTGACACTACGGCTACGATTAGGGTGTTCAGGGCCGCGCCAAGGATCTGATCGTTGGCCAGAAGTGCGCCATACCACTTGACCGAGAACCCGGTCCAGGCCGTGGGCAACCCGCCTTCGTTGAAGGACAGGGCGAACAACACCGAAATCGGCACGTAAAGAAACGCAAACACGGCCGCAATGATCATGTACATCAGGCGAAGGTTGCTTTTCCCGGCCATCTCAGCTGCCTCCGCCACGGCCGCCAGAGGCACGTTCGGTCGCAAAGGTCTGCAATGTCAGCAGCCCCATCATGATTGCGATCAATATCATCGATAGCGCAGATCCAAACGGCCAGTCATTGGCGGTCAGGAACTGGGCATAAACAAGGTTGCCGATCATCTGGAATTGCCCACCCCCCAGCAATGCCGGGGTTACGAAGTTGCCGATCGACAGGACGAAGACAAACACGAAACCGGTGGCGATTCCCGGCACTGTCAACGGCAGGATCACCCGGCGAAACGTGGTCCAGCCTGATCCGCCCAGATCGCGTGAGGCCTCGGATATTTCTGGGTTCAGGCGCGACAGCGGCGCATAACAGGCAAGAATCACAAAGGGCAGGTAGTTATAGACCAACCCGGCCACAACGGCGCCTTCGGTATAGAGAAGTTTGGGCAGTTCTCCGTCATACCCCAAGGCGCGCGCGATACCGGTTATCAGTCCCTCGCGGTTCAGCAGCACGATCCAAGCATAAGTGCGCACCAGATAGTTTGACCAGAACGGCAGCACTGCGAAGAACAGCAGCACAGGCTGGCGCCGGCGCGGCATCGCGGCAATCGCGTAGGCCGCCGCATAACCAACGACCACCGCGATCAAAGCCGAAAGCCCGGCAATCCAGGCCGATTTGAGAAAGATACCGGCATAAAGCGGGTCAAACACCAGTGCGATGTTTTCGAGCGTAAAAGTGTATTCAATACCGCCGTAAATACCGCGCCGGAAAAACGCCAATGCCAAAATTAGCAGACACGGGATAACCATGAACGCGGTCAACCAGGCCAGCGCGGGCGACATTAGGTAGATGGGTTTGCGGTCTTTCATGGCGGCAATTTCTGTCCACGCGCCGCTGCAACGCGACGGGAGAGGTTAAACAATAGCGGAAAGGGGCACCAAGCCTTGGCGAAACGCCCCAACCTATTTGGCGATGTTAGTTCGCCGCCTTGATTTCCGAAACGATGCGCGAATAGTCTCGCTGCGCTTCACCCACATCACGAAGTTGTTCATAGGCCGTCATCTCGGACGGGCTCATGCCCATGTTCGGGAAAGTCTCAATCAGACTGGCATCCAGCCCTTCCATCGCGGCCTGATTTGGAACCTTGTACAAAATGTTCTCTGCCGCCCAGCGATGCGTTTCGGCACCCAGGATGTAATCCACGAATGCATAAGCCGCGTCTTTGTGTTCAGAGTTTTTGAGGATCACCATGGTATCAACCCACAGATCAGACCCTTCTTCAGGCACAACGTATTTGATGTCGGCGTTTTCGGCGATGCCATAGTTGCACCAGCCATCCCATGCGTGCACCAGCTCCGCTTCACCCGATACCAGTTTGGAATAGAAAGTGGTGTCGTCATAGGCCAGCAGCGTGCCCTTGGCGCTAATCAACAGGTCGCGGACCTCGGCCATTTTGTCGGCATCCGTTTCGTTAACCGAATAACCTTTGGCCAGTTGCCCTGCACCTAACAGCCAGCGATCCGTGGCTAGCATGGTGGTTTTGCCGGAGACTGCATCACTTGGTGCTAACAGGTCCATCCAACTGTCGGGCACGTCGGCCACCAGATCTGAGCGATAGCACAACCCGGTTGTGCCCCACGCATAAGGCATCGAGAACTTATTGCCCGGATCGTGGTTAAGCGTCGTTGCCTCGGCATAAAGATTGGCCGCGTTGGGCAGCTTTGCATGGTCCAGTTCCTCAGCCAGCCCGAGGTTGTGCAACACTTCGGCGAACGGCGAAGACACAAAGACCACATCATAGCCTTTGCCCTTCGAGGCAATCAGCTTGCCCATGATTTCTTCGTTGGTTGCGTGTAGCACCAGTTCAGCGGTGTTGCCGGACGCGGTGTTAAACGCCTCAACGGCATCAGGTGCCATGTAGCCATCCCAGTTGGACACAACGAGATCTTCAGCCCATGCGGCACTTGCGAAGCAGGTCAAACCCACCCCAATCAGGGCCCGGGCAGTAGGTGATTTGTGGAACATACCATTCCTCCAGTTCAATGTTGGATGATCGCAAAGCCAACGCTTCGTGATCTTAGATTCTTCAAAGCGGTTCTTGCTGACCGCCTTGGATTCAGTATTATTATGTGAAAAGATACGTCAATCTGTATTCAATGTTCTTTTTCGGGGCGTGGCTTGTTTCCCGAATTTTTTGCCCCCGAAAGGCCGAGCTGATGACCGATGCGCGTCGCAACACACGACAAAACCACCTCGAGCTAGCCCAAAAAGTGTTGAACATAGCGTTCGAACGCGGCATGAAGGCCGGCGACCACTTGCCCGAACAGGGCTTTTCCGCCGCCTGTGGTGTGTCGAGAACCCCAATCAGGTCTGCATTTAAGCTTTTGGAAGAAAACGGAGTTCTGTCATGGAAGGAGGAGGAGGGTTATTTTCTGGCAATTCAGACACGAGAAGAACAGGCCGAAGCAGTACGCAGGCTAGAAGACCTCGAAGATTCCCTAGCTAGGCGCATTCTGTCTGATCGCGCCGAGCGCCGTATCGGCGAAGTTCAGTCCGCCAGTGCCCTCGTGCGTCGTTACAAAGTCTCACGCAATACTGTACTTAATGCATTAAAAATACTATCTCGCGATGGCATTGTTACCCAATTGCCCGGCAGATCTTGGGCCTTTCAGCCAATCCTTGATTCCCCAAATTCCGTCGAAGACAGCGTTGCCTTCCGTCTGACCATGGAACCTCAGGCGATCCTGGCACCTAGGTTCACAATGGATTTCAAGCGCGCCGGGCTGCTGCGCAGCCAGATGGAAGACATCCTGAAGCTTCGTAACGGAAGCATCACCTGTTCCGGGTTCCGGGCAATTGATACAGAGTTTCACAGCTTCATCGCCGAATGTTCCGGCAACCGTTTCATCCGCGGCAGCCTGCTGACACATCACCGGTTGCGCCGGACCACCCAGAAAGATGCCTCGATACCGGATTTCCGGCTACGGCAATCGCTGGAAGAGCATCTGGAAATTCTTGAAAGCCTTGAGCGCAATCAGTTCGACCTGGCGGCGGACCAGATGGTCCTGCACCTACGCAAGTCCCGGGTGCGCCGCCCCGAAGCCGCCAACCGCGGTATTCCTCCAATGAAACGCGGGGTGCAGTCATGACATCCGGGCCAACCATTGCCCTGTTCCCCGAGGCAAGCTTTGGTGCCGCGCTGAACTGCGTCGGGATAGCTCAGGAACTGGAACGACAGGGTGCCAACCCGGTGTTTATCTGCCACCCGGGCTTCACCGGCGTGTTCGCTGAATATGGTTTCAAGGAGTATCACCTTCCTGAGCAAAGGCGCAGCAACGACGCGTCAAATGAAGATTACTGGCAGGGCTTTATCAACACGCATCTACCGCACTTCAACCTGTCCGCCCTCGATCAGCTGGCAACCTACGTCGCTCCAACCTGGGAGGCGATTGTCAGCACAGCCGAAGCTGTCGAAGACGGATTAAGAGACCTCTTCAACCGGATCAAACCGGATGCAATTCTGCTCGATAACGTCATCATGTTTCCCGCTGTCGCAAACGCTGGCTGCCCCTGGGTGCGGATCGTATCCTGTGCGGAAACCGAGCTACCTGATGCCAACGTGCCACCGTATCTCTCTGGTCTGGCGCCCGATGATGTTCCGGCACGTACCGAATTCGAAAAGGCCTATGTGGACAACACCCGCGCCCCACATCGCAGGTACAACGAATTTCGCAAGGCCCGGAAACTACCGCCCCTTCCCGCAGGGATTTTTCTTGAAACGTCACCGTGGCTCAACCTGCTTCTGGCGCCTGCCTGCGTGCGGTACCAGCGCGCCGAGGTTTTGCCTGAAGGCCAGTTTGTCTTTCTCGAAGGCTGCGTGAGGGATGAAGGCCATTTCAAGTCACCGCATTTCCCCAAGGACAACGGCCCGCTGGTGTATCTCAGTTTCGGCTCTCTCGGGGCAAGTGACACACAGCTGATCGGGCGGATGATAGAGGTCTTCGCCACATTGCCGGCGCGGTTCCTGGTGAATGTGGGTGGCTTTCTGGAGGCTTATAGTCAGGTTCCTGATAACGTCATTCTGGGAAGCTGGTTTCCCCAACCTTCTGTTGTGGCCGAATGCGCCGTGATCATCCACCATGGTGGCAACAACAGCTTTTGCGAGGCTCTGTATCACGGTGTTCCGTCGCTGGTGATGCCCTATTGCTGGGATGGTCATGACAATGCGCAACGCGCCGAGGCCGTGGGCGTGGGGCGCGCAATCCATCGCGCAGACTGGGAGCCAGAAGACCTGCGGTCCCTGATTCTGGAGCTGTTGAACAATGCGCCCATGAAAACTCATCTAGCTGAAATGTCGGATGTGATGAAGAAGCACTCGGGCACGCGAAAAGCTGCAGAGGCTGTCCTGAAGGTGGCTCTTGTACCGGCTTGATGTTAGGCGACAATGCCCTTGGCACGATCAGAAATCGCTCCGGAATTTGGCAGTTTCTGATCGCCGTGCGTCTTTTCTTTGCGCAGTACCTTATGTCAGAAGCAACTGACCTGCTGACCGATTGAAAATGGGTGCTCGCAAGAAGATTGGCGCGTATCCCACGCAGTAAAAAGTCGAATCTTCCCCGTCGAAACCCAACGCCAACAAGTTTTGGTAAAATGCATTGAAGGCGCATTTGATGGTCCTTCGTCGTCAGGCTTCCCTGATTCAGAATCGTACGCTTTGCTGCCATTCGCGCCCCGCGCGGCATCCGTCAGAAAGGGCTCGCAGCCGACATTCGGTAATTTCACTCAGACAATTGACGGGCACCAAGGGGTCAAGGTCGGCAAAGTGCTGTAAGCGGCCTAATGCACCCACAGCAGCCAAATTACGCAGCGACGGCGGCTTAGGGCTCGTTGAACCCTGTAGGGTTGTCGAAAAAAAGGGGCTATATGCCCCTTTTTTTGTGGAAATCGTATGGGCCGCAGCTTATATACGAGTTGTGAAGTCGCCCTGCTGTACCGAACTGTCTCCGTATGGTGTGCGTTCCATGGGTTCACATGGATAGGTCAGCAGAGCGCACCCTTACTTGAATTCCCACACATCGCTGACGCACCCAGACCGCTCTAGCATTGTGCGCCATCTGGCACCGTCTCGCCGTTTGTCCGAATAGGAGCGTGCTATGGCACCGGCGCACATATCTGCCAGCTGAACCAACGGATCCTTTCGTGAATCTCTGAAGTCAAATTTCTTGATGGAGCCTTTTGGAAGCTCGCGTCTCATGTACCCGACAAGTTCCTTTCGGAACCGTCTGTCACCTGAACCGTCAAGTACGACCTTTGCACCTTTGAGCAAACCGCCGTCCTTCTCAAACATCATTTTTGTAAAGTAGTTGTAGAACCGTCGTGGTTTTGTTCGCAGATGGTGAGAGATAATCTCTTCTTTCTGTACTACGACAGACCGACATTGGAAGTCCCAGGCCGCAGCAGCTTCAAAGAAAGCGTCGCGCGAGACGTCACGCGTTTTTGAGAACTTCCACTCGGGCTTTACACGTTCTGTGCCCATCAGAGCGGCGATTTCATCCCCTACAGGCTTCGACGCTGCCGCATCCTTGAACACAACTACACAGAGGACAAAGACTTGGGATGAACCCTTGTCCAACTTGAAGCCAGGATCTCCGGACTCATCAATAAAAGCGAGCGCGCTCAAGCCCCGTATTCCTCTGTAGTGCGACGGTCCCATTCATCGTAGCGCGCCTGCGCAATTTCTCTGAAGATCGGATCTGTCGCAAAGAAATGGCTGTGATCGTACACGACATATTCGGCGAACGGAGGGGGATGCCCCATATCCAGTTCGTCATATTCGAAGTATTCTTTTAGGGCAGCAAGAATCGCCACTTTGTTCACACAACTTTCGGAAAACCAACACATGCGGTTTTCCGCGAACTCTCTCTCAAAATCAGGATTGATTTGTTTCAGCTCTCGGTAGTCGTCGCGTAGGTAATCTTCAACGGTAAAGGCCATTTTAGTGATGCTCTAGGTGTCTAATCTTCTCGATGTGGCGTCGTATTCGCCGGTAAAATCAGTATTTCCGGAGTCGCTTGGTATCAAGCCCATGTGCATCATTTCATCGAGGTTAACCAACCCTCGTTTAAAAAAGGTGGGATGAATACGCGCGCTTGAAACCTCACCGCGATCCTACAGCAATTATCAGCTCTGAATGTGAATTACGTTCGTATGTCGGCCGACCTCTCGAAGCGGTACACCTCCCCGTTTATCCAAGGAGTCCTAGAGGCTGTGATCATCATTTTCGTGGGTGTGCATCACCTGTTCGCGGGTATGGGCAATCTCTTGCACCACGGCGGCAATCTTGCTGGATGAAACCTGATGAAGCTCACCGACAACGGCCTCGGCGCGCTCGTAGCTGTCTGGCACGCCTTGGCTGTTAAAATGGGCCGCAGCGGTGGAAATATCCGCGTCTTTCCAAGTCGCCGTTGTGCCGACTGAAACGCTGTCATGATCGTTGTAGCGGGCTAGGAATTTGTTTCCATCGAGTCCGAAGCTGTTGGCAGTCGCCACAATGTCATCACGCACAGCCAGCCATTTTTCGGCTTCTGTCGGGTCCAGGTTATCCAACTCGGCCGCATTCATGGATGTGGTGTAACTGTCATCAGTAACAGCGTACGCCTGCAGGTCAGTGTCGTATGGGCGCAATTCTGCAACATCGCCCTTTAGCTCGCCGATCTGCACGTCCATGGCGGCACGTAAGTGCGGATCTTCGACCTCTCGTGCAAGAGCTTCCATATTCTCGATAGAGTTCACAATATCCTTGGTCTGCTGTTCGTAGTTCTCAAAACCGGCCTGCCCCAGAGCGGATTGCATATACTGAACATAGCGATCACCGGGAGACTGGTAATCGTCGGAATCCTGAAAACCTTTGTCGCCGGACAGATCCGCAAGGGACGAATAGTAGGGGTGAAACAGGTCGTATTCCTGAGCATCGTTCATGTGCTGAGAAACCAAGGCCTGCATATCGTTCAGATCAACCGGCTCCCCCGACCGCTCCGCAGCCTCCAATTCGATTTTCAGTTCTTCGACCAGATTTTGTTGCGCCGTGTGTTCGTCAACACGGCGGTTGGCCTGGTCCTCGATGTCGAAGCTCTTTGAAGCGATGGCTGCACGATCAAAGCCCATCGCCTGCTGTTCTTTCTTGATGATGTCGATCTGCTCTGAAACGCGATCCTCGCGCGGGGCGGATTGATCAAATTGGGAATAGGGTGCGAAGTGTTCAACTTCGTTCAAAAGATAGTCTGTACGCGAAACCATAGTTTTTCCTTTGCGAGTTGATGGATAACTCAGTGATGGATCTGCCTACGGCGTTGGCGCACTCATCAGGCAGACCGGGTGAAGTCCTATAGGCTGTGACCGTCATCGTCACCGCGCCCTTGCAAGAGCGGGTGCGTTGCGTGGGCGTGAACGTCCGAGAGTTCTTCTGAGATTGCGATGATCTTGGAAGAAGCAAGCTGGTGCAGCTCGTCAACAACGGCCTCCGCGCGGTCGTGGCTGTCCGACAATCCTTGAGCCTGGAAGTGGGCCGTTGCGGTCAAAATGTCGTCGCTGCGCCATCCCATTGTAGTACCCAAAGTGACGTTGTGATGATCGCCAAAGCGGGCAACAAATGCCTCGCCATCGAGGCCGTAGCTGCTGGCCGTGTCGGTGACTTCGTTGCGGATCGCCGCCCACTGTTCGGCCTTTGGATAATCCAAGACATCCATTTCGGCGGTGCCCATTCCCATCATCGTTGAATAGCGGCGGTCCTCGATGATGAAGGCTTGAAGGTCTGGGTCGTTAGTGCGCAGATCCGCAACGTCGCCCTTCAGCTCACCAATCTGAATATCCATTGCGACACGCAGATGAGGGTCGTCAACCTCACGGGCCAGCCCTTCCATCTTGTCGATGGATTGCAGCAATTCTTTGGTCTGAGTCTGGAAGTCCTCATAGGCCCCCTCGCCCAAGGTATCCTGCATATAGACCTCGTAGCGGCGTGATGCCGGGGCGTAATCTGCGGACGCCTGGAACTCCTTGTCATCGACAATATCAGCAAGGGCAGACAGGTGCGGATGGCTCTGCTCGTTGTCCCGGACGTCGCTGATATGGGCAACAACCTGCGCCTTCAGCTCGGGTGTAATCGTTTCCTCAGAACCGCCTAATTCGATGTGTCGCCGCAAATTGCTCATGACTTCGGGCGACACATAAGACGGGTCTCCAGGCTCGCCATAGTCATCAAAATGATGGGCCTGATCCAGCAGATGTTCCATTCTCGATACCATAGGTTCCTCTCCTTCAACGAGCATGATGGCGTACTCTTCGATCCGGTCTTTGACGGCGTTGGCGCGCTCATCAAACAGATCCGACATTCTTGCGATGGATAGAGTCATCACATCGGCGGCCATGTCGCGGGCCGTAACTTCGACTTCCGGAGTGCTTTCAACAACCGACATTCCGGCCTGAACTTTCCAAGTGTCGGTCTCAACTTCCTGCCGCAAACCGCGTTCAACGCGGGTCGTCGCGGTCAGCTCAATTCCGTATTCCTCAGCGACCTCGACCTGGATAGAGCGCTGAACGTCGATGTTCATTTCGCTGCTCATTCCCATAGCCAACCACTGCCCATGTTCAACGCCTCGGTTGTTCACAACGATGTGGACATGGGGGTTGTCAGTGTCGTTGTGAAACACGGTCAGATAGTCCCACGTATCGCCAAAATCACCGCTTCCAAATAGTCGATCAGCGAACTCCAAACCGGCCTCATGAGCGGCGTCCGGATAGGTACCTTCGGGGAAAGAAACGATCAAGTGACGGGTGTAACCGTAGTTGGTTTTCCCGTTGAAATCCTCGGCCCAAGTCTCGATCAAATCACTGACCTGATCCGCAACGAGCGGGGTCACGCCATTGTCTCGGATGTCCAATACACCCTCTGCCCTGACGGTCAGATAGTTGATCTGTCGGCGCAGCTCATGCGCGTTTTTTACCCCGCCTTTGCGGACGTGTTTCACAACTGCCTCAGGCTTGCCAACCACGGCACCAAGCCGCGCCTTGATGGATGAGGCCCGCGAGATCATGAACTTCATGCGCTTGGCGGTCTGCAGCTGCTGAGTGATCTTCTTGGTACGATCGACACCTTTCTGAGCCTCGCGGAACGCAAGCTCCAGCAAGTCTCCCGCTGTCAGATCACGGGCAGCGGCATTCATTCTTCAGGTGTCCAATCGTCGTCGCGCAAGATCCGGCGAATGGCGGATTCCGGCTCTCGGTTTCGACGGGCGGCAATGATCATCGCCTTCAAGTCTTGCCGGTGCTGGATGATCGCGCGATGGAGATTTTCGACGTCGCGGCGGTCGTCGTCCGTCCAGATCACCGTGCCGCGCTTGGCCGATTTCGCAAGCTGGTTGAGGTTGGTGTATCCGCCCTGAACCTGCCGCAAGTTCTTCTGCCAGAGATCGACAACAGCGGGGTCAGGATCGAGATAACCGATCAGGCGATAGATCAGACGCTGGATGATTTGATTGCGGCTCTTGGCCCCCAGCACGGTCACAGCCGCTTCCAAACGCTCCAGCGCATCCAAAGGCAAACGTACGGAAAAGACGGTGGTGTCGGAGGGCTTGCTCAATGTATACCTCTGGTTGTATTTTCAGTTTGTAACACAACTACCTTATCCTGTCATACTCTCCAAGAGGAAACCGGGGGTGATTTTAGAAATCCGCATTTTCTAAAATTGCCCTCGGAACAGTTTTGCTCTTGGAGGCAATCTCCACGCCGGGAAAAGGGTCCCGCCCCTTTTCCAGCCAGCAGGCGTGGGTGCCGGTGGACTGGCGCAGGGCAATCATGCACCGCATGGGCTGCCCGAACGGCGCCCGTCACATACCGGCACGTTCAAGGTCAGTATGGCATTATTCGCGCGCCTCAGCGCGCTCTGTTTCCCGCCGCTTGCGCGGCGGGTGTGGCAGGGTTGAGAGCTACCGCACCGCGGAAGGTCACCGCCCCTGCCCGGCCGTTAGGCCTCGCGCCACGTGTGGCGCATCTGTGGTCCGGGTTTTGGCCGGAGCGCAAGAAAGGGCGGCTTGCGCCGCCCTGCCCTCCTGTCACTCGGTGACGGGATCGTCATCGGTGCGCTTCGGAAAGGCCACCATCTCAACGCCGGGGAACATGTTGTGCTTGACCTGGATCGAGGTGATGTTGCCACTCTCATCGGTATTGACGAAAAGAACCCCGCACCGATCCCAGAAGTTTTTGTCTTCTTTTTCACCGGTCTTGACGTTCAGTTTTAGAGTTTGAGTTGCCATTGTTTGATCCTCGCTATGGCGTGTTTCGATGAACATGGGAAAAGCGGGCACAAAAGGGGATGTCAGCAGAGAATTTGGTCCGCGCGGAATGCGCCATAGGTGCAGGGGAAATTCCCTGTTGAAGCGCAGCGCCCGGTCCGGGCACCGCGCGTCTTCCCCGACTACCCGCTTATGTTCATCCCTTCAGAAACACGGCAGCCGAGGATCATCTCCAGCAACGAGGTTGAAACTGTCGGGCCAAGTGAATAGGCAAGACTTTCTGGGATCGCTGCGCGCGGACCATCTGAACAATGCGATGTGGTTTATGGCGGCAACATCGCCTCGGTCCGACACGGGCGCAGTGCTCAATTTGGAGTGCGGGTGGCCTTTGCGGATCGGTATGACCTTCGTGGCAAAAGACGGACGATCACCGGCGGCAATAGTCGCCCATTCCTACTGGCGGAGGCCAAAGACCGGACGGTCCGGTCCTGGTCCGCGCTTGCGTGGATCAGGTTAACAGATGGGGTGGTTGCCGCCCTCATCAGACGGCATCGCATTGTGCCAAAATGGTGGGATCATCGCCCACGTTAAGAGAGGACGGCAACCGCTATGCAAGATACAATGATCGGCGTAGATCTGGCAAAAAACGTTTTTCAGCTTCACGGAGCATCACCGGAGGGGCATGTAAAATTCCGCAAGAAACTGACACGCGCTCAGTTTCGGAAATTCATGTCGGATCATCCCCCTGCTTTAGTCGTGATGGAAGCATGCGGCAGCGCCCACTATTGGACCCGCGAAATGGCTGCCCTCGGGCACCAGGTGAAATTGATTGCTCCTCAATACGTAAAGCCATTCATCAAGCGGCAGAAGAATGATGCCGCAGATGCTGAAGCAATTGCCATCGCAGCACGCCAACCGGAGATGCGCTTCGTTGAACCCAGATCAGAGGCCCAGCAAGCTCGGGCTGTCCTATTTCGGTCGCGGGAGCGTCTGGTGCACCAGCGCACTGAGCTTACGAACGCTTTGCGAGCCGTGCTCTATGAATATGGCCATGTGGTGCCCAAAGGAGTGGCGCATCAAAAGCGCCTGAAGGAGATCGTCGAAGCTGAAGACAACGAACTTCCGGCTTTGGTGCGTGAGGAGTGCTTTGATCTTCTTACGCAGATCGCCGAGAAGACAGCTCGCATAGAAGCACGTACGAAACGCGCAAATAAGTTGGCTTCGGAAACAGGTCTCGCAAAGCGAATTCAGACAATGCCCGGAGCTGGGCCATTGACTGCCTTGGCAATTGAAGCCTTCGCGCCTGATATGAGTACCTTTGAACGCGGGCGTGACTTCGCGGCCTGGTTAGGCTTGGTTCCGATGCAACGATCATCGGGTGGAAAACAGCGGCTTGGCCGCGTGTCTAAAGCCGGACAAGCCGACATAAGGCGATTGTTGATAATCGGAGCAATGTCACGGTTGAGCAGGTTTGGGCGCAGGAGCATTCGGGAAGGCTCTTGGCTGGCAAAAATGCTGGAACGGAAACCGCGCATGTTGGTCGCAATCGCACTTGCCAACAAGATGGCACGGCAGATCTGGGCGATGATGACAAAAGGAGAAGACTATCGGGATCCGGCACTGACTGCGGCAAGTTAAGACCTGCCTTTTTCAGTTGCTGGTAGATGTGAGAAAGCAATAGTTTGCATGGGCAAATGATCGAACGATCTGGGTCGGGGAAACCAGAGAGTCCGGAAGAGTATGAAAAACTCGGTTAACAGATTTGGACCTGATCCGCTGATCACCATACCGGCCCTGCGGCATCGGAAAGGCCGCAAACCAGAGGCCTGACAGAAGTCCGCATTCGATCACGTCTGTTACTAGCTATTATCTCTTGCATCCCAGGCGGCAACCACAGAAGACGGACTCAACTTGGCGAGGTGAAATCTGACCAATAACCACCGCTAACACTCGGATTTGAGCTTTGCTGCCCAATCCAGGCTCAACGTTCGAACTGACGCACGAAACCTGCAAGGACTGAGTAACCGTCCGTTCTTAAGTCTTGAACGCATTCCAAGCCATACCAAAGGTCGGCTATTTGGACGCTATGGTTATTCACTCATCCAAACACAAGATCATTCCGTATTTCGAACCCCCGCTCCAATCAGAACAGGCATTACCTGCTCATCAGATTCGAACTCGAATATCCGTTCGACCCGAATTGAGCCAAGCGTTGCCGCCTCCAGCGCGGCCTTCATTTGATTTAACGTCAATCCGAAACCGTCATTGCCTGACGCTTGCCAATCCCACTGCACAAAATGCCCACCCTTGTTGAGCAAACCGGCCAGTACTGCCACGGCACCACTGTAATCTGGAAGAAAGGCGCAAACGGAAGAAGCGCAAATTAAATCGAAACCCGAAAACCCGTTCTCCAGCTCCGGAATATTTCCCGACAGAATATCTCCGTGAACCGCCCTGACGTTTCTCAGATTCTTTGCCTGCAGGACGGCAATCATATTCTCTGATGTATCGACGGCGACAACTTCCTCCACATGCGGTGCAATTTTCTCCGCCAGCAATCCGGTCCCGCACCCAAAGTCGAGCACGCGCTTTGATCGCCAATTCTTCCCACGAATATCCTGGTGCTCGTGGAGCGAGGCAAAAGCGTGATTTGCGTAACGTCTGACGTCGCTATTGTCGTCCCAACAATCCGCATAGTCGTTCCAGTCATGAGTCATGTTGCTTGCGTTTCCTTGTGGGATTTCATCGGCTCCAACACATCTGCGCTGAGGCAGACGCATCGATACGAACGCGCGACATTGGCTAGGTTGGCGACAACAGTCAACATGGGTTTGGAACGGCATGTGGAGGGAATAGAGGCGGCCTCGGCAAGCCTCTGCCGACGATCTTTCCCACAAGAAAGAGGCCCACCGAAGCGGGCCACAAGTTTAATCGAAGGAAAGTCTCGAGGTATTGATTGCAGGCTAACGCTTGCGCGCGCGATCGACAACACCATCGGCCGTGATCGTGGCAATCCGATCCTCGGTGCGCCGGGTGATCTCCACCCCGTCACCCGTCATATGCGCCTCGGCAAACTCGGTGAACTTGAAGATGCTGCCATCGGCCTCAACATGGGTTTCATCTTCCGCCGAGCGACGTTTCACCGACCCGTCATGGCGGATTTCAATGAGCGTATTGTCAGCCATTCGGACCGTCACGGAATGCTGATCCATCGCAACTCCCTGCCACCACATATCCGCATCGCGGCGCACAACGATACGGTTTGGATGCAGCTTGATCTGCACGTCCTGCGTTGCTTCCGGATCAGCGGCTTTGACCACAACAATCGCCTCCTGTGCGCTGGGGTCGTTGTGGATCGACGCGCTCCCGTTCTTCGGTGGCCAGAGCTTTGGCTGTTCGCGCGGCTTGCCCTCCTGATCCGTATGAAACCCGACAAACATCTGTGCGGATTTCCAAACGCGGCGAGCCGCTTTTTCCAGCTTGTTTGATGAGGTGTCCATGGGTCTATCCAAATCTGTTCTGATCAAGTGATCGCTTTAGAAAAAATGAGCCGGGTGACCGACCTCTGATAGCTATGCGCGACGAGGTATTTGCGCAATGCCACTTTGGGTTTTCATCATTGAGGCTAACACAGCCAGAGATTGACAGGCAGGGCACGATGCGCCCTGCCCCGCTGGGTTCAGAAGCAATCAGGCACCCATGCATCAATCCGGGCTTTCTGCGCCTCGGTCACACCCAGTGCCGCCTGATGCTCTTTATCGTTGAAGAGCTTGTGCATCGCCTCGTTCTTCGCGCCCTTCTTGGATTTCGCGAAGGCTTTGAAGGCGTCGGTGTCCACATGCAGGTCCAGCAGGTCCTTGTAGAGATCATCCAGCTGCCAGCCTTTCAAGCGTTTGAAGCAGTTCTCAGCGGACGGGGTCCAGATCGTGCGCATGTCAGCACCAATCTCAGCCTCGATCTCCGCCATGAACTCCGGGCGTTGGGTCAGGAACCGCCGGGCCAGAAAACTAGTGATCTCACCGTTGCGGGTCTTCTTGCCCAGCTCGCGAAACGCTTTGAACGCCTCGACGCTGCCTAGTGCGGCCATCTCATGGAACTGGTCATAGGCTGCTTCCGCCGCCTCATCCCGCTCCCCGCCAAGACGCGGGTCGAGGATGAACTGGTCGTCGATCTCGGGCGTGTTCCGCTCGGCACCACCATAGCCAAACCCAAACAGGGTGCTGGTCAGACCGGAGGCCGGGGTTGCGGAGAAGGCAAACAGGCTCAGCACATAATCCGGCTTGTCCAGCAGGGCCGTTTGAACCGCCGCCAGCCGGATCGCCACCATATCGTCGATAAACTTCTGCGAATAGGCTGGTTTTGGTGCCTCCTTGATCTCTGGTTTTTTTGACCGGGGCCAGAACACCGGCCTCAATGGCGGCTTGCACATGTTCTGCCGCGACATAGGCTGATGATGTTTTGATTTCGCCACTGTTGCCGACATAGACAAACACACCGGACAGTTTGCGCTGATCGTCGGAATAATACGGCGCGGCATAGTCCTCGAGCGCGGCCAGCTCCTTTTCGCCATCCGCGTCCAGAGCTTCACCCTCATAGAGCTCGGCAAGTGCGTCATACCGCTCGGCCTGTATTTCGGTGAACTCTCGACTCACCATCTCCAGACGGTGCATGCCTTCGCTTCCCGAAAATCCATACGGAATGTAGCTGTCTTCGTGGGTCTCCACCCAGTCCCAGCCTTCCGCTTCGCGCAGTTTCGCTGCTTCTGCCGCCAGTTTCTCAGCAAACAGATGATCCAATAGCACGCCGTCATTGAACAGGGTTTGATCGGCAAAGAGATCAGCGGTGACCGTGCCGCCTGCTTCTACATAGGCCTCCTGCCCCACAAACACGGCCTTGCGGTTGGTGCTGCTGACAGCTTCCGACGTCAGGGCCTGTTTCACATCATGCTCACTAAACCACCTGCATTCCTTGGCCTGTTCCAGCACGTCCAGAATTTTCTCTTCCTCGGTGCTGACGGTCATGGCCTTGGCCAGTCCCATGCTGATCTCACCAGCTTTGAGCGCGTCCAATACGGCGGCGGGCAGATCGGCAAGCGCGAGGCGGCGGCGCACATGGGCTTCGGTCACGCCAAACGCATTGCTGATCTTGGCAACAGACAGGGATTTCTCGGCCATCTTGCCATAGGCGCGGACCTCGTCCACCGGGTCCAGTTCTTCACGGGCCGTGTTTTCCGCATTGGCCCATTGTTCGGCCACAAAGGGATTGTCGGTGACCTTCACGGGAACCTGTGCCAGATCGACCCGTTCGGTCACGGCGATATTCAGAGCCCGCAGGCGGCGGCCACCGGCAACAATGGCGACTTTGCCATCTGCATCCCGCAGGCCACTGAGGTTCTGGATCAGTCCGCACATGACCAGACTGTCGGCCAGCAGGGCGATGCTTTCCTCCGTGACCTCCTGTCGTGGGTTCAGATCAGACAGGTAGAGATTGGACAGTGCGACGGTTTCGATGGTTTCAGGTGCGGTGAATGTTTCAATTTTGCTCATGGGGCAAATCCTTGTTTGAGTGTTTTGCTTTGTGTTAAGGGTGCCCTACCCCTTCGGGGGTAGAACGGGGCCGATTAGGCGGTTGCGTGTTGTTTCAAGAAGGCGCGGGCGATCTTGCCGGATAGGCCGCCGTTCTTGAGATTGTTCCAAGCCAACTGACGTTGACGCGCGAGGGTGTATGGGTTCATGAACTCACCTCCTTTCTGGATTGGGATTGGGATCAGTATTCGCTGGGGCACATGATGGTCAGGACGCGGCGGGTCACTGCGGGATCAAACGGTCGCTCGGAGCCGTATTTGTAGTCCGCGTCATAAAGGTCGATTTTCCAGAACAGCTTTTGACCGCTGACAGTCACCGTTCCGAATGTGTGATCACCATAAGGATCGTTGCCTTCGTCAAACTGGTCATCCGATGCCACTGCCTTCAAAGCCGCAGCCTGAAACTCAATCCCCTCGCCTGACACGCCCGGCGTGACAAACACCTGTCCCTGAATGCCTTTGGACTGCTTCTCGATCGCCGCAGTCGGATCGATCAGGGCTTTCCGAAACAGGTCATTCTGCGCCGCGATCTCTGCCGCCTGCAGAGTTGCGTCATTCTCGATGTCTTTTGTTGCTTCACTGTTCAAAACCGTCTCTCCTTTTGTGGTGCGACCTCCGGGGTTGATCCCCTTTTGGTGCTGGTTTTGAGCCGAGCCCTGAAAGGGCGTCGTCTCTAAAACCTGCCCCGTGGCGAACGCGGAGAGGGGCGAGACAGGACAAATCGACAAGAGTGGTGCGGCCCGCAGCGCACCGCGCGAGGACACGGTCTTGTCTATTTGTCTTGTCCGAGGGGGGAGGCCGCGCCTTCCCCCTGACGTCGGGGGGCGTTTGGCTTGTCCAAATCCCGCCTGACCAACAAAAAAAGCCAAAGGATCTTCGATCCTGCGGGAGCGCAAAAGGGATCGTCACCCGAACGGGCAGATCACCACGGCATGGAGTGACCATGACCCAAAGCCCCTGCCCCGGCTCGCGAGAGACGGGTCAGGGACTATTGCGTCAGGGAGATCATGCTGGGGTGTTCTGGGTGGAAGCCGGTCTGCCGGCTGGAACCTAGAGCCCGGTCACGAGCCGGCTGGCTCGGGATTTGCTATGGAAACAAATTGCCACCCGAAATCACTCACCGACCGGAACATACCCTCGTCGGAGCTTTTGCTTTTCGAGGTTTTGGAGCGCTTCGGCAGCCTCGGCTTCATCTTCGTAAGTCACCAACATGGCTTGTCCGTTTGTGCCGATACGTCCCCAGGTACGAAACACGGAAACTTCGCCAAACAGCGTCGGCTGCAACTCTATTCCATAGAACCGCGCCATGTTGACGTCTGGATCCACATGGATCAGGTGGACAGGTGTGATTGCCGTCAGTTCCATGACGCGATTGTCGGCAAACTCAGCCCGTCTGTCCAATGACATTGCGAAATCAATTCCCGTGAAAGGATTCTGATCCGGAATGAGACCCGGCATCAACCTACTTACCGATAGGTTGTTCTCTTGCAGTTTCCACGGCACATTTGGGCCTGGAAACGAATGTGCGCTTCGGGTGAGAAACCACTTATCGGCGGTACAAAGATCTCCGTCGAACGAATGGCGCACACGTTGGAAAGAACAGCTTATTGCTCCCAGTCGTTGCATTAGGTTTCGTGGTAGAAAACAGAATGGAGCCACCGTTCAAAACCAGGAATTGTTGTGGCTATTTGCCAGAGCACATACGATATTTTTTTATCCTCCTAATCGACATAAAGGAGTAGAAGGAACATGTCTCAGCCACTGGAAGGTGGATGCTTTTGCGGTGAAGTTCGATATCGGATCACCGGTGACGCGGTTTTGCAACTCATGTGTTTCTGTAGTGACTGCCTGTCGATGACCGGTACAGACGGTTACGCCGGGTACATGATAAAATCCGAAGATCTGCAGCTGCTGAAAGGTAAACCTCTGACCTTTGAAAAAACATCAAAGGAAGGACGCCCTGTCATCAGGAATTTCTGCGGAATCTGCGGATCAAACTTGTGGGGTCTGACATCCTTCGGGCTGACCAGCATCGCTGCCGGTACGTTGGATGAACCGGGCAATTTCAAACCAACAAAAAAGGTATTTGTGAAAGATGCGCCCAACTGGGCCAGGATTCCTCACCATTTGGAAGAAATGTAGCGGTACATGTCTTTACAGCCCGACCCGGCCATTGATTATCCGGCCTCACGCCGCGATGCAGCTTTCGCGTTGCAGACATTTATGCGTCAAGCAACAATTCCAATGCAGCGACGACTGCGCCGCAGAAAGTCTGTTGAAAGATTCCGCACCCAAATCCTCCCCCCCGCAAACCTTGTGCGGATCTTCGCTGTGGCTTCAGAATGATCACAAGATAGTCTATATGAGTGGAACCCATGGAATTGGACAACGACAAACTGGACGCGGCAGCATTGGCCATTCTGAGCCTGACGCTGCATGACGGTCGGCGGGTCTGGAAAGGGATCGACTGGGCGATCACCGACCGGCTCTATGAAAAGGGCCTGATCGAGAATCCCGCGGGTCGGGCGAAGTCTCTGGTTCTGACCGATGAAGGGCTCGCAGAGGCGGAAGCAGTGCTGGCCGGGATGTTCGGCAAAACCTGAACTGCCCGCCGCACAGGGGTTGGCCGTTGAGTGGCGCATCCGTCTCTGCGTTATAGACAGCCTGGCTTTGACTTTGACCAGTCAGTCGGATGCGGCATCGCAGGTATCAAATTGCGACCATTGGGTCTTCCTGCGGCATTTCATGGGCCAGACAGCTAATCCTTGCCCTCACGATCCGGTCGAGGCACTTATTTAGGTAACAGTGAAAATCGAGACCCGCCCATGGCCCGCAAGCCTGCCCTGTCCACTGACAAGCTGAAAGACCTCGGTGCCGACAAGCTCGCGCAGCTGGTGCTGGAAGAAGCCGAGCGCAATGCGGGGTTCCGGCGCCAGGTCAAGGCGGCGCTCGCCGGGAAATCCGGCCCCGAGGCCATAGCCAGGCTGATCGACCGGAGGCTGTCCGGGTTGGCGCGGGCAAAGAGTTTCATCGAGTGGGACAAGGCCCGCGCCTTTGCTGACGATCTGCGCAGTCTAACCATTACCCTTACTTCCGAGCTTGGTGCTGCCGCGCCCGGGCTTGCCATAGACCGGCTGTTGCGCTTCATCGCCACCCATGAACAGGTGTTCGAGCGTGTCGACGATTCTTCGGGTCGCATTCAGGACGTTTATTATCAGGCAATCACCGCGACAGGTGATCTGGCGCAGAGCATGGCTACACCCGAAGCGGATCTGCTACCCGACAAGATCATGACCGCCCTTGGCGAAAGCACTCACGGCTATCTGGTCGAGGTAACCGAGATCGTGGCGCCGCATCTGCCGCAAAGCAGCCTGGCTCGCTGGGATGCCGATCTGAAGGATGCCATTACTGAGCGGCGGGCTGAAGAAGTGGCGGGCAATACGGATGGCTGGTTCTATTCCATGACCTCACAATGGGCAGCGATGCGCCAGACCATTGCCCTAGCGCGGGGGGATCTCGATCTGCTCATCGCGCTGGAGACAAAAAAGCAGCCGCGTATGCAGGACACGCTGGGGATCGCCGCGCAGCTTCTGGATGCTGGCCGCAGCGTCGAGGCGCTGGATTGGGTGCGCAAACCGGGGCAGCGCGCGTTTGGCGAGACCGATAGTGACCTTTCGCCGGCACGAGTCAGCCTGGAGGCGCGTATCCTGGAAGCCACGGGCGACAAGCCTGCTGCGCAGGCCCTGCGCTGGCGTTGCTTCGAGGCGAAGCTGTCCGCCGTTGTTCTGCGGGATTACCTCAGGCAGCTGTCGGATTTCGAGGATGTCGAAGCTGAAGACCGCGCCCATGCCTTCGCGTTGGAAAAGGCTGAACCCGAGTTGGCACTGCAATTCTTCCTCGACTGGCCGCGGCTCGATCTGGCAGCAAATCTGATCGTAATGCACCCGCACCGCTGGAACGGTGGTGATTGGCACATCTTGCCGAAAGTCGCAGCCCTTCTGGAGCACGATTATCCGCTGGCAGCAACGATACTCTACCGGGCACTTTTGGACGACATCCTGGATCGCGCGCGCTCCAAGGCTTATGGGCACGGCGCGAAATACCTCGGGAAACTGGCCCTGCTGGCTGAAGAGACGAATCCCAGTTGCCTCGGCAAATTGGTCGACCACACAACTTATCTTGCCAGGCTTACGAAAGCGCACCCCCGCAAATCAGGGTTCTGGACCCGGGTCGATTAGGAGCAATCTGAGTCGCCACGAGCCAGTAGGTTCCGTCACCCAGTTTGGGTCAGAGGTTATGGGTGTGGACTTGAGTGGTCACACGGTCTAGTGCCGTGATGCCACGGAGCAACGCGTCATTGCGGTCCTTCGCGAAAGCTGCGATCTGATCATGAGCGAACTCACAGGTCGCGAGTCAAACCGGTAATTCAACTGCCGTTGTCACCTGGGGGCTCATACGGCCGCAACGTGGGAACCCATCGTGGTACCGCCGCCTTGTATTTTAGGTAGCCCTCGCCAAAACGTCTCTCCAGCCCCGGCTCCTCTACGAATATGAAATAAAGTGTGTTGAGGAGAAAGAACACTATCGCCCAACCGAGCAGGGGCGGGCTGCTCAACGCCACCGCTTCCGCCAATATCATTAGAATGACCGATGAAAGCATCGGGTTGCGCACATAGCGATAAGGTCCGCTGACCACAAATCTTTGAGGTGGGTCCCACGGTGCAGGAGTTCCACGCCCCTCATGAACAAACAGCTTCATCGTATTGGCGGCCAAAACAAGCGCGGGGACTGCTAACATCGCCGCCACGGCCCAATGCAGACGCGTTCCAACACCTGTGTCAAATGGCCAACGGTCGCTGAACCATTGGATCAATATCGGGATGTAGATCAGCACTGTACCCGGAAGGATAAGCACTGCTTTAGTCATTCGCCAAAACATGGAGTAGAATTACCATATCTTGTCTATCATCGGGATCGCGCCGAACTTTATATTCATTTTGCGGAAATCATTTGACGCGACAATCATCGCCTTGAGCTTTGGTAATTCTCATATTTCTGTCTTGGAGTTGTTCATTTTGGTGACCTGATTTGCTACGATTGTAGTTGAGGCAACAAGCAGGAAATCGCGATGCGCAATGCAATCTTCTTACCCCTAGCGGCATTGTTCCTAGACACCATCATGAACGTTGAACCCGTAGCCGCCGCCTCGCTCGGACAATACGAGGTATTTGGCGTCGAAGACGGTGACATGCTGAAAATGCGTGGTGGGCCTGGAACAGGCTACATTGTGATTGTTGGTCTGCCAAATGGAACCGCCTTACGAGTTCACAGTTGCGAGCAAACTGGTGGCACCCGGTGGTGCCGCGTTTCCTTGGAGCGCGCACGTGGGCTCAAGGGGTATGTCTCTTGGGCATACTTGAGAAAAATTTGAAAAAACAGTGATCAACGTTACCAAATTTAACAACGTCCATGATATGTCGGCAGAAGAGGCCCTCTCCGTCTAGTTGGCACTGCTAACATGAGCTTTGAACTGACTTGCGAGCCACAAAGGAGTCGGCCCTTCAATTGAATCTGTGAAGTCACTTACGGCCCAAAGCCGACATCCGGCGGCCAGTCCAGATGCTACACCTGCGCCCGCTTTGGGGGCATTCGCTGAAGGCGCGAAGCCCATCCAGAATCGCGCACCAGCGTGTGGGATCATGAAAATGGAACCGACGCATGCCGCTAACCCTGAGGTCCGGAACTGACGTCGATAGGGTCTCCCGAGCCTTTTCTCCATGATCGTGTAGACCAAACTGACCCGCTGCGCTGGCAAGATACAGTTGCGCGACCAGCCGCCCGTAGCAACTCACGAAGATTCTACCCTGCGTAACAGTTTTTCTGATCTTGCTCAGACGGTACGTGTTGCGATTTTCAAATGACCATTTTAATATACTCCGATGGGTAGACCAAGATCATATTCACGCGATGCCGTAGTTGAAAAAGCCATGGGTGTTTTTTGGCAACACGGCTACAAAGCTGCATCGATAAGTGACGTTGTCCGCGAAACCGGGCTGAACACGGCCAGCATGTACAAGGAGTTTGGAGACAAGGAAGGATTGTTCTCAGCAGCTTTGGATCATTACCGCGATCATGTTATCGGGCCGCGCTATCGTATTCTGATCGACAACCCTAACTTAGAGGGCGTCGAAATGTTTCTCCGAAACGTTTTTTTGGGGGCCGCCAAATCGGAGTACAAGGGCTGCCTGATGATGAACCACCTTGCACAAAAGCATGTGATAAGTCCTGAGGCCGCAAAGCAAGTGGGCGCGTTCTGCGCAGAAGTCGAGTCATTGGTTGAAACCGCTCTTCGTAATGCCCAGGCGGATGGAGACATCGGGGCGGAGAAGGACACGGCGCAGCTTGCAAGCTTTGTGGTTTTTTGCGTTCACGGGACCGTCTTGTATGGGCGGCACGACGAAAAAAAGCACGTGATACCAAATTTTTACGACTTTATCATGAGAGAAATTCGCGAGTGAAGTTCATCCTTCATTTATTTTAAAATTGATTTTTTAAAATAAATGTTCTAAAACTATCCCATCCAGACGGAATTGAAGGCAACGACACGCTGGACGTAAGTGAAACAGGGATAGGAGAAACACGATGAGTATTTCCGAAACGGCTATGGCCTTCTTTGATGCATGCGAAACAGGCAAAGGCTGGAACGTCTGCAAGACATACTGTCAGGACGGTGCCGCTTTTACATGTGAAGCTGACGCATTGGCCGATATCTCGACAATCGAAGGTTATACAGCTTGGACCGCTGGAATTTTGACCCCAATCCCAGATGGCAACTACGACATCACCTCATTCTCAACTGATCACGAACGCAACATCGTAACGGCCACCGCAGTATTCAGCGGCAAACAAACCGGTGAAGGTGGACCGATTCCTGCCACAGGCAAGGAAATCGCAACCAACTATGCCTATGTTATGGAATTTGAAGGCCGCAAGATCGCTCGAATGACCAAGATCTGGAATGACGGGCATTCGCTAAAACAACTCGGATGGGCGTAGTGCCATCGCTTTTGTGACGCCGCCTTTTGGGGTGGCGTCGCGTGAACTTGATAACCAATTCGGGATCTCACCTGCAACTATGCGTCTGAGTTCCCTGCCTACACACCATGATGACCGTCTATAGCGCATTTGGGTCCAAAGTGGTTTTGAACCCTTTGTGAATTAAAATAGTCCTGCCAAACACTCTTTTGGAGAGCGTGCCATGTCAACACAAACTGGATATCTGTTGATCGCCGACATTTCCGGATACACACAGTTTCTGACCACTTCGGAAATGGATCACGCTAATCCGATTTTGAAATCCTTGCTGGGCGTGCTGATCGAACAAGTAGGTGATCCGCTCAATTTCTGGAAAACCGAAGGCGATGCCGTTTTGGCATATTCGACGCGGCAGGATTTCCCCTCCGGCGAGACCTTCCTGACCATCTGCGAAAACCTCTACAACGCATTTGCTCTTCGTCGGCAGGACATAATTGCCAACACAACCTGTACCTGCAACGCTTGCGCCAATGTTGGAGGGCTGGATTTGAAGGTTATCGCCCATCATGGCCAGTTCGAAGAAATGCAACTTGGCCCGGTAAAGGACTTTTCTGGCGCCGACGTTATTCTGGTCCACCGAATGGCCAAGACGAACGTTGTTGAAGCCACTGGTGTAGGCAGCTACGCGCTGTTCAGCGAGGCCGCTGCAAACGCCATGGATATCAAAGGTATAGTGGAACCGTTTTCACAGGACATCGAACATTTTGGCGAGGTTTCGATGATGGTCTACGATTTGGCTAAATCTTGGGAACGTTTGCGTGCCAACCGCGAGCGCCATTTTCTGACCGAGGGAGACGGAGTTTGGACATTCCTCCATCATTTCGATGCTCCAATTGCAGTCGTCTGGGAGGCGTTGGTCGCGCCGGAACTAAAGCTGAAATGGATGAACCGCGTGCAGGAAATCACCGTCGACAGCCCGCAAGGGCGCCTCGGCAATGGGTCGGGCTATCATTGCTCTCACGAATTGGCGGACTTTTTCTATCGCATCACGGATTGGGAACCGTTCCACTATTTCTCGACCTGCATCCAGGATCCGGCGCGCACTGGAGTAAGCCTCCCCGAGACATATCAGCTGACGCAAACGAACACTGGCACCGACTTGCGATACACAATGGGTCAAGCGACGGATGCTGAGGGCAATAGGTCGGAAATCTCAGAACAGGAGGTTTCAGCGTTCCTGGCAGAATTCTGGGCCACATCGTTCTCTGATCTGGACGAACAACTCAACGCCTCGACCTAAAAGATCTTAAATGGGGTGATAAACTTGCGTCCGCAATTTCGGGGTATTGAAGACAGCGGGGCGAGACCGAGCCGTATTGCTTAATCGGGACGACTTTCACCTGGTTGAGTTGGCGGGCAAGACGCTCAACGTCAATTGCTGGATTTTCGACCGTATTACGTTACCGTCGTACCAACGAGAGTGCTTACAAAATTCTTCAGGAGGATAAACCTTGCCAATAAGGTTGTTAGTCGCCGCAATGTTTCTGCACTTAGGTCTATCTCCTTCCATTGTCATGGCGCAGGAAAGCCAAACGAAACCCAAAGTGACCGTGACGGCGGCAGAAATGAAGGCGGTATCTTTGACCGAAGTGTTCACTGGCCGGGTCGAGGCCTTGAATCGTGTCGACCTGATTGCGCGTGTACCGGGATTTGTGAAGTCCATTAATTTCAAGGACGGCTCGAGCGTCAAAGCGGCGGACGTTCTGATCGAGATCGAACCGGATTCTTACGAGGCAACTGTCACTGAAATTCAGGGTCAAATACAAGCTGCACAGGCGGCAAAGAAGCTTGCCGATATCGAGCTTGATCGGCAGCAAAAGCTCTACTCCACAGGTGACACACCTCAAGCAGTCGTTCAAAAAGCTGAAGCCCAGCAAGGTGAGGCCGATGGACATGTGCTTGAGCTACAAGGCAGTCTGCAAAATGCCCAGCTGAACCTGTCCTACACAAAGATAACCGCGCCTTTTGACGGCAGGATTGGACTGACGAACCTGTCCGTTGGCGCATTTGTCAGCCCGGACGGTGGAACCCTGTTGTCGCTGTCCAGCATCGATCCCATCCACGTTACGTTTCCGGTAACCGAAGCCGAACTGCTTGAATTTCGCGCGCGCCGCGCCAAAGCGTCCGACACCGAACCGCTGAAACTACAGTTGATCCTCGCCGATGGCACGACATACGGTGCAATGGGCAGCATCGAAGTGATTGATACACAGGTGCAGTCCGGAACGGATTCCGTTCTGGTCCGCGGTTCCTTTCCCAATTCTGATGGACGTCTCATTGATAACCAACTGGTGCGCGTTATCGTCACCGACCCTACAAACGACAAATCTCTGGTGATCCCCGCCAAGGCTTTGCAGAGAGATCAGTCCGGTTACTTTGTCTTTACGGTCGGAAGCGACGATAAAGTTGTCAAAAAGCAGATCCAACTGGACCGGACCCATGGGGCCGAAGCTGTCATTTCAGGCGGTCTGAGCGAAGGCGATCAAGTTATCACTGATGGCCTGCAGAGGGTCCATGCCGGTGTTGAGGTCAGTGTTTCAGCGCCCCAAACGACCTCATCAACCGCCGACGGGAATTGATCCCATGATCTCGCAACTGTTCATCCGACGCCCCAGATTTGCCATTGTCATTTCGGTGGTGATTACGCTGGCGGGGCTGATCTCTGTTACGCAGCTGCCGGTGGAACAACTCCCTGACATCGTACCACCGCAGGTTCAGGTTTCGACCAAATACCCAGGTGCCGGGGCCGAAGTGGTCGAGTCAACCGTTGCCCAGATCATCGAAGAACAGGTGATCGGTGTCAGCGATATGCTCTACATGAAATCGACGAGCGGATCGGATGGCAGCTATAACCTGCAGGTCACGTTTGCCCCCGGGACCGATCCGGATATCAACGCCGTCAACGTGCAAAACCGCGTCAGCCTGGCCATGTCCGCCCTGCCTGAAGAAGTCACGCGCGCCGGCGTCAACACCAAAAAGAAGTCGTCGGCGCTGTTGCAGGTCGTTGCCATTACGTCGGACGACCCGAAGAATGACAATTTGTTTCTGTCAAATTTTGCAACGATCAACGTTATGGACAGCATCAAAAGATCGCCCGGCGTAGGGGATGCCACCCTTTTCGGGGAACTGGACTATTCTATGCGGATCTGGTTGGACATCGACAAGATGACCAATCTTTCAGTGACCGTTGACGATGTCATCGCGGCGCTAAATTCACAGAATGTTCAGGCGGCTGTGGGACGCGTCGGCGCGCAGCCGATGACAAATGACCCGACCTTTCAGCTGAACATTCAGACACAGGGCAGGTTGAGCAGCATCGCCGAATTCGAAGAAGTTGTCGTGCGCGCCCTTCCCGACGGCTCATTTGTCCTGATCCGCGATATTGCGCGTGTTGAATTGGGTGCAAAAACACAGGACTCGTTCTCTTCTTTCGACAACAAACCGTCCGCGATGATCGGTGTCTACCTTGAACCGGGAGCAAATGCCCTTGACACATCAGAGGCTGTAAACAAGGCACTGACAGGGCTACAGAGCGCCTTTCCCGATGGGGTCAGCTGGAGTGTGCCATACAATTCTGTGACATTCGTCCGCGCCAGTATCGACGAAGTCGTAAAGACGTTGATACAGGCATTTGCTCTGGTCGTGATCGTGGTCTTTTTGTTTCTGGGCAACCTTCGGATGGCCCTGATCCCGCTCATCGCGGTTCCGGTTTCGCTTGTCGGCGCGCTCACATTCATTCTGGCATTGGGATTTTCGCTCAATACCGTTTCGTTGCTGGCACTGGTGCTTGCGATCGGCATCGTCGTGGATGATGCGATTGTGGTGATCGAAAACGTCGAAAAAGTCATGGGTGAGAACCCAGAGATGTCCGTGCCCGAGGCCGCCGGCGAAGCGATGAAGCAGATTACAGCCCCTATTCTGGCCATAACCTGTGTTCTGTTGTCGGTGTTTGTACCGGTAGCATTCATTCCAGGCATTACGGGAACGATGTTCCAGCAATTCGCCGTGGCCGTTTCTTTTTCGATGTTGATTTCGGCTCTGAATGCTCTGACGCTTAGCCCGGCTCTGTGTGCGGTGCTGCTGCGCCGGGAAAGCGGCCCCAGACGCGGCCCACTTGCCTGGATATCTCGCCGTATAGACAACGCGCGTGACGGTTACGCATACGCGGTCTCAGTTCTTGCGCGACGCGCGATTTTAGGCGTTCTTTTGCTCGGCTTCGCATTGTTTGGTGCGGGTTGGCTGTTCAAGATCACGCCATCCGGCTTTCTTCCCGTAGAAGATCAGGGGGCCTATTTCGTCGAGGTCGCGCTACCCGAAGGTTCGTCGATCAATCGCACAGCCAAAGTGATGGAAGACGTCTCAGCTATTATCAAATCCGCACCGGGAGTGCAGGATGTCATGACGGTCACAGGCTTCAGCTTTGTCGACGGTCTGAACAAGTCGAACAGCGGCTTTGGCATTGCTATAATGATGCCTTTCGAAGACCGGACCGATCCAGCATTGTCCGTAAGATCCTCGATCCGGCATGTCCGGCGCGAGTTTGCCGGTTTGGAAGACGCGATTGCATTTCCGTTCAATCTGCCGCCAATCCTTGGCCTTGGCACCGGTGCCGGGTTTGAATTCGAACTTCTGGACCTGCATGGTGCCAATGTTCTGGATCTTGGCGCAACTGCGTCGGGACTGGTCACAAACGCCAAGGCCGATCCCCGATTGTCCGGAGTTTACACGACATTCTCTGCGCAATCCCCAAAACTGAACCTCGATCTCGATCGCAAAAGGCTGCAAACGCTTGGCGTGAACGTCGACGATCTGTTCCGGGCCATGCAGGTCACTTTGGGCGGGTATCACGTGAATGACATGAACCTGTTCGGTCGGACGTGGCAGGTCAATTTACAAGCAGATGAGAAATACCGGGCCAATGTCGGAGATATTGCTCGCATTCATGTCCGAAATCGCGACGGAGATATGGTGCCAGTGCGCGCCGTGGCGAAGGTAGAACTCATTCTGGGTCCGCAAATGCTTGCCCGCTACAATAATTTTCAGGCCGTCACTATTAACGGTGGACCGTCTCAGGGCGTATCTATGGGCGAGGCCATCGCGGCGATGGAAGAAATTGCGACCCAGACCCTGCCGGAGGGCTACAGCTACGATTGGACGGGAACAGCGCAGCAAGAGATCGAGGCCGCCGGAAAGACACCTATTGTTCTGGGGCTTGCTTTGCTGTTCGCATATCTCTTTCTGGTCGCACTTTATGAGAGCTGGACGATACCGCTTGCGGTTCTATTCTCAGTCGCCTTTGCGGTGTGTGGTGCGTTGGGTGCGCTGCTGTTACTGGGTCTTCAGAACAATCTTTACGCCCAGATCGGACTGGTTGTCCTGATAGCGCTTGCCGCCAAAAATGCGATTTTGATCGTTGAGTTTGCGATGGATCGGTACCGGCATGGGCTGAGTGCGGTGGATGCCGCCATTCAGGGTGCCCGCGCGCGTTTCCGGGCGGTAATGATGACCAGCTTTGCTTTCATCGCCGGGCTCTACCCGTTGGTTGTGGCTGACGGTGCATCCATGCTCGCTCGTAGAGGCGTCGGCACGCCGGTGTTCGGCGGGATGATCGCAGCCGCTCTTGTAGGCATATTTGTCATCCCGTCCCTTTACATCATTGCGCAGCGGTTCAGGGAGAAGGTGCACGGTAAAAAGAAATTGGGTGGTGACACGAGTGTCCATTAGATCATTCGGAGAAGCACGGCAGCATCAATCCGAGTTAGGACTGAGCCAATAATTGAAAACCAAGTTCTCATGTGGTTTTTATTCGTCATTACATTTTGTTCGGTATTAGTCGTAAAATCGAGTTTAGTACCTAATAGAAACGGCCCATACCAGCCTTTGACCGACAACCCGCATTGCTGCGGTCGCAGCCCGCTTTACGGTCATTCGCTGCAAGCGCAAATATAAGTGATGTCCGAACTTACTGATCGCGGACTAACCCGTGATTCGATGGACGCTGGTCCATTTCTGTTTCGGGTGATTTGATAGCAGACAAGGAATGCCCTGACATTCTTAGAAAGCGCTTCCAGTGATGGACCTAGTAGCCGTGATTGCAAATGATCTGGCAGGTGAACCAGCCACCGCAGCAAAATGGGCAAGTCGTGCTCAATCGCGACACTCTGGCATCAATGGGGATCATTTCTTCAAAGCATTGCCGTTTCAGTCTGTACGTTTCCGCGCGACCGTTAACGATGCACTTTCTAGGTATGGGCTTTAGAAAATCGAGAAGGTATCAAGGTCACGTGTCCGAGTATGAAGCGCGCTTGGCGCATTCTAGTCGACGATAAGTTGGCAATGCCGTTTACCTGGCAATGCATTTGACGATTACTGACGCTGGAAGGGCAATACACACGCCAGTCACTGCAAATAGCAGTATCGTCGGAATTGCGGCGTAGGTCGACTCGGACAATTCCGCAATGAACAGTGCGAGGCCAATATTTCGTGCAATAGTCGCGACCGCGAGACCAGCACGTTTCTTGCGATCGGGGCCTCCCAAAACAAAGCCACTGACCAGCGCGATCACACATATCACTACGATTGCGCCCGCGCCGCTCCAACCGATTGCCATTGAATTGCGCAGGTCCGGTACAAATACCAGTGCCAGCAGCAAGGCCAACAGAAAGAGAAGATAAAGACTCCTGGACAGCATTGCCACGATGCGGTTGTGGCGGTTACGCAAGCGCAACACAAGAAGCGCCGAAAGCCAGCCGAGAGCCACTGGTAGCAAAGTCACCATGCCGACTTGCAGTGCTACAGAGCCGTGTGCAACCGGTTCAATTTCTATTTCGTGAATGCTGGCAAATGCGGCCAATGCCAAGGGTGTATATAATACGGCCAGCAGCGCCACGAACAGCTGCAGTGCTGAGACGAACTCAAAATCCGCGCCCGCCGCTTCCGACCGGCGCGTTGTGAGCGGCGCGCCCGGGGATGACGCAAGAATGGCCAAGCCGATTGCGACGTAAACCGGCAGCGGCAAGAACGCGATCAGAGTTGCCGTTACCAGCGGAACCACAAGTAGGATCGAAACGACCGAGCGGAACAGCAGGGACCAGTTCGCCAACAGGTGCCGAAACGTGCCGGGTGTTTGGCGGGTGCCTAACCCATACATCTGGGCAAAGACGACAACACCGGTAAATATAACTATGGCGGATGGCATCTAGGCTTTGTCCCTGTGGCTATCGATCCAGTCATGCGCTATTTGGATGGCGTCGTTCATTGCGGCCCCGATGGCGTCTCGTTCTGCGAAGACGTTTTCTGGAGAAAGCTGGGATGTAAGCCCGGTACGTTCGAGTTGTCCCTTCAACTTGTCGTTTACTCCCGTCAACATTAGCAGGCTGTTATGACGTTCCAGATCGGTTGCATAACGCTTCAACAGACGGATGATTGTACTGCCCAAATCATCGACGTCGCGCAGCACCAAAATCACAACTGAGTTTTTCCCGGAGGACGCGTCCGGTAATTGCGCTTCGAGTGACTGGGCCGACGCAAAAAACAAGGCGCCACGGACGCGAAGAATACTCACGTCTTCGTGGGTCAGACAGTGAGGCGCAGGTTTGTCGACCGGGAACCCGCCTTTGATCAAAGCGAGTTCTCTGACCTGGATTTGGTTAGACGTTTGCAGAACCTGAAGCAGAAAAGACAGGGCAATCCCGAAGAGTATGGCGTATTGCAGCGGTATCAAAAGTGTGGCGAGTAGTGTCGCTGCCATGGCAATTCGGGCAATGAGACCGGTGTTCCAGATGACTGCAACATTTGAGGGAGAAATATTCTGCAAACCAACGACAAAGAGCAGGCCACCCAAACCCGCCATTGGTACAAGCTTTACCAGTTCGACCAAAAAGAAAACGATGACGACGACGGTGATTCCCGCGAAAATGTTGGACCATCTGGACCGTGCGCCCGCTTGCACATTGACGGCCGTACCGGACATTGAACCACCCGAGGGAATAGCTCCAAAAACACTGGCAGCCATATTTGCTGCGCCCTGACCGACAAAGTCGCGGGACGCATCTGGAAAACGGCCATCCGGATTGGGATAGCTCTGTCCGACGCCAGCGCCTTGCACCAGACCAATCACGGCAATCGCGATCGCCGGCAAGATCAGGTCTGGCAGGTAATGAAGATCCGGCAAGACAGGCGCCGGAAGGCTTCTCGGGATGACAGCGATATCACGCACAAGTTCGGTGGTGTTGAACGACAGAAGACCCGTACCGACCTGCACCAGTGCTGTTACAATTCCGAGCGCAATGATCAGGGAGAATTTGGAGGCCCGCGTTGTCTGAGCAAGGAATATCAGCCCGATTGTTGCGATTCCGAAAATCACAGCGACGAAGTCAAAACTGCGCCAATTGAGAGCTGTATCAGCCAGTCGCAAGAAATGATTTGGTAAGCTGCTTTGATAGCCAGTTATGTCCGGAATCGAACCTAACATGATCAGGATGGCAATCCCGGTGATGAATCCTGTCATGACAGAGTTCGATACATAGCGAACAAGCCGACCCAGCCGCATCAGGCCGATCAAAAGCTGAACGGCACCAATCATCAAGACCAAGGCGACAAGCGCGCCGATCTTGTCTTCTTCCGGCATTCCATAGAGGGCTTCCCCCGCAGCGACGGAAAGCGCGCCTGTCGTCGACACGTTCATATAGACAGAACTTGTGAAAATAGCGCCGACAGGCATGGCGATCATGAGCGCGTACAGTCCTGCGACTGGATTGACTGTGGCCAATACGGCGTTCGCCATGCCTTGCGGTACGTTAACAATCGCGAATGTCGCGCCAGCGACCATGTCTGGCACGATGTTTTTACGCGCTATGCGCAGACCTTGAAACAGCGACGCCATCCTCCGCATCACGCCGAGCCTGTCATGCGCCTCGCGATCAGTGCCTTACTCATTCTGGAACCACGTCTTTCAATTCCTGGGTATCGAAAGGATCATGGTCTGTGGACGCGGTTTCAGATGGACGGGTTCCGGGGAAAACTTCGAAGTTCGGGTCAAAATCGACCAGCATGTCGCCGATCTGTTTAAGGATCGTTGGGTCGCCTTCGAACTGTGCAGAACCCGCGCTGAGGTGTTCCTCGAAACTCTTCGTACCCAGCAGAGTCTCTTCCAGACTGGTCCGATTGATGGTGAGTGTCAGGTCAGCGGTCTCAGCCTGGTATCCGGGTGTATTTGTGAGCGTGGCATTCTCAAGTTCCACGATGAATTCTTCGCCGGTGTCCGGTGTTTTGAGATTGATGGTAAAGCGCTTTCCTTCGGCCTTGGAACTGTCAAGCCGGATGCCCAGGAAGTTTAAAAACAACTCGGTCGACATGGCGCGCATCACATCACCGCTGGAGGTTTTGACGACCGCACCACTTGGGATGCCCGACCGAAGCTCGAAGGCGCCCGACAGGAAAGAGTTTCGAAGGCCGGGATTTTCCTGTTGATATCCAAGTTGTTCAAACACATCTGCGAGCAGATCTCGGGCTTCCACATTGTTGCCGTCCGACAAGACCAGTTTGTTCAGAATCTCGACCGCCATCATATATTCTCCGGCGTCGTGCAATTCGCGACCCTTGGCGATCACGGCGTCTGCACCGCCCATCATCTCGACATAAAGAGGTGCGGATTCCTCGGGAGAGGGCGGGATCAGCGTCGCAGGATTACAATCCCAAAACCCCAGATAGCGCTGGATCACACCGCGGCTATTGTGCTCGGGAGAGCCATGATATCCTCTGGTGTGCCAGTGCTGCTGCAGGCTGTAAGGTACTTTGTACACGTTGTGGATCTGGTTGATCGTCACACCATTGTTCGCGTGGTGCAGCACCTGATTGTTCATGTTGGCGTAGATGTCGCGTTGCGCCCGCAAGACTTCCTGAATACGTCCATTGCCCCAGCGGGGCCAGTGATGCGCCGCGAACATCACCTCGGCTTCCTGGCCAAACTTATAGAGGGATTGCGCAATGTATTTCGACCATACCAGGGCATCACGAATGGGCGCGCCGCGGAGCGTATAAATATTGTGAAGGCAATGGGTGACATTCTCCGCCATCCAGAGCGCTTTCATCCCGGGAATGTACGTGTTCATTTCCGATGGGGCTTCCGTGTCCGGCGTGTTCTGAAAGATCATCGGAATGCCGTCGACTTCGAACTCCTCGTAAGCTTCGGAAACGATCCTCGTGGGTGGGATCAGCGTGACGGCACCGCGCGACGTTGATTGCCCCAGACCTTGCGTAACGTAGCCATATGGGTCCACGGGCAGCAAAACACCATACTGATAAAACGCACGGCGGTTCATGGCATTGCCGGCGTACACGTTCTCGGACACCGTGTTGTCCATGAAACCGACCGGCGCGATGATTTCGACTTTGCCGGATACGACATCCTCTTCGGACACGATGCCTTTGATGCCACCCCAGTGGTCAACGTGGTTGTGCGAATAGACGACAGCAGTGATTGGTAGACCGCCCCCAACGTGTTCTTGAAAGAGCTGAAGTCCTGCACGTGCAGTTTCGGCGGAGATCATTACATCGAATACGATCCAGCCCGTCTTGCCCCGCACAAAAGTCATCTGCGACAGGTCAAACCCACGAATTTGATAAATGCCATCGATGACCTCGTAGAGGCCATAGTCTTGGTTGAGCTTGGCTTGTCGCATCAGGGAAGGATGGATGCCGTCGTAGCTGTCGGCTTGATCGATAAAATCAAACTGCGACATGTCCCATGCCACGTTGCCGGCATCGGCCATGATCTTTTTCGCCTCCATTTTGGCGATTAGTCCGCGATTGCACTCGTCGAAGTCACGCGTGTCTGCGAATGGCAATTGGGCTTTTGCAGCCTCCAGAATGGCACGCGTATGATCAGAAGGCGGTTTGCCTTTGGGATGAAAGTGACCGTTTTTCGAATGATCGTCAGACATGGTTCAACCTCGTATTTTGAGTCCAGATGTCGAAAGCCCATAGACCTCGTCGCGCATCTGCTTGGTGATTTATCGTAACAATTGCAAATGGATACGGATCGTCAAAGCCGGGGCGCAAACGGAATGATTGCTAACGTTGACGCCCCGGAGTTCTGCTACTCGATGACAACCTGGCCTGTTACGGCTTGCAAAGGTTCCGCTTCGGCGATTTCGGTCGGTCCGCGTTTTGTGCCTGGCAATACTTCAAACAACGGATCAAATTCGACCATTGTCTCCGCAAGTTGCAAGAGAACCGACGGGTCGCCTTCGGCGGTTGCGCGACCGTCCGCAATCAGGTCTGCAAATTCAGCTTCACCTGTCATCACCTGTTCCAGGTCAGAACGATTGAGGCTCAACGTCAAATCAGGGTCTTCAAACTGGAAGCCTTCGACATTGGTCAGCGTGGCATTTGCCAACTCAATCGCGAATTGCTCTCCATTGTCAGGCGTGACAAGGTTCATCGTGAATTCGATGCCTTCCGCTTTGCGGCTGTCCATCTTGATCGCAAGAAAATCAAGGAACAACTCGGTCGACATGGCCCGGATCACATCCGCACTGGACGAATCCACTCCACCACCGGTCGGAATGCCGGATCGCAGTTCGTAAGAACCGGAGAGGAAACTGTTGCGAAGCCCCGGGTTTTCCTGCTGATACCCCAGCTGTTCATAAACGTCAGCCAATAGGTCTTTCACCTCCTGATCCGATGGATCCGAGAGGAAAAGCTTGTTCAGGATTTCCGAGGCTTCAAAATATTTGCCATCATTATGCAACTCGAGGCCCTTGGCCATTATCGGCGCTTTGCCCCCCATCATTTCAACGTAAAGCGGCGCAGAGTCCTGTGGCTCGAGCGGGATCAGCGTGGCCGGGTTACAATCCCAGAAACCCAGGAACCGCTGAACCACACCACGCGAGTTATGTTCCGGCGAGCCGTGGTAACCGCGCGTGTGCCAGGTTTGTTTCAGACCTTCCGACGGCTCATAGTGGTGATGCACCTGATTAATCGTGACACCCTGATTGGCCAGATGCAGGGACTGGTTATTCATGTGTGCGTATAGATCACGCTGGTCTTTGAGCACTTGCTGCACGCGGTCGTTGCCCCAGCGCGGCCAGTGGTGCGAGGCGAACATGACCTCTGCGTCCTGTCCAAACAAGAACAGCGCACGGCTAATGTATTTTGACCAACGCAAGGCGTCCCGCACCGGCGCACCGCGCAGTGTATAGATGTTGTGTAGTGTTGCGGTGACATTTTCCGCCATCCACAAGGCTTTCATATCCGGAATGTAGGTGTTCATCTCGGAGGGTGCTTCGGTGTTGGGCGTGTTCTGGAAAATCATCCGCACACCGTCGACTTCAAACTCTTCGATGTCCTCCTCGACGATGCGTGTCGGAGCAATCAGGCCGATGGCGCCGTTGGACACCCCTTTGCCCAGACCCTGGTTCACGAACCCATGTGGTGCGACAGGCAGCAGAATGCCGTATTGATAGAACAGGCGACGGTTCATTGCATTGCCTGCAAACACGTTTTCCGAAATCGTATGTTCCATGAAATCGCGCGAAGCGATGATTTCAACCTTGCCTGAATCCACGTCTTCCTGACTGACAATGCCACGCACGCCGCCCCAGTGGTCACCATGCGAGTGCGAGTAGATTACGGCGGTGATCGGAAGCCCTTCGCCTTTGTGTTCAGAGAACAGATCCCAAGCCGCGCGTGCGGTTTCCGCCGAAATAAGCGGGTCAATTGCAATCCAACCGGTCTTGCCGCGCACGAATGTAATATCGGACAGATCAAAACCCCTGACCTGATAGATGCCGGGGATAACCTCGTACAGGCCGTAGTTCTGGTTCAGTTTGCTGATCCGCATAAGCGACGGGTGAATACTGTCGTACTCGTCCTGTTCGTCGATGAAATCGAAGGCGCCACGGTCCCAGGCTACAGAGCCGTCATCGGCCAAAATCTGCGGTTTTGGCATTTCAGCGATGAAGCCTTTCGCGACCTCTTCAAAGTCCTGAGTATCATCAAACGGCAGCGTTTCACGCGCTTCGGCGAGTATCTTGAGCGTGTGTTCCGAAGGCGCCTTACCTTTTGGATGAAAATGACCCTCCATTGGCGCGGCGGCCGTCGGGGTTTGGGCCGCGGCTTCTTCGGACAAAAACGAAGGAGCAACAGCGAAAGCCGCACCCACGGCAGGAACAGATTTCATGAAGTCGCGTCTGTTGGTGGTCATGTGTATTTTCTTTCGTATTTCTTGTTTTGCCTCGGTCGGGTGGCACCATTGGATCCACGCGACCGCAAAACTGACCAAAACGAGACTAATCGAAGCATTGAGACAAGACTTGATCTGCAGATCAGATTGAAGAATTCTGGAAATGCAGATGAAGTACTTTCAAAACCAAACTGGAGGCGAAATTGACTTATGATGCCACGGCGCGGCTAGAACCAAACGATAAACGGATTCTGCTGGAGTCCGGGTGGCTGTCCAAATGTAGTTTAAAGTTCTCATCAGCGCTTTTGAATATCGGGTACAGGTGCGAGGTTCCGAAAGGATATCATTTCCAACGCCGTGGGAAGTTGGCCAAACATCTGTTCGCTGTCATTCATGGCCAGGCGGACATCATTATGTATTCAACCCATGGTGCCGCCGTTGTGTGGCCCCAGGCCGGTTCGGGCCGATATGCCCCTTTTTCGGACTTGATAACCAAAACGCCGCCAATGTCGGACATCGTCGCATCTGTACCTACGCTTGCGCATCGCATCAGTCGGGCAGAGCTTTTGCAATTCCTCCACGAAGATTCAACGCGGTTTCCAGAAGTCATGGAATATGAGAACTGGACCCGCCGGACGGCGCAGCGCGCCTTGACGGATGTCATAACCACCTCGGGTGAGGAACGTGTGCTGGTGCGTTTGCTTGCAATGCACGAGGAGAACCGGTTTCAAGTCGGTCAAACGCTGAAGATATCTCAGCAGGAACTTGCCAGCGCGGCCGGGTCGTCTGTTCCGACTCTACAGCGGGTTTTTCGAATCCTTCGGGCAAAAGGCGTTTTGGAAACCAGGTATGGTGAAATTATCTTGCACGACGCCAAGACACTCCGCACACTTGCTTTCGGCGAAATTTAACGCCTCCCGATGTTTCACGGTTGACGTTCATGTGCCCGGCAATGCGTTTTGTCGCGTCTGGCGTGACGCGCACCAATGGCTCAATCGATCCGCAAAATGCTCAGGTCAACGCATCAGAAATGTCACATGGGCTCAACATGTCGGGCGACCTGCGTTTCGCAGCGCAATACGCGACAGGGTCCTCCCCCATTGCGTGGTTGGATGCAGCACTGTTGAAGATTTACATTCTGAGCAGTCGGCGTCTCGTAGAGTTTTTGTCTTGCTTGTTGGTGAATCTATCCAATAGCTGTCATACCCACCAAACGCTGTTTTGACAGTTTTGGTATTGGAGCCGAAACACAGTTGCGCCGGGCGCGATCACGTAGCAATTGTAAATCGAAAAGACTGTTCAGATTTGATGCGTACAATCCTGCCAAAAAAGTCCAGATCATGAAAGTCAGACTTCAACTCGGTGTTGCCACTGTCTTCGCCGTTCTTACAGCTCTCCTGCTCGGGATCGTCGTGGCTCTGTTATACATGGGCAACCGGGATTTGGCGATACAGACGGCGCAAGAGGAGATGGTCAAGGCGCGGGCATGGTCGGTGGACAGTATTTTGAACACTGTCGAAGAGACCAAGCAAACAGTAACTGTGGCAGCGTACTTTGCGGGCACATATCCCGAAACGGCGCAATCGGTCTCTGGTCTCGATTTTCTGAACTCGCTGGTCCGAGCGAACAATCACCACTACTCGATATTCTTGGGAATCGAAAAGGACGGCGCTTTCTTTCAGAATATCCAGTTGCCAGAACAGACAGATGTATTCGGTCCTGATGCGCGTCCCGTCCCGGACGCGGTAAATCGGGTTTTGCGGGTTATCGAAGCCTCGGACAGTGGTCGGCAAGAAACCTATTTCTGGTCCAACAAAATCAATACGGCCAGAGCTTTCCATATTGGCCCCGCAGACTATGACCCACGGACGCGCCCCTGGTACCTTGGCGCAATGAATACCGACGGTTTTTACGTCACGAAACCCTACAAATTTGCGAGTACAGGGCAACCCGGCGTAACCTTCGCGAAGCGTATCGTTGACGATACAGATCAGTTCATCGGTGTCGTGGGCATCGACATTACAATGTCCACACTCTCGCGTATCCTGGAAGACCTGAGGATAGGCGACGAGGGTCTGGCTTTCATGCTGGATGGCCCAGGTCGTCTCATGTCCTACACCGGGACCCGCGCCAGCAAACAGGGCGCCACATACGTAACCGGTGATCTGAGTGAAGGACTGATAACTCAGAGCGCGTTTGTGGCACGCGCCATTGAACGTTGGAAGGAAACCGGTGATTCATTCTTTCGGTTCGCTTCTCCAGAAGATGATAGTGTCTACCTTGCCTACGTGGCACCGATGCCCAATATCTTTGGCGCAGAACCGACTCTGGGTTTGGTGGCCCCCGCCGAAGAGTTCGTGGGCGCGATCAAGCGCAATACAACGCGCACCATACAAATCGGTGTTCTTGCATTGATCGTGGCCATACTGTGCACTGTTGTCGCGGCGCGTTTGCTGAGCCACAGCCTCAAAGTCGTTACCGCCGAGGCGCGCCGTATCAGCACCTTCGATCTGGGCAACGACCTGAAGCTCAAAACCCTGTTTCAAGAAGTCTCCGACCTCGAACATGCCATGTCCAGCATGAAGGCCGGGCTGGCCAGTTTCGGAGCCTACGTTCCAAAGGACCTCGTCAGATCGATCGTGTCCAGCGCTGAAAAAACCGAAATCGGTGGCGCGTCGCGCAACGTAACCCTTCTGTTTTCGGACTTGCAGGGTTTCACGGCACAAACTGAAAGCCTCGAGCCTGAAGACCTGATGCCTGCTCTATCTCACTATTTCGAGGTCATGGAGACGGCCATATCCGAAAATAACGGCACCGTTGATAAGTACATCGGCGATGCAATCATGGCGATGTGGAATGCACCGTTGGATGACCCGAACCACGTCGAGAATGCCTGCCGCGCTGCTTTGTATTGTGTTGACGCAGAAAATAGGCTTAACGCTGATGCGACAGCATCGGCTCTTACTCCATCCATCACCCGTTTCGGATTGCACACCGGACGAGTTGTCGTGGGCAACGTTGGGTCCTTGTCGCGCATGCAGTACACCGCGCTTGGCTCGACCGTAAATCTGGCGTCGCGACTTGAAGGTCTAAACAAGTTCTACGGCACCACAATACTTGTATCCGAAGATGTCGCGAAAGTGGTCGATGACAAATTCTTGTTTCGGGAAATCGATATTATCTCGCCGGTTGGAAGCACGGTTCCAATAAAGATTTTTGAACTCCTTTCGGAAACAGACCCGATCGTCAACGACCCGAAGGCGAACTCCAAAAGACTGGAGCTCGAGGACTGGAAAAACTGCTACGAATTATATTTGAAGCGGGAATGGAGTAATGCGCTGGATGCCTTTGTGCGCCACAAAGATACAGCAGACAACAGGACCTTGGTACAGTTATTTATCCAGCGCTGTCAGGGTTTTATCGACAACCCTCCCGGTAACGATTGGAATGGCGTCCACCGATTTTCCAAAAAATAAACTGCACTTCGATTATTTTCCACACTTTCTTGATCCTTAGACACTGCCGACCGCATTTGATTGTGAGTGTAATTTTAGGCTACTCATAACTCCAGAACGCGTTTGAGAGGCTCGAAGACTTGAGAAACTTCTAAACGGCGGAGCGATACTAGGCTCTAGACTCATTGATTTACAGCCAGAACAGCACGGTGGCTGCTAGAGCGATGGCCGACAGGAAGACTTTTG
>NZ_JBXWPT010000017.1:0-67252 GCF_059612005.1 Ruegeria sp. CDSA141
CGTCTCCACCGTCTCTCCGATGCGTCCGACCGTCTCTCCAGCCCGTCAGCACCGCCTCAGCAGCGCCGGTGAAGGGGGTTCTAAGTATAACCCGACAAAGCCGCAAGTGGAAAATGACGCCGCTGAGCATTTTTTTGAAACACCCCAAAAAACTGTTTAAAGTCAATGCAGTGAAGAACCTCAAAGGCCACCTCATACCTGCTGACCCGGACTTTTCCCATCGGGTGACCACGGATCAGCACCAAAGGCAAAAGGCGACACTACTATATATTGGGATTTGACCAATGCTGGACACAAGGCTGCGCGACTCAAATCAGCGAGTCGACTCGCTGACTTTAACGGATTCAGCATGGAAGGCCTCAAATATCAGATTTCGAACCATGGCGAGTCTGACAACCAGACATTAAGAAGTCCGACCGCGCCTTCAGTGGGCCCGCACTCTGATCACCTATCTTGCACATCTCTCCGGGATGCGCTCTGGTCCCGGCAATTCGTTTTCGGCTTCAGTAGCGAGACAGGCATGGCACGTCACCTTCCGTTCCCTTTGGTCAGAACCGTCGGGTTTGACGGAGCGCTTGTAACTTTTGCGGACACAATGTCTGAGACCGCGAACCGAGCGGCGCTGGCGTTTCGATCTGAAGTGGATCGGCTTCAGTGGTCAGAGGTCACAGAGTCTTCAGCCTCATTGGCCTCGGCGTATGTTCGGTTCGACACGCAACGCACCACCCATCAGCAGATGTTGCACAAGCTTCAGGACCTAGTTGACCAAAGGGACTGGTACAATACGCCGCTTCCAACTGGCCGCAGGCTATGGCGCATACCGACGGTCTATGGCACCGACCTTGCGCCTCAGCTGGACGATGCCGCTGCTGCTGCCGGTCTCGCGCCGGCAGAAGCGATACGGCGGCTTGGCCAGTCCCGCGTGCGGGTTTTGACGATAGGGTTTGCCCCCGGGCAACCCTACCTTGGGCCATTGCCCCCCGAGTTCAACATTCCGCGGCTGCAAAACCTGACCCCCATGGTGCCCGAAGGCGCTCTGGTTCTTGCAATATCTCAGTTTGTGCTGTTTTCCGGACCGACGCCAACCGGGTGGCAACATGTCGGGCAGACAGCTTTTCGGTGTTTCCGACCTGAGACAAGTGAGGCATTCGCCCTCAACCCCGGGGATGAACTGATGTTCGAGCCCGTTTCCCGCGAAGACTTGGATCACATTAAGGCCAACAATGAGGATGGCACGGGCGGGGCAACCTGCGAGGCGATTGCGCCATGAGCCTGATCGTCCACCAGATCGGCCCGACTTGCACCATCCAGGACCAGGGGCGCATTGGTTATCTGGACCAGGGCCTGTCCCGGTCTGGTGCTGCCGACACACTGGCCCTTTGTGAAGGGGCCGCATTGCTGGGACAGAGCCCGGAACTCGCCGCGCTGGAAGTGGCCGGAATGGGTGGCGAGTTTGAGGCCACACAGAACATGCGCATCGCTTTGACTGGTGCGCGGATGCAGGCCAGTATTGATGGCAGCCCCGTGGCCTGGAACGCCTCGCATCGCTTGGAGCCCGGACAACGGCTGATCATCGGTGCGGCCCTGCAAGGCAATTACGGCTATCTTCACTTGGGGGGCGGTATCGATTCAGAGGTTTTTCTTGGATCTAGATCAGCGCACCTGACGGCACGGACCGGGCGAGCAGTGCAGCCAGGCGACAGGCTGACATGTGGTCCGGATGCAGGCGACGCAGGTTTGAAACTGACCCCTTCCGAGCGCTTCTCGGGTGGCGTGTTACGCGTCGTAGCCAGTTTTCAGACGTCCTTGTTTGATGACGCAACGCTTGATCGATTTGTCCACACCTCATTCCATCGTGGCGCCCGCGCCAACCGTATGGGAATGCAAGTGGACAGTGACGGAGGCGGGTTCGCGGCCACTGGCCAACTGAACATCTTGTCCGAGGTGATCACCCCGGGCGACATCCAGATGACCGGAACCGGAGACCCGTTCATCCTGTTGCCTGAATGCCAGACCACAGGAGGGTACCCTCGCATCGCGACCGTTTTGCCCTGCGACATGCCCCGCGCAGCGCAGACGCCCGCTGGCGGAGCGATCACGTTCGAATTTGTGAGCTTGGATCAGGCCACCGATTTGCACTCGGCATTCCTGGCGGATCTTGCCCGCCTGCCCTCAAAAGTCGAGGCGCTGGTGCGTGACCCGCATGACATCCCGGACCTGTTGTCCTACCAATTGATCAGCGGAGTGATCTCTGCCACCGACTGAGGAGATGTGCCGATGCCAAGCGTCGATCTGAATGCCGATATGGGGGAAAGCTTTGGCCCATGGAAAATGGGCGATGACGAAAGCCTTCTGAAAATCATCACCTCCGCCAATATTGCCTGCGGCTTTCATGCAGGTGATCCGGATGTAATGGCATCTACAATGAAGCTGGCGGCCGAGAATGGTGTCGGCATCGGCGCGCATCCCGGGTTTCCCGATCTGCAAGGTTTTGGTCGCCGGAACATGAAGCTGTCCCAAGGCAACCTGTGCAATCTGGTGCGGTATCAATTGGGTGCGGCGATGGGCGTGGCCAGAGCGGTCGGCACTAAAGTACGGCACCTGAAATTGCACGGAGCACTGGCCAATATGTGTTCGGTTGATATTGATATGGCGCGGGCCTGCTATCAGGGCGCGCTGGACGTCGACCCTGACATCATCGTGATGGTTCTTGCCGTAACGAAACAGGAAGACGCCGTGCGCGAGCTGGGCTGCAATTGGGTGGGCGAGATCTTTGCCGACCGCGCCTACAATGACGACGGAACATTGGTTGACCGCAGCCTGCCCGGAGCCGTGATCCACGACGCGGATGTCGCAGGACCACGCATCCTGAACATGGTGCGTGAAGGCGCCATCATTACCGAAAGCGGCAAGCGGCTGGAGACATCCATCGACACGATTTGCCTTCACGGGGACGGACCGACTGCCGTTCAGATTGCCCGCTCAGTTCGTGAAAGCCTGATCGGGGGCGGTGTAGAGGTGACCAAATTCACCCGCTGAACATCATGCGTTAACACCAGCAGCCCAATTTTACGACTGTTGCCCGTGCAGGTCTCAGCGCTTAGCATGACGGGCAAACGCATATTCTGAATACCATAATTGCAAACAATGCATTGACCCAAAGCGGGCACGTGCAAGGAGGTCGTGGAATGTCATTTGATCTGATGTCTTATCAGCCCCGAGGCGACAAGAAGAACTCGGACTTCTTCAATGAATACCTTCCGAAGATATATCAACGCCGGACAAGCACGGGCGTCGCGGATCAGGTTGGCGCAATGAAGGCCATTATCATTCAGGTCGAACCCGGTGCGCTGTTCGACACAATAGTCGAGCTTTACGTGATGACGCCTTATCGGCACACCGCCAGCTATCTGGGGCAGACCCACAGATTTTCGGTTCTGCATTCGCATCCCGACTATCCCGCGCTTATCCTGATGGCCCCGCTCAGCCCCGGATTTGAAGATTTCATCCCCCGCATCAACCGCATGTACCCGCTGGCGCGCAACATGCCTCAGACGCGTTATGTAGGTGAGGTTTTCGCTGCCAGTGATCTGGACGCGCTGACCGGAGCACTTGAGGATCAGAACATACGCTTCGAGTATTCGGGCGACACCGAGAACCCGTTCTACACATCAGACGGATTCCGATTCACCACGCCGTCGGACTTTACCTGCAACCGGGTTGGGTATTCGCCCCACGACTTTAACGACACCGACAGTCTGGGCCTTGGGGATCGCGTGTTGCTGAGCAATACGGAACAGGCCCGTCTGGAACGGGCCGCCGCCTTCGGAACCGAAAGCAGGATCGCCCCGCTGATGCTGGGAATCGACCATCTTGCGACCCGGGTGCTGGCGGGTGAGCGCGAGGATGCGATCCTCGAATTCCTGACCATGGTGCCCTACTATTTCTGGGGTGCTTACAACATATTCGACATGAACTCATCGACCAACGTGAACCGCAGCGGCAACGTGGACGATGACAAAAAGTCTCCGGCAAAGGTTTTCACCGCAAACAACACGCCATCTTTCGTCAATTCCTTCGCCAAACTGCCAATGCCGACCGAAGATTTCGTGCGCAATTTTGGCCGCCGTCTACACCACATGGCCGTAGAGATTCAGGATGGCGATCACGGCGCCGGGGAAAAGAACGTCGATTTCGTGGTGAACACCTTGAAGGACAAGGGTGTGCCGTTTCTAGCCCATGTGGTGGGTGAGTGCAAAGATGACCCGAACCTGAAACAGATCTTCTCGAAACACTCGAAGCACACCCTGCTGATTACCGAGTATATCGAGCGGTGTCACAAATACGACGGGTTCTTCACCAAGGACAACGTCGCCGCCCTGACGGCTGCCGCCGGACAGGATGAACAATACCAGCACGGTCACGTTTTCGACTGAAAAAAAGGCTGCGGAACACCGCAGCCCAGACCCGTTCAGGAGAGAATATGCCGAACCTTATGACGGCCCGATCATGAAACAGGTGACGTTGCGGGCCTGCAGACGGCGACAGGCCAGATCAGCCTGTTCGCGGGTCATGCCCTGAAAGGTTGCATCGAAACCACGCGAGTTTTGGTTTACCTTGCGCAGCGTGCCTTCCAGCGTGGTCATTTCCGACAATGCAGTCTTCAGCAAAACCTTCTCGGCCTCGTACCGCGTGGTGTAGCGACCCACATTGACGCCCCACAGGTGACCACCGGACGAGGACAGGCGGGTGACGACCTCCTGCTCGGGCTCTGGCTGTTTGGAGGTTTCGGTCGACGCCAGCACCAGATTGTCCGGACGCAATGCCGGACGGGTATCTGAGGTTTCGACAGGCGGGGCAGTAGGCGCGATATCCGCTTCGGCAATGGCCGCCGCAATACCGCTGGTGATGCGATCGCTGTTCTGATCGGCTGCCGCCGCAACAGCACTTGCCACCTGCGTTGCCGCAGTTGGCCGTACAATCGGGCGCAGGCTGGATTTTGGCGCGCCGCTCACACTTGCCACCTGCGTATTGCCACCCAGCCCGGTATTGCCCGCATAAGCGGGGCGTGCCGGTTTGCGAATGGGTGCGCGCGACGGGGCACGACGGAAACCCATATCCAGAAGCTCTGCAACCTTGGCGTTGCGCGAGGCACCGGATTTTCCACCAAAGACGGTTGCGATGATGCGCTCGTCCTTGCGTTTCGCCGACGCCACCAGATTGAAGCCCGCCGCACGGGTATACCCGGTCTTGATACCGTCAGCCCCTTTGTAGGCGGCCAGCAAGCGGCGATTGGTGTTGGGAACGGTCTTAATCCCAGCATGCGTCGATTGCCGCGAGAACAGGTTGTAATACTGCGGGTAATCATACAGCAGATGCCGCCCCAGCGTGGTCATGTCGCGCGCGGTGGACAGGTGCCCCGACTCGGTCAGACCATGGGCGTTCTTGAAGGTCGTGCGGCCCATACCCATTGCTTTCGCGGTCCGGGTCATGCGCCGCGCAAAGGCCGCCTCGGACCCGCTGATGGCAATCCCGATGGCGGTGGCCGCATCATTGGCCGATTTTACGGCTGCCGCACGGATCAGATACCGGAATGCAATCGTCTGACCCGAGCGCAGGCCCAGCTTCGACGGCGGCTCGGCCGCTGCCTTCTTGGTGATCCGAACTTGGGTATCCAACGTGATTTCACCGTTTCGCACGGCTTCGAACGCAACATAAAGCGTCATCATTTTGGTCAGCGACGCCGGATGCAACCGAGTGTCAGCGTTACGCGAATGCAGAACCTCTCCGGTTCGGGCATCGATCACCATCGCAGCGTAGGGTGCCGCCATGGATTTGAGCGGCCCAAACGCCAGCACACATAGCAACGCTATAAGGAATAAGCCCATTCGGGCCGGAACTGTCCGCCGAATCTGCACGGTATTTGCCTCTGTCTGCCTCGCGCCGCCGGGTTTTCCCGGTCAGCAAATTTTGTTTTATTATCGTACAGACTATCACAGAGACCTTGTGAAATAAACCGAAAGCTGAGCTTTTCGCGGTTTCGTTACGCCGCCCGAACAGGGCTATATCTAGACAGATACTGCCCAAAGCACACCAGATGCGCGATTGAGGCAGAACTGGGTCAACACACGGCTGGGTTTTTGTGGAACTGCGGCCAAAAGGCAACATCACTTCAGGCCGCGCACCAGATCGACCAGATCGCCCAAATCCCTCAACTCCCGGAATCGGGGACTGTCGACCGGGGCTTCAGCATGCTCCACCTGCCAGACAAGGCCGTGCGGGACATGAACCCCCCAGCTTCCAGCCTGAATCGGAGCCACAACGTCAGATCGCATGGAATTGCCAACCATCATCGCACTCGCCGGGCCGTCACCGTGTTGGTCAAATATGGACCGGTATGTGTCAGGGGTTTTTTCAGACACGATCTCCACTGCGTCGAACAGATCGCCCAGACCCGACTGAGCCAGTTTGCGCTCTTGATCGATCAGATCCCCTTTGGTGATCAAGACAACCCGGCACAAGTCGGTCATGCCTTCCACGGCTTCGCGGGCATGGGGCAACAGCTCGATCGGATAGGCCAGCATTTCTTGGCCGGCTTCGATCAATTGGCGAATGACCGAGGCCGGAACACGGTCGTCAGTGACCTCGATAGCAGTTTCGATCATCGATAGGACAAAGCCCTTGATTCCATAACCGTAATGTCGAATGTTGCGCTTTTCGGCCGCCAGAAGCCGCTCCATCAGATGGTCCCGGTCGGCATGCTCGGCCAGCAATTCAGCAAAATGCGCCTGCGTCAGCTGAAAAAACCGCTCGTTGTGCCAAAGGGTATCATCCGCATCGAAACCGATTGTCGTCAGCCTGTCAGTCATCTTGTTTACGTCCGCTTGCTCTTTTCACCGGCCATCCCCACGTTATATAAGCGCGGAGATAAACCCCAAGCCTGAATCGGACCGTTGCCTACGATGCTGGAAAAGACCTGGATGATGTCTGACGAACCGGACGACGACAGCGACGCGTCCGTCCTGCTGCAGACGCGCCCTAAAACCAAGCGTCCGCCTTTGTACAAGGTGCTGTTGCTGAACGACGATTACACGCCGATGGAGTTCGTGGTTCATGTGCTGGAACGTTTCTTTGGCATGACCCATGCGGAAGCGTTCGAGATCATGCTGACCGTGCATAAAAAAGGTGTAGCCGTCGTCGGCGTCTTCAGTCATGAGATTGCCGAGACCAAAGTTGGCCAGGTGATGGATTTTGCCCGCAGGCACCAGCACCCGCTGCAATGCACCATGGAACGCGAAGAATAAGGCTTTTCGCCTGACGCTCACCCACTTTCTGCCGGAATAGCCCATGTCCCCTCGCCTGGAACTTGCATTGCAAAACGACCTGTCGCTGTCGCTGCCTCTTAGCGTGATCTGCCCCGTGCCAGGCCATGATTTGTCAGTGCTTCCCCAGGGGGCGCAGGTGGTGCAACCGTTCAAACCTTTTCACGACCATTTTGCTGCGCAGGGCTTTGACACGGTGCCAGAAACAGACGGCCCCTGTCAGGATGCCATTGTGTTTTTGCCGCGCGCCAAGGCGCTGGCGCGGGCGATGATCCATCTGGCCAGTTCACGAGCCCGAGGCGTTGTCGTGATCGATGGCGCAAAGACCGACGGTGTGGACAGCATTCTGAAAGATGTACGCAAAAGGACCTCGGTCGAAGGGCCTCTATCCAAAGCCCACGGTAAAATTTTCTGGTTTCAGGCTGACACACAGACCTTCGCAGATTGGGCCGCGCCAAAGACGCAGATGGTCGATGGATACCACACGGCACCAGGTGTGTTTTCAGCCGACGGGATTGATCCCGCTTCGGCCATGTTGCTGAACGCCTTGCCCGCCAAGCTGGGGCCTCACGTGGCGGATCTGGGTGCAGGATGGGGGTATCTGACCGCAGAGATCCTGGAGCGCGACACTGTGAAATCCGTGCACCTTGTCGAAGCAGACAACCTGGCCCTCAACTGCGCGCGTATCAACGCATCTGACCCGAAGGCCCGGTTTTATTGGGCCGACGCCGTCACCTGGACTGCGCCAGAGCCTATAGACACGGTGGTGATGAACCCTCCGTTTCACACCTCACGCAGCGCGGATCCAACGCTGGGTCAGGGGTTCATCATCGCTGCCGCGCGAAATCTGACCCGCAACGGGACCCTATGGATGGTGGCAAATCGCCACCTTCCATACGAGACAACGCTGAACGAACAACTCACTCAGGTCAATGAAGTCGCCGGCGACAACCGGTTCAAGGTGTTTCAGGCCACTCGCCCTCGACGCTAAGGCTCGCTAACCTGCCCCCAATTCAGGAGGATTCGTATGTCCTTTTCCATCGCAGGCAAGACAGCAATCGTTACAGGCGGGGCCAATGGCATCGGGCTGGCCATAGGACGGCATTTCGCAGATGCGGGCGCAAACGTCATGTTCGCCGATATAGATGAAAAAAGCCTGGTCGATGAGGTTGGTGAACAGGCAGAGGACGGCAATATTCGCTACTTCGCAGGCGATCTGCGCGAAAAGCTGACCATTGCCAATTTACTGTCGGCAACACTGGATGCGTTTGATCAGGTGGATATTCTGATCAACGGGGCGCGCCAGGTGATCCAGTCTGATCCGCTGGACCCTGATGATGACTCGATGCGCACCTTGCTGAACCAGAACCTGATGCCTGCCCTGCGGCTCAGCCAACTGGTCGCAAAGCGTATGATCAAACAGTCCGGGGATGACGATGAAAGCCCGGCAGGATCGATCATCAACCTGTCTTCAATCGCAGCCCGGCGCACGCATCCGGACCTGATGGCCTATTCCGTGTCGACCGCCGCGTTGGATCAGTTGACACGTTCACTGGCCGTGGCGCTGGCGCCGAACCGCATCCGGGTCAATTCGATTGCGCTCGGCTCGGTCATGAGCGCATCCCTTCAATCGACGCTGAGAGAGAACCGAGACTTCCGAGACGATATCGAAAAGCACACACCGCTTGCCCGCATCGCGTCGGCCACCGAATTGACGGAAACCGCGCAGTACCTGGCATCGGATGCAGCCGGATTCATCACCGGCCAGATCCTGACAATCGACGGCGGCCGCACATTGCTTGACCCTGTTGCCGCACCTGCGCATTAAGACCCATGTTCGAAAAAGAAAAATCCACCGCCTCTGCCTGGTTCCGCCAATTGCGCGACGACATTGTTGCCGCGTTCGAAGCGTTGGAGGACAGCCACGATGCCGGCCCGTTTTCCGACATGAAACCCGGCCGGTTTGAAGTGAAGGAAACCAAACGCCAGTCCGAAGACGGCTCTGACGCAGGCGGCGGTCTGATGTCCGTGATGCGAGGCGGGCGTGTGTTTGAAAAGGTCGGGGTCAATGTCTCGACAGTTTACGGGACCCTGGGCGAGCGTGCACAACAGGCAATGGCAGCACGCAAAGGCATTCCCGGGATGACCGAAGACCCGCGTTTCTGGGCCTCGGGGATCAGCCTCGTGGCGCATATTCAGAACCCGCATGTTCCAGCGGTGCATATGAACACTCGGATGTTCTGGACCCCGCACGCCTGGTGGTTTGGTGGCGGATCAGATCTGAACCCCTGCATCGAGTATGATGAAGACACGGCGCATTTCCACGCGACCCAAAAGGCTCATCTGGACCCGCATGGCCCCGGACATTATCCACGTCTGAAGGAGTGGGCAGACGAGTATTTCTATATCCCCCACCGCAAACGCGCACGCGGCGTAGGCGGTATTTTCATGGATGATTATTGCACCGGAGACTGGCAGGCGGATTTCGCCCTGACGCAGGATATCGGTCGGGCTTTCCTGCCGGCTTTCCTGCCATTGGTTGAAAAACGACGTGTACAGGGTTTCTCGGACTCCGACAAAGACACTCAGTTGGTGCATCGCGGTCTTTATGCGGAATACAATCTGGTCTATGACCGCGGCACTAAGTTCGGACTGGAAACCGGACATGACCCGGACGCGGTTCTGATGAGCCTGCCGCCGTTGGCGAAATGGGTCTGACGCTTAGAACGTGTCCATGATGAAATTGTCATAGCAGTAGTTCTGCGCCGACGACGCCGACATATTTGCCCCAACTTTCCTGACGGTGATGGAATACCCGGGCTTGGTATCCGCCCCCGGCGGCGGGGTCAGCGAGAATTGCACGGTCCGGACACCGGGTTCATAGGCGCGCCAGATATAGATCCGCTGGTTGTTTGGCACGCCCAGCGAGCGGATCGCATAGTCCCCGATCCCACACCAATAGTTCACGGGCGCCGACGATCCGATGGCCTTGACCTCATAGACACCGTCCGGCATCGGAGTGATATCCGTGCGAAATTGCGGTCGAACGGACAGACCGAACCCAACAGCCTCGGCCATTGCAGGTATCAACAAAAGTGCAGCAGCAGCAAAAGACTTTACTAAACGCATAATCCAGATATCCCGAAACTAGGGGCCGATACCAATAACATAGCCGGGACGACCTGCGAGTAAAGCGGGACATGCCAACGAACCTGTAACACTGACCACAACAGCGAATTAATTCTACTCAAATTGCAGGAAAGCATTACACTCTCTGTAAACTTTTGGGTCCCGTTACACTGTTGGGCATTTCTTTGAGCAAGACGTTTCCAAAAGACTGGTTTGATTTCCCGCCTGAGAAATACTCGGATCTGGGCGCAATGTTCTATCTGGCAGGGCTGACGACAACACATCAGAAACGCAGTCTGGCACAGGTTTTGTATGCGTTCGAAACCCCGTTTCGCCTGGGCCAGTACCATATCTTCCGACAGAACGGATTCCCCCGAGGCTTTGTCACGTTCGCCGGGCTCAGCCCCGAGGTCGAGCACCGCTATGCAGTAAAAGGAAAACCCCTCACAGACGCGAATTTCACCAGCGGACCCTCTTTCTGGATCATCGATCTGGTGGCCCCGTTTGGACAGACCAGCCAAATTGTTGATATCCTCAAGCAGGAGATCCCGCACCAGCGTGTGCGCACCAACCGGATGGACAGTGACATGACACGCAATCGGATTGTCGAATGGACGCGGGATGAAGCAGGCGAAGTTCACATGCGCCTGTATCGAAAGAAGGAATTTGAACGCGTGTTGCAGCAAGGCGAGGGTTAATTGGTTTCAGTTCCGATCACAGGCGAACTGACCGGGGATGTGACTGGTTTCCCGCCCAACGTGGAGACGGGACAACCCACGTTGGACAATGGAAACTTCAATCCGGTCACACAAACCTGGACGATAGCGGCACAGCCCGCCAACGGAACCGCCTCGATCGACCCGAACACAGGAGAGTGGACCTATACCGTCGACCCGACATTTTTCGATGGTCTCGACAAAGGCGAAGTTGTCTTCGATTCTTTCTTCATCAGCGTCTCGGGTACAACGCAAGTCGGCCCATTCACCCTTCCATTCACCGGCACACCGGACCCGGTGGAAGTGGTCATCAGGATTGAAGGCGTCTGTTTTGCAGCCGGAACTCTGATTGAGACTGAAAACGGCCCAACTGCGATTGAAACGCTGGAGGTAGGTCACAAGGTGGCTACCGAGGATAACGGTCTGCAACCCATCCGCTGGATCGAAAGCAGTACGATTCCACGCGAACGATTATGCGATGAACCTGTTATGCGCCCCGTTCGTATCTCGGCGGGCAGTCTGGGGCCGAACGAACCCTCTCGCGACCTTCTCGTGTCGCAACAGCACAGAATTCTGGTAAAGGGCCCGAAGGTCGAGTTGCTTTTCAGCGCATCCGAAGCCCTGGTTGCCGCCAAACACCTGTGCGGATGGCCCGGCATTGGCATCGATACATCTGTTGAAGCCATCGAATATCTCCACGTCCTGCTGGACCGACACGAAATCCTGAGCGCCAACGGAGCGCTGGCCGAAAGCCTGTTTCTGGGGGAAGAGGCGCTGTATACTTTGTCCTCTGACGCTTTGCGGGAGCTGGCCGCAATATTCCCGGACAGGCCGACCCCGGGTCATACCGGGTTCGGGCGCGCGGCTCGTCTGGTACTGCGCGAACACGAAGCCCGCGCCCTCGCCCGAGACTAACTACCGGCCACAATATGTCCGCCGACATCCTGCGGGGCCAATGCAACCGTCTTGATCACCGCATGACATGTGCTGCCCGGTTGCAGGTTAAGGGCCGCAACAGATCGACGCGTGACCCGCGCCAGCACATTGCCCGCCGGGGTCCTTACGGACACGATCGCACCAGGTCCCTCGCCCGACCGGATCTCTTCGACAGTGCCGCTGAGCACATTCAGCGCCGAAAGCCCCTCGGGTTTTTTGTTCGACAGGATCACTTCCTGCGCAGGAATACGAATACGCAAGTTAGCTCCGATCTCATGCGCAATGCGAGGCAGAAACAACCGTGCGCCATTGGCATTCAATTCCGTCAGCCCATCGGAATGATGCTTTGCAACCTGAACCTGCAACACGGCCCCGACGGCACGGACACCCGTAGGGGCCACAGACGGGTCGGCAAGAACTTCGGATGCGGGCCCATGACGAACGGCCTTGCCATCCTGCAACGCAACGACGGACGTTGCCAATCGGGCCACTTCAGCAGCCGAGTGCGTCACATAGAGGATCGGAACCGAAACCTCATCCCTGAGACGCTCGAAATAGGGCAGGATTTCCGCTTTTCGCCCATCATCCAGTGCCGCCAGAGGTTCATCTGCCAGGATCAATCGCGGGCTTGCCAACAAGGCCCGCCCGATGGCGACACGTTGTTTCTCACCGCCTGACAACCCGGCAGGTCTGCGGTCCAGAAGATGACCGATGCCCAGCATGTCGATGACCCTGTCGGGGTCTTCGCGTCGTGTATTCTTCGGCGCGAACCATCGCCCATAAGCAAGGTTCTGACGCACGGTCAGATGAGGGAACAACCGCCCTTCCTGAAAAATATATCCCAATCGACGCCGATGCGGCGGCAGCCAGAGCCCCTTTTCCGTGTCGAACAGAACCCAGTCATCCACGGACACACGTCCCGCCTCGGGCCGCAGCAACCCTGCGACTGCATTGACAATGGTGGTCTTGCCCGATCCGGAGCGCCCAAAAAGCACTGTTACGCCGGGGGGTGCATCAAAACTGACGTCCAGATCTATCCCTGACAGATGGTGGTGCAACCGAACAGACAGGCTCATGATCCGGCCACCCGCGCGGCGGCGCGGCGTCCCACATATTCTGAAAGCAACAACGCGCTCATCGCGATGACGATCGAGATCAGAACCAGCCGCGTCGCAGCGGCCTCGCCGCCTGGAACCTGCAAAAAGGCGTAAACAGCCGAAGGCAATGTCTGCGTCTGACCCGGAATATTGGACACGAAAGTGATCGTCGCACCGAATTCACCCATGGCCTTGGCGAAAGCCAAAATAGACCCGGCTATGACCCCTGGTAGAATCATCGGTAAGGTCACGGTAAAAAACACCATCGGGCGCGACGCGCCCAGTGTTGCTCCTGCCTGCTCCAGCTTCGGGTCCACCGCTTCGATCGACAAACGTATCGCCCGGACCATCAAAGGGAAGGCCATGATTCCGGCGGCAAGGGCTGCACCTGTCCAGCGAAAGGCCACTACGATCCCGAACTCGGCCAAGATCCGCCCCAGTGGCCCTTGAATGCCGAAGGTCAGCAACAACAGGTATCCGGTGACAACAGGCGGCAGGATCAGCGGCAAATGCACCAGACCATTCAAAACCTGTCGCCCGGGAAACCGCCAGCGGGCCAGAGCGTAAGCGACAAATATCCCAATCGGCAAAGTCGCCAGCGTCGCCCAAAAGGACACGCGCAGTGAAAGTTTCAAGGCTTCAACTTCTGCAGGCCCTAACCAATCCAAGGCAATCACCTGCCCGGCAGGGTAAATCCCTGCTCCAGAAATACAGCCGTGACAGCATCCGTCTTCAGGTGTTCAAGGAAAGCGTGTGCTCCTTCTTTTGCATTGAGGGTCAGTGCCGCAGGGTAAATTATCGGTGGATGCAGGTCGGCGCGAAAAGTCGCAACGACGTGGACCCTTTCCTCCACCTTGGCATCTGATTGGTACACGATCCCCAATGGCGCGGCCCCTGCTGCCACCAGAGCCAGCGCAGCGCGAACATTGTCGGCCTGCGCCACCTGATTCCGCACAGCTTCCCACTGGTTCAGACTCTGCAAAGCAGCTTTGCCATAAATCCCGGCAGGCACCGCATCAACCAGTGCCATGGCCAGATAGCCATCTTTCAATTCCGCCCTGAGGTCATAGCCCGGTTGGATTTCGCCCATTTCGACACGATCATCAGACCCGATCAGAACCAGACCGTTGCCCAGCAAATCCACTCGAGAATCTGCCCGAATTAGACCATCCTGCTCCAACACATCCATCCAATCCGTGTTGGCCGAGACAAACATATCCGCAGGTGCGCCCTGCTGAATCTGCCGCGCCAGAACCGACGACGCCGCATAAGAAACAGTAACTCTCTGGCCGGTCTGGTTTTCATACCCCACCACAATTTCATCCAAAGCGGTCTTGAGGCTGGCCGCTGCAAAAACCAGAATGCCTTCGGCACCGGCCCGGATTGGGGCCAGCGCCAATATGCCAAAGACCAGTGCCACCATCCAAAATCGGCGGCCGAAGGATAGGGTCATGTATACTCCCGACCGGATCGTTTCAGTTTCTCCGGGAATATCGGACGCCACAGGTGGCGCGCAAGCGCCTTTGGCCATTTACACATGATGGGTCGAAAGTTCAGCGCAACATTTGCTGTCGATCTGCCTGGAATTGGGTTACACACTCCTTGGCCTGAGAGGGGTCCTGAGTACACGTATGTTCAGTCGACCGCTCATACGATGCAACGTTGGTCGGCTGCTGATCAAGGAAAACAAGAAAATCTTCCAGACCCTCTTGCGCCCGCCCGCAGGCTTGGCTAAATGCAGCCCCACGGGTGATTAGCTCAGTTGGTAGAGCGCTTCGTTTACACCGAAGATGTCGGGAGTTCGAGTCTCTCATCACCCACCATTCTCCCGTCAAAGCATCAGCATTCAAACAATATCGAAATGCCGAGGCGCAGTTGCAACCGATTGCAAGTCGAGATCGATGATGCATAATGCACCAGCAATGCCACACTTATCTGTTTCCCTGCCCCACTACTATCGGAGTTCCCCGGCGTGAGTGTAACTCTGAAAGACGTGGCCGCTTTGGCCGGCGTTTCACGATCCGCCGTGTCGCGCACCTTTACTGAAGGTGCCTCGGTTTCTGCAAAAACGCGCAGCAAGGTTGAAAAGGCGGCCCGTGAGCTGGGCTATAGTCCCAATGCCCTGGCGTCGTCTCTGACGACCGGGCGCACCAAACTGATCGGATTGATTTCGAACAACTTTCACAACCCGATTTTCCTGGAAGTCTTCGATCAGTTTACACGCGCCCTGCAGGAACGCGGCCTGCGCCCGCTGATCGTGAACCTGACGGACGAAACCGAACCTGCCAACTCTGTCCGAATGCTGCGCCAATACTCGGTTGACGCAGCTATCGTGGCATCCTCGACGTTACCGCCCAGTTTTGCAAAGGCCTTTCATGATGCGGGTGTACCAGTGGTGCACACGTTCGGCCGGTCTGCCACCTCGCCCGAAGTCCATGTGGTCGGGATCGACAACGTGGAATGCGGACGCATGGCTGCGCGCGAGCTGGTCGCGCGGGGCTATGCCAGTGTGGGCTATCTGGGCGGGCCGCAGGATGCGACCTCGTCCCTGGACCGGCAACGGGGCTTCATTGAAGAAATGGCCGGCCATCCGCAGATTCCGGTCAGCCACTCCTTCGCCGGGGCCTATTCCTTCGAAGCGGGGCGGGCCGAGATGCTGCGCCTGCTGGCCGGTGATCCGGCGCAGGCCTATTTCTGCGGCGATGACATCCTGTCGATCGGGGCGCTGTCAGCGCTGGCCGATCACGGGCTGAAACCGGGCACCGATATCGGAATCATCGGCCTGAACGACATGGAGATGTCGCGCTGGGAATATATCAACCTGACCACCATCCATCAGCCGATCAAGCAGATCATCACTTCGTCCGTGGATCTGGTCGTCGAGATGTTGAAAGAGCCTCAGCGTTATCCCGAAGCCCGAATTTTCCCCTGCCGGGTGATTGAGCGGGGCACTCTACGGCCCCGCGTCTGATCAACGAAACATTGGCGGGCGGGCATCATGCCAAGCGCCATCTGCTTTGCCCGAAGCAACAGCCGCGTGAACGGCGGCGATCGATCGCACACCATCAGCAGCATCGGGCAGCCCATCCCGGCTTTCACCGCGGATTGCATCCGCCAGATCGCAATAGATATTGGCGACGGCCAGTGGGAACCCCTCGGGGTGCGCGATGGCGACACGTGACAGGCGCTGAGCTTCGCCATGCAGACCGCCCTCGCCCTTTTCTATGATCTGTGTACGCCCACCAACGGGTGTATAGATTAATTGGTTGGGCTGCTCAGACGCCCAGCGCAGCCCGCCGGTTTCGCCAAAGACCTGTATGTCAAAGCCATGCTGGCGCCCGATCGCCACAGAGGATGTCCAAAGACGCCCGACTGTGCCGCCTTCCATACGAAAGTTGATCATTGCATCGTCTTCCAGCTCCCGGCTTGCGATCGTTGAGGCCATATCGGCCGAAAGCGTCTTCACCTCATCATCGCAGATAAAACTGGCCATATGCAGTGCGTGAATACCGCAATCGGCAAACTGCCCGGAAACGCCTGCCATCGCAGGGTCATAGCGCCACCGCACACGCGGATTGTCGGCATCGGTGGCATCCCCGTGGTGGCCATGGCTGAAATTGGTCACCACAAGACGCACCTGTCCGATTTCGCCCGCGCGCACCATCGCGCGGGCCTGACGTACCATGGGATAGGCGGAATAGCAGTAGTTCACCGCGCAGATCTTTCCCGATGCTTCGGCAACGCGGACTATTTCCTCACCCTCTTCCACGGTCATGGTCATCGGCTTTTCACACAGGACATTGAAGCCTGCTTCAAGATACGCCTTGGCAATCTCGAAATGGGTCGAGTTGGGTGTGGCGATGGTCACCAGGTCAACCCGGTCTTCACGGTCTTTCTCGCCTGCCAGCATCTCTTGCCAGTCTCCATAGGCGCGATCGGTGGCAACACCCAATCGCTGCGCGTATTCCCGGCCGGTTTCGGGCCGGTGATCCAGCGCGCCAGCGGCAAATTCAAACAGCCCGTCAGCCTGTGCCCCCAAGCGGTGCGCAGGACCAATCTGGCTGCCTTCACCACCACCGATCATGCCCCATCTCAACTTAAACATGGTCATTGTCTCTCATTAAAGCTTTTAGGTTGAGCGATCAGAAATCGCAGATGTCTTTCCACTGCCGCTGATCTGACGACGCCAACGCGGCAGCAAGCACGCGGTTGACCTCATGCCCGTCGCGAAAAGAGGGCCAAGTGGCTTTTCCGGTATGGATGGCCTGCAGAAAATCTTTGGCCTCGATAATGATCTGGTCCTGATAGCCCGTTCCGTGGCCCGGACCCTGGCAGAAAGGCTCGTAATCCGGATGCGCCGGGCCGGTCAGGATCTTGGCAAACCCGCGCGTGGCTTCGGGCCCTTCCCGCTTATACAGCCACAGCGCGTTCTGGTCTTCCTGATCGAACCGGATAGCGCCCTTTGTTCCAGATATTTCATAAGCATAGCCCATTTTTCGCCCCGTCGCGACGCGGCTGAAATACAGGTTGCCCATAACCCCGTTTTCGAACCGGCACATCATCTGGGCGTGGTCGTCGTTTGTCACCTCACCACCAGGTCGGGTTTTGTGAACCGTTTCAACATCCGCCATCACCTGTGCGATGGGTCCAACCAGTGCCAACGCACCGTTGACCATGTGCGGTGCCAGATCTCCGATTGTGCCATTGGCCATGCCTGTCGTGCGCCAGGTCGCCGGAGCTCGCGGGTCGGCATAGAAATCTTCGGTGTGCTCCCCCCGGAACCAAGTGACATCCCCAATCTCTCCGTCGGCGATCAGCTGGCGGGCGAATTGGCTTGCGGGCGTGCGAATATAGTTGAACCCCACCATGTTGACCGCACCCGAAGCCTCGGCAGCAGCAACCATAGCCTGGCTGTCCGCAAGCGACGCGCCCAATGGCTTTTCACACAGAACCGGTTTGCCCAGTGCAAAAGCCGCTTCGGCAATCTGACGATGCGTGGATTGAGGCGAGGCGATGACGATTGCCTCGACCTGTGGGTCCTCAACCAATACACGCCAATCGTGGGTCGCGCGTTTGTACCCGTAGGCTGTGCTGTATCGTTCAGCGCTATCGGGGCGGGACGAACAAATGACCTCCAGTCGGGGTCTCAATGCCGTGTTGAACACTGCACCGACCGCAGACATGGCTACGGAATGGGCCTTGCCCATATAGCCGCCGCCGACGATTCCAATTCCGATTTCAGGCATCTGCAACGGCTCCGAACATATCATTTGCAACCGGTTGCAAAATCAGTATCGTGTGAATCGATTCAACGCAAGGTCCAAACTTTGCCGACCCCACTCTGCCGGAGGACAAAACTTGAGCGCTTTGATGGATGGTATCAAAGGAAACCGCTTCGCCGTTCTGGGTCGCGCAGGTATGGACCTGTACGCCGACCCGATCGGCGTCAGAAGCGAGGATGCCGACACGTTTCATGCCGACCTTGGGGGGTCTTCCGCGAATATTTGTGCCGGGTTGGTCAAGTTGGGCAGTGAGGCGTCGCTGATCACGTCCGTCTCGGATGATGCGATCGGACGGTTCTGTCTGAACCGGTTGCGGCATTACGGTGTGGACACATCCTATATCCGCGTTCTAGGCGGCGAATACCGCATGTCTCTGGCCGTGTACGAAAGCCGGATCGAGAACTTTCAGAATGTGATCTATCGTAATGGGGCCGTTGATTTCCAAGTCACCGAAGAGGATATGGACAGGGTCGATTATTCATCATTCTCGGCGATCATCTCGGCTGGGACGGTCTTTGCGTCCGAACCGTCGCGCAGCGCTACATTCCGGGCCTTTGAGAACGCCCGGAACGCAGGCCTGCCGATCATCTTCGATATCGATTACCGCCCCTACAGCTGGCCCTCACCCGAGGTGGCTGCCGAAGTTCTGTCGCGGGCTGGTGACGCCAGCGACCTGATCGTCGGCAACGACGAAGAGTTCGGGTTCATGGCCGGCGGCATCGAAAAGGGTTTTGCCAAGGCCCGGGAACTTGCTGAAAAACCCGGTCGGATCATCATCTACAAGATGGGTGAAAAAGGCGCTGTCACCTTGGTGGACGGGCAAGAACTTCGAACCGGTATTTACCCGGTCACTGCTGTCAAACCCAACGGGGCTGGCGACAGTTTCATGGCGGGTCTGTTGGCTTCGATCGCCGCAGGGCACGATCTGAAAGACGCCGTCATGCGCGGTTCGGCCTGCGCGTCGATCGTGGTGTCGCATCCCGGTTGCGCGCCCGCCATGCCGACGACCCCGGAACTGGACGCGTTCCTCGCTTCTCATCCCGGCCCGGCCACATAGGAGAACTCCATGCATATCGCGCCCTACGATAACCAGAACAAACCGATCGTCGACGCAGATGATCCAACTGTCCCACTGAACTATTTCAACATCGTAAAACTGAAAAAGGGCGAGGCCTTCGAATACAAGGTCCCGGGCTATGAGACCTGCATCGTGCCTGCCACCGGCAGCGTCGACGTGGATGTCGAGGGCGTGCGCTTTGCCCTTCTGGGCAACCGGGGCGAGGACGTATGGGATGGCGAGCCCGAAGGCGCCTATGTGCCGTCGGGGGCCAGGGCGCTGATGGTCTGCGTCTCGGAGACGGCCGAGGTGTTCGTGGCCGGCTCCAAATACGACAAGGTGCTGGACCCGTTCGATGTGCGCGAACACGACCTGGTGCAATATGGCAGCGATGACACCAAGACGCATCGCAAGATCAAGCACATCCTCGGCCAGAAACAGCATGACAAGGTCGGCTGCCTGCTGGTCAGCGAGCTGTTTACCGTGGGTCAGGGCGGCTGGTCGGGCTTTCCCAGTCACAAGCACGACACCAACCGCCTGCCGGACGAGACCCGGCATGACGAAACCTACAATTTCCGTTTCAAGCCCAACTGGGGCTCGGGCCTGCAGATGTTGCAGCGCGAGGACAACGAACCGGGTGATGCCTACCATATCGTCGACGGCTCCACGATCTGCATCGACAAGGGCTATCACCCCTGCTGCGTGCTGCCGGGATACGAGATGTATTACTTCACCATCCTCGGCGGGCTGACCCAGCGGTCGCTGGTGCAGTATTTCCAACCCACCCATGCCTATCAGATCGAGACCATTCCGGGCATTAAAGACATGATCGCGAAGTTCAAATGACCCTCGTCACACTGAAAGACGTCCTGCAACCCGCTTATGAACAAGGCTATGCCGTGGGCGGGCTCGTGACGCTGGGCTGGGAAGACATGCGCGCCTATGTGGCCGCGGCCGAGGCGGAAAATGCACCGGTTATTTTGCAAGCCGGTCCCAGCTGTCGTGAGCACACACCGCTGCCCGTTCTGGGCAAGATGTTCCGGTATCTCGCCGAAAACGCCTCGGTTCCGGTCGTTGCCCATCTGGATCACGGCTACACTTTCGAGGACTGCAAGGTCGCCCTCGACAGTGGTTTTACGTCGCTGATGTTTGACGGATCACGCAAGCCCTTGCAGCAGAACATCGATGAAACCGCCGCGATCGCTGAGATGGCCCACTCAGCCGGGATTTCATGCGAGGGAGAGATCGGCTTTGTGGGGTATTCCGGTGGTGAAGGATCAAACGGCACTGACCCCGAAGAAGCCGCGAAGTTTGCACGCGAAAGCGGTGTCGACGCGATGGCGATTTCGGTTGGCAATGTTCACTTGCAGCAAAACAAAGAAGGTGGCCTGGATGAGGCGCGTGTCGCCGAAATCGATGCCGTGGCCAAAGTGCCTTTGGTCATTCATGGCGGGTCCGGTGTGCCGGTAGAGCAGCGAATGAAGCTGGCGCGCGAGACCTCTATCTGCAAGTTCAACATAGGAACCGAGCTGCGTATGGCATTCGGAAATGCCATGCGTGAAGCCGTCAATCGTGATCCTGAACGTTTTGACCGCGTCACGATCCTGAAGGAAACGCACGACCCGGTTGAGGCCGCTGCCCGCACCGTGATCCGTGCCTTTGGCGCCCCGCCGCAAAGGTAAGATGCCCAATCTTTCTTAAATCGTAAAGGCTGCCCGGAACGCCTCAAGCGCCGTTTCTGGGTCGCCCGCAGCAAATGCCTCGAGGCTGACAGGTCCACGGTACCCCCTGTCATTGAGCGCCCGCGCCACGGCGGCATAGTTGATCTCACCGGTTCCCGGCTGGCACCGCCCGGGATTGTCGGCCACTTGTATCTCTCCGATCCAAGGCAGGCAATTCTCGCACCAACGGATCAGATCGCCTTCCCCGATCTGCGTGTGATAGAGGTCCAGATTTATGCGCAGGCTCTGGTGGTTCACAGACGAAACCAACGCCAGAACATCCTTGGTCGAACCAAAAAGACAACCGGGATGATCCAGCAGATTCAGGTTCTCCAGCGTGAAAACGACATCCTGTTCGTCCGCCAGATCACAAATGCGGCGCAACGTGTCCCGCGCTTTCAGCCACATATCGCCGGTCACAACATCGTGCTGCCAGAGCGGTATTCCACCATCGCCCAAACCGGTGCCGTGCAGGTTCAGACGATCCACACCAAGACGCTTGCCAATCTGTACCGTCTCACGCGCGGATGTCAGGAGCATGTCAGCCCCTAAATCATCCGCAAGACAGCCCTGAAGATAACCATTCATGATCGTATAGTTCGCGCCAACGCGTTCAAGTTTCACCGTATCCCAGGCCGGCCAGTTCCATAGGCCAACACCAAACCCCATCTCGGTCAGCCGCGCGGCACGCCACTCCATGGGTTTGTCGAGCCACAGCATTTCAGCACATGCCGCAAGTTGAAAAGGTTGAGGCATGTCAGCTCTCCAATTGTCCAGATTGGTTCAGATCGAGCCACCTTCGACCATGAAATTCCCCGCACTGCACATGGCCGCGTCATCCGAGGCCAGAAACAGGACCATGCGCGCCACATAGACCGGCTCAATCGGGTCCGGCAGACATTGACGATCCACCTGCTTGGCCAGCGCCTCGGGCGTGACCCACAGGTCTTTCTGGCGGTCGGTCATGATCCAGCCCGGCACCACCGTGTTCACGCGAATACGATGATCGCCCAGTTCACGCGCCATGGTGCGGGTCAATCCATGGACTGCGGATTTGGCCGTGGCATAGGCCGGAAAACCCGCACCTGCCTCCCACCACGAATTCGAGCCGATATTGACGATCGAACCCGCACGCATGGCTATCATGCCGGGCGCCACTGCCTGAATGGCAAAGAACATGTGACGGATATTTGTCGCCATGCGCTCATCCCAGTAGTCCGGCGTCACTTCGCGCCAGTCATGACGATCATCCTGGGCGGCGTTGTTGACCAGCACGTCCGCGGCGCCCAGCTCCTCGACCAGTTGCCCCAACGCCTCTTGCATAGCTTCGATATCGCGCAAGTCGCACTGCACAAAAGCGTGTTCACCGTCCAGGCCAGACAGCAGCGCGAGTCCGGCGTCGGCATTCAGATCCAGAATGCCGACCTTTGCCCCTTGGTCGGCAAAGGCCCGAACGGTTTCAGCGCCAATTCCTCCAGCCCCGCCCGTGACAAAAACCGTTTTTCCCGCAAGGCTTGGGTAATTGGCAAAATCTCTGTTCATCCGTCACGCTCCATGATCCATTCAACCTCGGGGGCTGGTACAAACCGCCATTTTCGCAGCGGCCCGGCCATGACGTTAAGATAGTACATCTCAAATCCATAGGGCGCGCCGCAAGGGTGATGGCCGCGCGGAACAGTAACAACATCGCCATCGGAAAGGGCCATTGTCTCATCCAGCTGACCATCATCTGTATAGACCCGCTGAATTCCGAACCCATTGGAAGGGTTGAGCCGGTGGTAGTAGGTCTCCTCCAGATATGTGATGCGAGGATAATCATCCTCGTCGTGACGGTGACTGGGATAGGACGACCAATGGCCATTTGGTGTGAACACCTCGGTCACCAGCAGGCTGTCTGCGTAGTCCTCATTCTCCATGGCGATATTGTTGATGTATCGCGTATTTACCCCTTTGCCGCGTTCGGTCAGGGTTATGCCATCAGGTCCAATCCGACGCGCCGTACGACCGCCCTTACCCGGCGCCGAACAGATGGCCACAACGCAGTCGGTTTCCGCCACGGCCTCCCACTCGGTTCCGTTGGGCAGATACAGGCAATGCGGCGGCGTCTTTTCGAACACGTTCATCCGGTCGCCCAAAATGCCCCAGTCCTGGCCTGCCCCGGTGATCTTTGCCTTGCCTTCGACCATCACCAGAATAACCTCACGATCCCCGGTTGCCTCGGCCGCCCTGTCGCCTGCTTTTAGATGATACAGGCCAAAGCCCACATATCGCCATCCCGCGCTGGCCGGAGTGATGTCATGTACCTTGCCACGGGTTCCAAACGGTTTCTTCAGCAGGTCTGCCATTCTTGTTCTCCTTATTGGGCGGGCCCACAGGGTCCGCCTGAATTGTATTCAAGCAGCTTGCCTTGCCCGCAGGGCAGAAAGAGCCTCGGATAGCTGTTCCTTCTTCCATCCTTCGAAAACGGCCCGTCTAAGGATGTCAGCCTGGCTGTCGGGCGCGTTGCCTCCAATCGGTGGATCAGTATCCAGATTGGTCGGGAACGGATAACCTTCAGCGGTAGCAGCAATCGCTGCATCCAGGTCCCCCGAAGTCAAAGCCCCACGTTGTTTCAGGGCGACAAGCGACGGGAACACTGCTTGCGACATGGAATGCCGATCAACCATCTCCATCGCGCGACCGAAGGGGGATGAGATTTGCAGCAGGTTTGCCATGCGATTGATGTCGGTGCTGCTGTTCTCGCCCGCTCCATGGAACAGGGCCGGATTGAAGAACACCGCGTCACCCTTTTCCAGAGGCAACTGGATACAGCTGTCTTCGAAATACGCACGGTGCGCTTCATCGTGGAACGCCAGATAGCCCGATGGGTAGAGCTGCGAGAACGGCAACAATTTGGTCGGGCCGCTTTTCACCGGCATGTCACAATGCGCAACCGCCCCTTGCAAGGTCAGCGAGGCCGTCACCAGATGTGCATGAGCCGGATACCGGGCCGCGCTTTCGGCGTTTTGAAACCCAAGGTGATAGTCCCGATGCGCCTGTTGCGCCTTGCCACCGGGGCGCACCTGATTGATCTGAGCGGTCACCTGATAGTTCGGCCCAAGCCATGCTTCACATGCCGCAGCAATCGCCGTGTTCCCGAAATAGAGCGCAAAGCCCTCGGGGTCGCGCAGGCATTGCTTTTGCAGCGCGTTCCACACCCGGTCATTCGCGCCCGAGGCGGCAAAGTGATCGCCCTCACCCGCGCTACCCTGGCGTTCTTCTTCGATGATTTCACGAAATACTTCCGTCGCCCGATCAATGATCGACGTGTCCGGATACGCCCCTTTCAGGGCGATCACACCGGCGGATTTGCCCAGCACCCGGCCCCATTCCGCCAGCAAGGCCCTACGCGTATCAGGCTGTTCCAAACCGGAACGCAGTGCCTGCATATCATAGACGGGCACGTTCTTTTCGACGGAGACGGCAAAAGGCACCGTCTCGGTCGAAAGGCTCTGAGAGGTCAACACCTTGAATTCGTCCAGATCACAGGATTCCCGGTCGAAATAGCCGACATATCCAAGGTCCTGATGTACCATGACGTGCTCCTCTCACATGGCTTCGGTGTTGCCCCGTAAGGCGATGATTTAAGCGGTGATTTCCAACCCTGCGTTGCCACAAACCTCGACAATGTGGTCAAAGCCCATTTTGGAGTACTCACATGGCGGCGCCTTGGCGGGGTCCTGCTCTGCCTCGACCACAATCCAGCCGTTGTAATCCATTGCTTTCAATGCATTGGCCACGGCCTGAAAGTCGATGCAACCATCACCCGGCACTGTAAACGCACCTGCGATCACCGCATCCAGGAAACTTCGATTGTTCTCGCGTGTGTCCTGTACGATTTCGGGTCGGATATCCTTGAAATGTACGTGATGAACCCGGTCGCCCCAACGGTTCAGTGTGGCCATCACATCGCCGCCGCCAAACAGCAGATGGCCCGTATCGAAGCACAGCTTCAATTCGGGGCCGGAACCCTCCATCAGCCAGTTCACTTCATCTTCGCTTTCGATGATCGTGCCCATATGATGGTGATAGGCCATCGGCATGCCCTGATCTGCCATCCACTTGGCAAGTTCGGTCAGCTTGCCCGCATAGGCCAGTACCTCATCCTGCGACAGTTTGGGGCGATCATTGACAGGCGTTCCGATCTGCCCCTGAACGGTATTGGAACACTCGGCGTAAACGATACATGGGCTGTTCAGCGCGACGAATTGTTCGACCTGTTCGCGCACGACGCCGATCTCGGCGTCAAGGTCATTGACCAGAGTGCTGCCCGAGCACCAACCACCACACAACGCTATGTTGTTGGCATCCAGATACGCGCGCAGCCCTTCGGTGTCGGCGGGCATCCTCTGGCCGCGTTCGACACCTGTGAAACCGATCTCGCGCGCTTCTTTCAGCGCCTGCTCCATCGTGTAGGCTGCGGTCAGGTCCGGCAGGTCGTCATTCTGCCAGGCAATCGGAGAGATACCGATCTTCACGCTCATTTCGTGTTTCTTTCCTTGATGGCGGTTTCATAGGCCGCACGTTTTTCATTCACTTCAGGGCGGACGCTGACCTCGGGCACCGCCACTTCCCACCACGTTCCGCCATATTCGGTCGATGGGTAGGGATCGGTGTCGATCACCACGACATAGGGGCCTTTGACCTCACCGCGTTTGGCCAGCGCGTCTTCAAGCTCGGCAATTGAACTGACCTTGACCGAGGTAGCCCCCATCGCTGCCGCATGGGCGGCAAAATCAATGGCCGATGCTGTTTCGTGTACGGTGTGGTCGAGAAGGTTGTTAAACTCGGCCCCGCCTGTCCCCATTTGCAGACGGTTGATGCAACCAAACCCCCGGTTGTCCGTGACGACAACGGTGAACGAGATCCCCATCATCGCCGCCGTCGCCATTTCCGAGTTGGCCATCATATAAGTACCGTCACCGGTAAAGCAGATCACGTCGCGGTCCGGCTGGGCCATCTTGATGCCCATGGCACCGGCGATCTCATACCCCATACAGCTGAAACCATATTCCATGTGATAGGCACCGGGGCGCGGCGCTTTCCACAGCTTGTGCAACTCACCCGGCATCGTGCCGGCGGCACACATCGCAACAGTGTTTTCATTGGCAGCCCGCTGCACTGCGCCGATCACCTGCATATCCGTGGGCAGTGCATTGCTGTCGGTGGGGGCATCCGTCAGCGCATCAACTTTACCGAACCAATCAGATTTCAATATCGCGGGCAGATCCGGCGCGCGATGGTCTGCCAACGCTTCGCTGAGTTCACCCAGACCAACCCGAGCGTCGGCCTGCAACGGCATCGCTCCGTGCTTTTCGGCGTCATAGGCGGCGGTGTTCAGGCTGATCAACTCACGCTGGGGGTTCGCGAACAAACCCCATGACCCGGTGGTGAAATCCTGAAACCGGGTGCCGACGCCCAGCACAAGATCCGCCTTTGCACAGATGTCATTGGCGGGTTCGCCCCCGGTTACACCAACAGGACCAAGGTTGAGCGGATGATCCCAGGCCAATGCGGACTTGCCGGCCTGTGTCTCGGCCACCGGGACATTGTGTGCTTCTGCAAAGCGCTGCAACGCGGCGGTTGCGTCCGAATAATGCACACCTCCGCCTGCAACGATAACGGGACGCTTGGCGGCCTTGATCGCGGCAACGGCACGGGCCAGTTCACCCTCATCCGGGCGAATGCGGCGCTGATACCAGACGCGTGGCTCAAAGAAGCTTTCGGGATAGTCATAAGCTTCGGCCTGCACATCCTGACAAAAGGCCAGCGTCGCCGGGCCGCAATCCGCCGGGTCCGTCATCGTGCGGAAGGCGCGTGGCAGAGCCGTCAGCAGGTGTTCCGGGCGGGTGATGCGGTCGAAATACCGGCTGACCGGTCTGAAACAGTCATTCGCACTGATGGTTCCATCCGAGAACACTTCGGGCTGCTGCAAAACCGGATCGGGGCCACGCGTCGCAAACACATCGCCAGGCAGCAATAAAACAGGCAGGCGGTTTACATGGGCCAGAGCAGCCGCAGTGACCATGTTGGTGGCCCCTGGTCCGATTGACGACGTGACCGCCATCGCGCGGCGCCGACCCAACTGCTTGGCATAAGCAATCGCGCTATGTGCCATGGTCTGTTCGTTGTGACCGCGATAGGTCGGAAGACTGTCTCTCACGCCATGCAGTGCCTCACCCAAACCAGCCACGTTGCCATGGCCAAAAATCGCCCACACACCTGCGATAAAAGGATCACCGGCCTCGTTCATCTGCGCCCCGAGATAGCGCACCAGAGCCTGCGCCGCGGTCAATCGGACTGTTTTGCTCATCATGATCCCTTTCAACTCGGAGCCGCTGTTGGCGGTCCGCGGGTTGTCTCATTTGCGAAGGTGTCAGGCCTTTTACCAGAGCCTGAAAACAGAGTGACGTCAGGTGCCACCGCCCGATGGATGCCCCCGTGGGGACATCCGGATATTTTGTTTTAAACAGTACCGCCCAGCGATCCCTCAAGCTCGGCCATTTCCTGACCGCCGGCCATCAGATCCTGCAGCTGTTCCGGTGTGATTTCGCCGCGCGTGGCCGTACCCAGTGTTTTGCCACGGTTCAGCACGGTAAAACGATCGCCCACCGCCAGCGCATGGCGCACGTTGTGGCTGATGAAAACCACGCCGACACCCTGGCTGCGCACCCGGTCGATTGTGGCAAGAACATTCGACGTCTGACGCACACCAAGCGCCGAGGTCGGTTCGTCCAGGATCAGGATCTTGGCGCCGAAATACACCGCCCGCGCGATGGCGACAGTCTGACGTTCACCACCTGACAATGTACCGACAGCCTGATCCGGTCCGCGCAGATTGATGCCCATCTTGCGCATCTCTTCCATGCAGACGTCGTTTGCATGATCCACATCGAACCGCTTGAGCAGCCCTTTACCCTTGGTAGGTTCACGCCCCATGAAGAAATTGCGCGTCACGCTCATCAGCGGGATCATCGCAAGATCCTGGAACACGGTTGCAATGCCCGCTTCCATGGCATCGCGCGGCGTGTCGAAGTGAAGCGGCTTGCCTTCGAACATGATCTCGCCCTTGGTGGGCTTGTGTACCCCGGACATGGTCTTGATGAAGGTGGACTTTCCCGCACCGTTATCGCCCAGCAGGCAATGGCATTCACCGGGTTTGACGTCAAAGCTGACCCCAGCGAGCGCGATGATATTGCCAAAGTGTTTTTCGATGTCTTTCATCTGTACGATGGGCGCCTGATCGCCGACGGCATCGCCATGGTGGAACTTGGTGTCTTCGGTCATATCAGCGCTCCCCGGTTACGCGCTTACGGATCGCGTTGTTGAACAGAACGGCAATCAACAGCATGGCGCCCAGGAAAACCTGGAACCAATCCTGATCAAAGTCGGTATAGGTCAGGCCGATGACGACCATGCCAAAGATGATCGAGCCGAAGAAGGCACCGATGGCCGAGCCATATCCGCCAGTCAGCAGGCAGCCGCCGATCACCGCGGCGATAATCGCCTCAAATTCTTTCTGGAACCCCCGCCGCGCATCGGTCGAGCCTGCGTCCATGACGGTTATGATGGCCACCAGAGCGGCGCAGCAGGCCGTCAGCATGAACAGTGAAACCTTGACGCGGCTCACCGGAACACCTGAGTTGGATGCAGCGGTGCTGTCACCACCCGAGGCGAAAATCCAGTTCCCGACCGGGGTGCGCAACAGAACGTAGGTTGCCGCCAGTGTAATGAAAATGAACCACAGGATTTCGACGGGAATTCCCGGGACCTTGGGCGCGCCGCTTTTGAATGTATCTATCATGCCGTTGGCGGCCAGCCATGCGAACAGGCTGCCGAATGCTTCGCCCGAAAAGAAAGGAGCCAGCCAGTCGTTTTCGACCGCATCGCGTACACCGCGCAACTGGGTCGAACCGCCTGTTGCCATTTTCAGGCCGACCAGTGACAGGCCACGAAGGATGAACAAAAACGCCAGCGTTACAATGAACGATGGCAGGCCCGAACGGATCACGATATTGCCGTTGATCGCACCAACACAGGCCGCGAATACGAATGTCATTGGGATGGCGAAGATCAGTGGCAATTGCCAGGTCACGACACAGACGCCGAAAAACAGCCCCGAGAACGCAACCATCGATCCGATTGACAAGTCGAACTCTCCGCCAATCATCAGTAGTGCGGCGCCGATAGCCAGGATGCCCAACTGCGCCGCAGGGGTCATGAAGTTCATAACACCAGCAAGGGTGAACATCGATTCATCTGCGGTGATCGCAAAGAATAGGAAAACCAGAACAGCACCGGCAATGGCACCCAACTCGGGCCGTTTCATTAGTTTGGCTAGGAATGGTTCTTTCTTGACCCTTTCGTCCGACAGGACGGGCGCTGATTCACTCATGGTTTCCTCCCAATTCGGTGAGACCGGCGCGTTGGCGCCGATCCTGTTGATTGCCGGATCGCGCCGAAGTCAGCGGATGCCCTGTGCGGACAGTTCGATGACCTGAGCGGCCTTGTCCTGAGTGATCAGGTTCGGACCCGACGGCACGTCGCCGCCCGGCATCAGGCCGTACTTGGCGTGCAGACCCATGAAGTTCACGGACAGATAACCCTGAAGGTACTGCTGCTGGTCGATGGCAAAGGCCGCATCGCCATCAACGATTGACTGCAAGAAGTTGGCCGACAGGTCGAACGAGGCAACATTCACATCCCGCCCCGACGCTTTGGCAGCAGCGACAGATGGCTCGCCGGCCGAGCTTGCGCCCAAAGCCATAACGGTATCGACGCTTTCGTCAGAAGCCAGCGCGGCAGAAACCTTGGACTCGATCTCGGACGGATCGTTCGAGGTCGGCAGAACGGTTACCTTACCGCCAAACCCTTCGGTGAAACCTTCGCAGCGCAGGTCAAGTGACACGTTGCCAACCTCGTGGTTGACACAGATCGCATTGGAGCCACCCATCGACGCCAGTTCTTCACCAGCTGCTTTCCCTGCATCGTATTCGTCCTGACCTACGTGCAGCAGAGCACCCAGTTCCTTGGCCACTTCCGCGCCCGAGTTGATCGAGATCACCGGGATACCGGCGGCAACCGCGCGTTCGATCGAGGGGCCAAGCGCGTCCGCATCCGGGATCGAAACGATCAGCCCGTCGGGCTCCTGGTTCACGGCGGCGTCGATCAGCTGCGACATGGCCACCATGTCAAAGGTTTCAGGCGCACGATATTCCACGTTCACACCGACATCTTTACCGGCCTGCTCGACACCGTTTTTCACGACGTTCCAGAATGCGTCGTTTGCCTGGCCATGCGACACGACCACGATTTCCTGTGCAAACGCGGGCGTGGCCAAGGCCAATGCCCCCGCAGCAAGCGCGCCTTTAACGAATTTCTTCATTTCAGTTTCCTCCCATTGGTTCAGTCTGATCTTCTGTTGGGGTACCGGCCCCAATCATCCGGCTGTGCCGAATCTCCGTGGCTGCGACGCTGGGCCGAGCTGGCGTAAGTTTGAAGAATTTCGATCATTTTGCAACCGGTTTCAAAATTTCTTCCATTCGAACCGGTTTTCCTGTCTGCGCTGACACGGTTGCAGCCTCGGCCATCGCCAGTGCCGCAACACCATCTTTCAATGTCACCGGAACGTCGGATCCGCCTTCAACAGCTTCGACAAATGCGGCCCATTCCACGCGGTACGCAGGCATGTAGCGCTCCAGGAAGAAATAGGTTGGTTTGGCGCCCACAACACCGTCTGCCGTTGATTTTACGACTGTGTTTTCCAGTACATTCCGAGCCTGCAGCAACCCCTCAGAACCCAACAACTCGACCCGCTGGTCATAGCCATAGGCCGCGCGCCGTGAATTCTTGATGACTGCAATCCTGCCATCCGCGTAGGACATTGTAACTACGGCTGTGTCCACATCTCCTGCAGCCCCAATCTCGGCGTCCACAAGCGAAGATCCAACCGCCGAGATGGTATCGGGAACCTCCCCCATCAGGTAGTTTGCCATATCAAAATCATGAATCATCATGTCTCGAAACAACCCACCAGAAACTTTTACGTAGCTTACCGGCGGTGGTGCTGGGTCAAACGAGGTGATTGAAAGCAATTCCGCCTTACCAATTTCACCCGCGTCCAACCCCGCCTTCAAGGACGCGAAATTGGGATCGAATCGCCGATTAAATCCAATCATTACCGGCTTGCCTCGTCCCGAGACAGTGTTCAGGCAATCCGTGGCACGCTGAAGGTTCAGATCAACAGGCTTTTCGCACAGAACAGCCTTGCCTGCGCCGGTCGCAGCTTCGATCAGATCAGAATGCGTGTTGGTTGGAGTTGCGATCAGAACCGCGCCAATCTCCGGATCCGCAAGGATCTCTTCAGAGCGGCGCGCATCGACCCCATGATCGTTGGCCAGGCTCGCCGCAGCTTCGGGCAAGGCGTCGGAAACGGCACTGAGCGTGCTGCCCGGATGAGATACAATCGCCTGTGCATGAACACGCCCGATGCGCCCGGCGCCCAACAATCCGACCTTCAACATGCAACTCTCCCGAATCTTGTTATTGCGCGCAACAATGATTCTCTTTGCAACCGGTTGCAATATTTTTTTTCACTACCTCAGAGCTTTTGCTCCCAAAGCCCCAAATCCCCTCGAAAAAGCAGCGACATGATCCCAGATCCCGAACCTTCAGCAACACTCCACACGCTGAAATCCGCGCATTGGCCGCCCTACGGGAATCCCCCAATTTCGGAACACGGTGAATCAGGTTAATGTTTAGTTAAGGAACACACTACCACTCTGTGACCCCTAAGAAGGGCTGGCATGACCCCCTCGTCCAGCCCTTCCCCCCCACCCAGCAGCCACAAGAAAGCGGCGGCCCCAACGGCCCGGTGCTTTCATTGAAATTGGCGTTCGAGAATGGCGATCCCTGAAGGACTCGAACCCTCAACCTGCTGATTAGAAGTCAGCTGCTCTATCCAGTTGAGCTAAGGGACCGCTGCACCCTTCTTGCGGTTTTTACGCGTGGGGTTCAAGAGCCAAGCGCATGAATGCGCTGTTCGGATCGTCGCTGTACCCAAAGATCGGTCCGCAGTAGGAATAGCCCAACGCTTCGTAGAGTTTACGAGCGGCATCATACTCCGGAAGATGCTCTGCCCCGGTTTCCAAAACCAGGGCTTCGACACCTTCAGCACGCGCCAGTTCTGCCAGATGGATCATCATGACGCGCGCCAGTCCGCGCCCACGCGCCTGCGCGAGGATATGCACCGATTTCACCTCGGCCGTACCATCGGGCAGCGCTTTCAAAGCGCCGCAGCCCAAAGCCTGCTTGCCGTCGTAGATCGCACAGAATCGAATCCCCGGTCCGGCCAGTGACTCGGCGCTCATCGTGTGGTTGCTTTCCGCAGGACCCGCTGATTCGCTGTGGGCGAAATGCGCTTCGACAACCGGGCGCAACACGTCCGAAGTCGGGTCGGCCTCGCGAATGTCGATCATTCAGTGTGTCCAGGGCGCACGCCGGTCGGTGGCGAAGTTTTCCCCGTAGCCCCGTGCGCGCAGGTTGGCTTTGCGCTTGTGCGGCTCGCTGACCTGCGCGTCGATACCATTGTCACGAGCGTAATCAATCGCCTCTTTCTTGGTGTCGAATTTCAGACGTATCTGGGTTTGCGTGTCATTGGATGACGTCCAGCCCATCAGCGGATCAACCTCACGTGCCGAAGCAGGGGCATATTCCAGAACCCATTTGCGGGTTTTGGCCATCCCCGAGGTCATCGCATTTCTTGCAGGCTGGTAAATCCGTGCGCGCATGTCGCCTCTCCGTACTCACTTGGCTGAACCTGTTTATGCGTCAGAGCGCAGCCCGGGACAAGACAACAATTGTCGCAGATCACCGAAGCCCGCCAATGCCAGAAACTGTCATCAGGACCAACTATGATCTTCGAAAAATCAGCCGAAGGATAAAACAGATGATCCATCGCGAACGCACTATGGACGTCGACGCAAACCCCGGGAACATCTTGGCGATGCCCTCGACCGAAGCCCATGCCGTGATCGCCGTCAAACCGATGATGACGAAGGCTCTCGACGGCGAGCTTGCCGCGTTGGCCGGTAAGATTGGTTCGGATCACGATCCGGATGCGTATCTGCCTAGTATCAAAACTGGGAGATTTGTACCGGATCAGCCCTTGCAGTTGGACAAAATAAGAACAAATGTAGGAGCCTGATCCGGAGCCTGCCCATGCCATACGCCCATTCCGACAAGACCCAAATGACAACCGAAGATGTTCGGGCCCGCCTGAAACTGGAAGGCGGCAAACAGTTTGTCATGCATACGGAGTTCGCCCCCGCCGGAGACCAGCCAACCGCGATCAAGGAGCTCGCAAGCGGTCTTCTGGATGGGGAGCGTGATCAGGTTCTGTTGGGAGCGACCGGTACGGGCAAAACCTTCACCATGGCCAAGGTGATCGAGGAAACCCAACGCCCGGCGATCATCCTCGCACCCAACAAGACACTGGCGGCGCAGCTTTATGGTGAGTTCAAGGGGTTTTTCCCGGAAAACTCGGTCGAATACTTCGTCTCCTACTACGACTACTACCAGCCCGAGGCCTATGTCGCGCGGTCGGATACGTATATCGAGAAAGAATCCCAGATCAACGAACAGATCGACCGGATGCGCCACTCGGCTACGCGGGCGCTGCTGGAACGCGACGACGTGATCATCGTGGCCTCGGTCTCGTGCATCTACGGTATCGGCTCGGTCGAGACCTACGGGGCGATGACGCAGGACCTGAAGGTCGGAAACGAATACGACCAGCGGCAGGTGATGGCCGATCTGGTGGCCCAGCAATACCGCCGCAACGATCAGGCGTTTCAACGCGGGTCGTTCCGGGTGCGCGGCGACTCACTGGAAATCTGGCCCGCCCACCTTGAGGACCGCGCCTGGAAATTCTCGTTCTTCGGAGAGGAGCTTGAAAGTATCACCGAGTTCGACCCGCTGACCGGCGAACGCGCCGCAACGATGGAGCAGGTGCGCGTCTACGCCAATTCCCACTACGTGACGCCGAAACCCACGATGCAGCAGGCGATCATCGGCATCAAAAAGGAACTGCGCACGCGCCTCGACCAACTGGTGGGCGAGGGCAAACTGCTGGAAGCCCAACGGCTGGAACAGCGCACCAATTTCGATCTGGAAATGCTCGAGGCCACCGGCGTCTGCAACGGCATCGAAAACTACTCGCGTTATCTGACGGGCCGCGCACCGGGTGAACCGCCCCCGACCCTGTTCGAATTTATCCCCGACAACGCCATTGTCTTCGCCGACGAATCTCACGTCAGTGTCCCTCAGATCGGTGGCATGTACCGCGGCGACTATCGGCGCAAGTTCACGCTGGCCGAACATGGGTTCCGCCTGCCGTCCTGTATGGACAACCGACCCCTCAAGTTCGAGGAATGGGACGCCATGCGCCCACAATCCGTCTTTGTTTCGGCCACCCCGGCGAAGTGGGAGATTGAGCAGACCGGCGGCGTCTTCACCGAACAGGTGATCCGCCCCACTGGCCTCTTGGACCCCGAGGTCGAAATCCGCCCTGTGTCCATGCAGGTGGACGATCTTTTGGACGAGGTGCGCAAGGTCGCTGCCGACGGATACCGCACGCTGGTCACCACGCTGACCAAACGCATGGCCGAGGACCTGACCGAATACCTGCACGAACAGGGCATCAAGGTCCGCTATATGCACTCCGACATCGACACGCTGGAACGCATCGAAATCCTGCGCGACTTGCGGCTGGGGGCCTTCGACGTGCTGATCGGGATCAACCTGCTGCGCGAGGGGCTCGACATTCCTGAATGCGGTCTGGTCGCCATTCTCGATGCCGACAAAGAGGGTTTCCTGCGCTCGGAAACATCCCTGATCCAGACCATCGGCCGCGCCGCGCGGAACGCTGATGGCCGGGTGATCATGTATGCCGACAAGATCACCGGTTCGATGGAGCGTGCTTTGGGCGAAACCAACCGCCGCCGCGCCAAGCAGGTAGCCTATAACGAAGAACACGGCATCACCCCCGCGACCGTACAAAAGAATGTCGAGGATGTCCTGGCCGGCCTCTACAAGGGCGACGTCGACATGAACCGCGTCACCGCCACCATCGACAAACCGATGCACGGCGCGAACCTTGAGGCGCATCTGGATGGTCTGCGCGACAAGATGCGCAAAGCTGCCGAGAATTTGGAGTTCGAAGAGGCCGCCAACATCCGGGATGAGATCAAACGTCTGGAAGCGGTCGACCTCGCCGTCGCCGACGACCCCATGGCGCGCCAATGGGCGGTCGAGAAAGCCTCGGAAGACGCGGTGAAATCACGCGGACGGTCAACGGCTGGACGGCCGGGGCAGCGGGGTGGGAATGTGAAACGAAGGAAACGGTGAATTCAGTGAACGACCAAAACCTGATGGAAACCGTAAACGAGCACATCACAATACTTCGGCTGAACATTGATGCTTTTGAAGCGTGTCGCCTTTCCAAAATCACGGCAGCAACAAACCCGATTACTCCCAAAGTTGCTTTGAAGTTGCTTATTTTTCGTGAAGCACTGATGTGGAGAATCTTGGAACTAGCGTCAGGAGCCCTAAGAGAAATCGAACATGGAAACGCTCTGACAGGGATAGTTGCTTCTAGATCAGTGCAAGAGTGTGCGGCAGCATGCCACTTTTTCACTAGAAAGCTCGAAATAGGTGTTGATAAAGAAAGCGCTGCAGGACTCGATGATACCGCGATGAAGCTTGTGCTGGGGTCGCGTTGGGAGGACTGGGAGTACGAAAACGTAAATGTCCTCACAATGGTTGACACTGTCGACAAAACCATCAGTGGATTTCGAAAGAGTTACGACAGCCTATCAGAGTATCTTCACCCCAATTACACTGGCGTCGCCCTTTGCTTCTCAAAGCATGTAAGCAAATTCGACATTGAATTCGGCAGCTACCCTCGCGGAAAGGGAGAACACCTGTTGAAAGCTACAAGATCTCTAATGGGAAGTCTGGAGCTGTTCGAACATGAGTACAACAGATCTGCCGATCTTATGCCGAGTGTAGTTTCGATTTGCACCCGAGATCTGGAAAACAATTTGATTGATCCGTAGTGATGAGTGGGGTCGCCCATTTGTAGCGAAACTATCCATGATATCTAAGCCCAAACTCCACCATTGCAGCCCAGCGCGCACTCCGCCACGTTTGAAGTCACAAATTGTGATTCCAAACGGCTGCCATGACGAACCCGAAAAACCTCCCCTCCACGCATGAGGTCCAAAGCGCCATTCAACGAGTGCGCGGCACCCGTGTGGTGCTGGCCGAGGATTTGGCGCAGTTCTACGGAAGATCCGTGAGCGCCTTCAATCAGGCCGTCTCGCGCAACAAGGACCTGTTCAAGGGCTACCGCTTTCAGCTGACCGATGCCGAGGTCGCCGATTTGCAATCACGGAATGTGATCTCAAAACCCAAGGGCCGTGGTGGGCGGCGGGTCAATCCGTGGGTCTATACGGATTACGGCGTGGCCATCGCCTCGGCCCTGTTCAAGGACCCGCGCGCGATCAAGATCACGCGAATGATCACCGAGGCCTTTGTCGACGGCGCAAATGCGCTGGCCGAGACCCCGCGCAGCGTACCGGAGATCCTGCCGCCAAAGGATGCCCCCGCCCCGCTGCTGCCCAATGGCGAACAGCTGCGCGATCTGGCCGAAAACATCCTCGATTCCGGGCAGCAGAGCCTTGTCGATTACATTGCCAACCCCACCACCAAACGGCAACAAGCCGTGGCCGTGATCATGAAGACCCTCGCCGAAACTGCCGGGGAAGAGGTGCGCACCCAGCACGAGCGTCTGCGCCTGCGCATCGCTGAACGGTTGGCCGCAGGCGATTATGCCGATGATGACGACCGCAAAGGGTTGCTGGAACTGCTGAATGCAATGAAAGGCTGAGGCAACCCTTGCCTTGGACCTTTCGGCCACTAGAATCCGCACCATGCGCGTTGTCATGTTATCACTGATCCTCGGCACACCAGCCGCCGCGTGGGAAGCAACGGTGGGCCAGATCTGCACCCTGTCACATGTGACGGACACGGCAGAGATACTCCTGACCTACGACCCCGCACAACCCCTCTATACCCTGTCCGTTACCCGCAAGACCGAAGGCTGGACCAACACCCCATGGTTCGCGATGCGGTTCGAGGGGCCAAACCCCATCGAAATCGCCACTCCGCATCATGTCCTTTCTGACGGTGCATCATCGTTGACAGTCACTGATACCGGATTTGGAAACGTGCTGGACGGGCTGGAATACAACCTGACCGCCTATGCGTTCACGCAGGACAGGGTGACTGAATTTCCCTTGAACGGTGCGGCGCCCCAGGTTCGCATTTTTCGCGAATGTGCCGGGGCCCAGCTGTCCTGACCGGGTCAGAAATCGAACAAATCTTCCAGAAAACCGCCTCGTTTCTTTTTCTTGCGATAGCCGTGATCCGCCCGGTCATCATAGCCGGATTGTGGCGGAGAATACGCTGTCGACCGCTCGATGATCTTGTCCAGTTCACCCCGATCCAGCCAAACGCCTCTGCACTGCGGGCAATAGTCGATTTCGACCCCGTTTCGGTCCGTAATGACCAGTTGAGTGCCGTCAATCGGGCATTGCATCATACGATCTCCCATCTTGCTATCAGTATGAGATGGGGTTGATCCGCTGCATTGCCATCCCTCTGTGACATGACGCCCGTTCGCCTGGGCCGAAGTCGGATGACACGGGCAACTGGTCCTGGCCCAAGCAGATCTTCTGAACTTCGCAATTGCCGCCGTCAGGGTCGCACAAACTTGGCAGTTCCAAGAGACCGTTGTTGCGGTTCAGGACTGTTGTGAGCTGGCGGCGCACTTGCCCGCGGCACGCTGGCAGAACCACAGGCGACCCCGTCGCCATCCTGGTCATTGCGCTTGTGGTAGCCCGCCTGCCCCTCGTAAAATGGCCCTACCCCCAGCGACTGCGTTGCATCACAACCCGCCAATGCGATCAGGTGGATCACCGCCTCGTCCCGTTCAAATTCGGACAGGCGCAAGAAAACACCGGTGGCGATCACCACGGTGGTCAGCGGCAACAACAGAACCATGACCAGAATGCGAACCGGAGACAGCGCCTGCCTGCGCGTTGCCTCTGCGCGTCGGTGTCGTTTGGACGACCGTGGCTTCAGATCAGGCATATCCTGCGAGGGTTTCTTGAACAGCATTCCCTGAACCATAACGCCGATATGTGGCAAAGCCGAGGCAATCCGAATTTGAACGAGGCGAAACAAATGGCGCAGTTCAGGTCAGGCCCTTAAGATAAAAAAATCGCCAACTGCCCGTTCATTCTGTACTGCCGGACCGACATCGTGACTGAACCCAATCCTTATCAGACGCCCGACAAAGCGGTGCGCTTGCAAGCGCAGGATCTTCTCTTTCAAGCTCCATTTGCCGCGCTGGCCTTTCTGCGCCCTGACACGGGCTTGCCGTCACTCTCCCGGATCGCGTTGACCACGGATGAAGCAGGTTGCCCTGTCTCGCTGATCTCCACCCTTGCGGAACATACGCGTGCGTTGAGCGCCTGTCCCAATTGCGCCCTTCTGATCGGAGAGCCCGCAGACAAGGGCGACCCGCTGACCCATCCGCGCCTGACACTGCACGTGATCGCTCAGCCTGTTCACCGGGGCATGGCAGGCTATAGCGCCTTGCGAGACCGGTATCTGGCCAAGCGACCCAAGGCGAAACTCTACATAGATTTCGCTGATTTCGGACTGGTGCGGTTTACCATTCAGGACGGCCTTTTGAACGCCGGATTTGGCAAGGCTTTTCGCCTTACCGCTCAGGATTTCTAGCCATCAGCGAACCACATGCACGGCACAACCCGCATGACGCACGACATGCGATGCGGTTGAGCCCAGCAGCAGATCCTGCATCCCCGGCCGGTGCGACGCCATTATGATCAGATCGGGTTTATTCGCCTCGGCCCAATCCAGAATGGTTCGGCCGGAATGTCCTTCAATCACCAAACCCTTGGCATTCGGCAGTTGAGATGCCAGTTCATCCAGTTCTGCCTGAATCGCTTTCCGTGCTTCTGTCAGGTATTCGGACGGCATGTAAGAGATCGCATAGTTGGGAATATGCTCGACCACATGCAACAATGTCACTTTAGCGTCTGGCGTGGCCAGAATCTGGGCAAGCTTCAAGGGCCCGGACGTATCTCTTTCAGCATCGAACGAGATGGGGACCAGAATGTTGTGATACATAGTGTGAGCCTCCATTTTTGCAGGATCACTTTGAAACAGATATGAAGCACAGGCTTTGATTCAGGTCAGGAACTGCCAAATGTTTCAGCGACATCGTACATGACCGGCTCAAAGCTTTTGCATAGCTCGTTGATCTTGCGGTTGCGATCACGCATTTCAGGTGTGCGCAGCATAGCAAGGAAATCTTCGCGGCGTTCCCATTGCGAATAGTTTGCGATCCGGGTTTGTGCATCATTAACGTGCAGCCCGGCGGAAACGAAACCTGGCTGCTTCGAAATGAACTCGGAATAGGCGTCCGTCAAGGCCTCCAAAAGGTCCTGACACGTGCCAGGTGTCATCTCAAAGGTCGTGATAACTGTTTGAACACTGGCGTTTTTGGCAATTTTCAGCATCGGGATTCTCCACTTCCTGGCCCAAGCCTAACACATCAAAATCAAACGTCGCCTATTTCCTGCAAGCTTCGCAAACCGGGTCTGTCATTACCGGTCAAATCAGAGTGAAATGGCCACCCGGCTCGGGGTGGCCATCCGGTCTCTTAACGTTCCATGCGCATCAGAACAGAGGCCGTACCTTTCACATGCTCTGGCCAACGCAACAGAAAACTGTCACCTGTCGCCCCCTGTTCGACCTCAACATGAGGAGCGCTGAAGACGTGGTTGTTGAACGCCCCTGAGAGCACACCGATTGTCGCAACCCCATCGCAGCTTCGTGCCTTACCGTCGAAAGGCAACTGTCCGTTGGCCGAGACAGGCCAAAGATTGGACACCGAGCTTTGCGTATGGCGAACCCTCAATGGGTTTGCGGTTTTCCTGGTTACGCCATGGTAGGTATTATTCTGGAAAGTCACGTTCGTATGCCTGTCTTTGTTCAAGTCGGCGAGGGATGTATCCACCTGTTCCACTCGAAAAATGTCACCGCTCGTGGCACGAAACTTGTTACCGGTCACCACCAGGCCATTGAGAAAATGCCCAGGCCCATAAGGGCGAATAACGATGAAACTGAACCAGGACGGCGCTTGACTGGAATAAAATATATTGTCCGTAATGCTCATTGCACTGAAAGAAAAGCCACTGGTGTATGTCGGCGACGGGTCTCGTTCATTCGTCCATTCGATGAAACAGTTGTCGACATAATTCTCCGCGATGGTGGAACTATTGTAGGTGCCGATCATGATCAGCCCGGCAGTACGCACACCTTGCGGGATGCTATCGCCCTGAAAGACATGGTTGCCCAGAACCATATTGTTGTCGCCGCCCAGAACAGCGAAATGCCTGAAACGCACCGCGCGGTTGTGGCGCAGCTTCACATCGTTTGAATTGGTGTTCAATCCGATGGAATATCGATCCGTTACAACAAAAGATTCTTCTGCCGAAAGGAACTGACAATTGTCGATCAGCATGCCCTTGCACCCCGTTCCGGTCGACGTCATCCCCCGGTCTTTCGGGCGACTGACATGACAGTCTTTCAACGAAAAGGTGCTGCCAGCGGCCGCCAGACGAATTCCGCTACATCGGCTGTTGCACTGAAACTCGATCTGCTCCATTCCGAACTTCCGAAGTTTGCTGAAGCCGCTGAAATCCAGCAGGTACTTGAATGAGTAGAATGTGAAAGACTGGGTCCCCGACGCCCCCACAAGAGGCGCGCTCAGTGTGATTTCACCAGCCCCGACATTCTTTGACCGCACATAGATCTCACGCCCGACGCCGCTGCCCGCAACGTAGGACCCAACAGGAATGTTGGCGACATTTGCAACATTGGTCAGACGCGTATTGTCCGAAGGATCGTAAGTCGCAGTTGATGTGAACGTTTCAGTATCCCACGCTGAACTGCTTTTGACGTCAAACTGACCGTTCCGGATCACACGACGGGTCGAAAACCCGCTCTGCTTGTTGGGAACCGCTGCCGCCATGTCGATCGGAGCGGTGACGGAAATCTTGCGCCCGCCCAAATCGAGTGAGTCATGATCCGAATTGTTCAAAAGAGCCTGAAACGCTTTTTTGAACGCCAATTCTTCGTCTCCGAAGGCCGAAATGTAAGCAGGCAGATGGAAATCCTTTGTCAGCAACAACATCTTGTCATCCGGCATGGTGACTGTGCCTTCAAAGTCCATCTCGGACGTCATACTGGTGTTTTCAGCCAGATGATAGGTCCCTTGCGGAACGTAAACCCGTCGGCCACCCGCCGCCTGATCGGCCGCTTCAAACGCAGCCGAGTCGTCCGTCACACCGTCGCCGATGGCACCATAATCCCGTACATCCACAACACTGATCATTTCGCGCAGGAAGACACCGGTGACATCCGTGATCTCCAGGTCGTCGATGCGCACCAGCGCTCCGTTCGAGCCCTCAATATCCAGACCAAAATGGCCATACAGGGCGGCAAGCCCCCAAGGCATGTCCACGCCCGGGCGCTGGCCGGTTCCGACAATCGCCGTTACTTCATGCACGGCCCCATAGCCCGACAACTGTGTTGCAGGCCCCTGCTCCACGACACCCGCCACATGCGCGTCGCCCGCACCCCCGGCCCAGGCCGCAATACGCACCGACGGCAATGGTCCGCTGATCGCCTTGACCCGCGCCTTGATCTGCAAATAGCACCCGGGCAAAATCGGTGTCTGGCCCATGTATCGAAGCTGTTGGGTGGTTTGGATTTTCAGAATCTCCAGGCAGCCACCAAAATTGGCATCCGCAGGCACGAAAACCCCGGTGCCGGATCCACCATATGTGGGTGAGCCCGGCGTTCCGTCCCCCGCAGACCATACGGTCAGGCCATTCGCGAATTGAGGCGGCATGAAAACGATGCCGTCAGTGATTGCCTTGTTCATTGAAAACCCTTTCTCAATCGCGCCGCGCAAATCTGGCGACGCGTCCAAACCCCGTGTCCAGGTCCGCCCCGAACGCGTCAGTCTGGATACCGAAAGGGAGTTAACCGCGGTTCATCTCACCGTGACGGTGGTGTTGCCTCAGGCCGCAGGATCCGCGTTACCCAACAATTGGACCCCGTTGATTTTCCAACCGCCCTCCAGAGGGATCATCTGATAGTCCAATATATGCACGCGCCCATTTCCGTCAGTGATCAACACTTTCTGCCACAAAGCCCCCGCCACCTCACGCAATTCCAGAAAGCGCACGTCAGAAGGACGCCAGACCATTGGATACCCATTGCGTACCATTGCTCCGAAATTGTCGGGATTTTGAAAAAGGCGCTGAATGCTGGGACTGGCAAAGGTAAAGGCCGTGGCAAAATCATCCGCCTTGAAGGCTTGTATCTGCGCCGAAATGTTTGCTTCGATCTCTGCGTTTTGCGCAAATGCGCCTGACCCCAACCCGGCACTCAGGGATACAGCAAGCAAAAATCGACGCATGGGGCCACCTCCTGCAAAAAGTGTAGCCCCTTACTGGATCAGGTCAAATCAGGCCAGCTCTCCGGCCAGCGCCTTTTCGATCAGGGCGATTGTCTCTGGCACACCGTACAGAGCGATGAAGCCGCCAAAGCGCGGACCCTGCGATGCACCCAGAAGCACTTCGTACAACGCCGTGAACCAACCGCGCATGGGGTCGAACCGCTCACGCCCGATGGAGTAGACCACCGATTGCAGCGCCTCATCCTCGGCCGGGCCATCATAAGCCTCAAGCGCGGCTTTCAGCGCTTCGAGCGCCTCACGCTCCTGGTCGGTCGGTGCACGATGTTTACGCGTTGGTTTAACGAAATCGTTGAAGTAGCGAACCGCAAAGCCCGCGGCCTGGTCCAGATCGGGATGGCTCAATGCTGTTGCTTCCGGCGCATAGCGGCGGATAAAGCCCCACAGCGCCTCCTTGTCTTCCGCGCCAGAGACCGACGCCAGGTTCAGCAGCATCGCAAACGGTACGATCAGGGTCGATTCAGGAACGTCGCCACCGTGAATATGCCAAACCGGATTGTTCAACTGAGCTTTCAGGTCCTGCCCCGGATAGGCGCGCAACTGTTGATGATATTCATCATAAGCCTTCGGAATAACATCAAAATGCATCCGCTTGGCCGTTTTGGGCTTTTGGTACATGAAATACGCCAGGCTTTCGGTCGGTGCATAGGTCAGCCACTCGTCAATCGACACGCCATTGCCGGACGACTTGGAAATCTTCTGGCCCTTCTCGTCCAGAAACAGCTCGTACGAGAAATGCTCGGGCGCCCGGCCACCCAGCGCACGGCAGATCGCATCATAGATCTTTTCGTTAGTCGCGTGTTCCTTGCCGTACATCTCGAAATCAACGCCAAGCGCCGCCCAGCGCGCCCCGAAATCTGGCTTCCATTGCAGCTTCACGTTGCCGCCAGTGACGGGCAGGGTCCATTCTCTGCCATCTTCGTCATCGAAGGTGACGGTATAGGTCTCAGCGCAGACCTTCTTCATCGGAACATACAAAACCCGACCGGTTTCGGGATGGATCGGCAGGAAGATTGAATAAGTCTGCTGGCGTTCTTCACGCAAGCTTTTGAGCATGATGGCCATGACGTCATCGTACTTGTCGACCGCGCGCTTCAGGATCTCGTCGAACTGGCCTGAACGATAAAAATCGCGTGCCGAATAGAACTCATAGTCGAACCCGAACGTATCAAGGAACCGACGCAGCATGGCGTTGTTGTATTCGCCAAAGCTGGGGTATTCGCCAAACGGATCGGGAACCGAAGTCAGCGGGCGCTGCAAATGTTCCTCAAGCGCCTCGGGATTTGGCACATTGCTGGGCACTTTGCGCATCCCGTCCAGATCGTCCGAAAAACAGATCAGCTTGGTCGGGATATCCGAAAGCGCCTCGAACGCGCGCTTGACCATCGTGGTCCGCGCGACCTCACCAAACGTGCCGATGTGGGGCAGGCCCGACGGGCCGTAACCGGTTTCGAACAGCACATACCCCTTTTCCGGAGCACCTTTCTGATAGCGTTTGAGCAACCGGCGCGCCTCTTCAAAAGGCCAGGCCTTGGACGACATCGCGGTTTCACGCAGTTCAGACATTTCAATGTGCTCCATCGGGGAAAGTGTCACGGCCACCCCATGCAACCGGACCGACCCCTCCTATTGTGCCAGTGCAGCATGAGTCAATAAAGCAGTGGCGCAATTCGCGGCACACCCAGTTAAAAAACAGCCGCCATCGGGCCTGCTGCAAAACTGTTTTTTGGCCCGCAGACACTCTGTACGTGATATCTGCGCCGCTTTTTCACTGACCAGCCTTACTCAAGCCACAATGGTGGGACGATTGTTCCCGCGAAACAAAAAAGACACGGGCGGCGCGCCAACTTGACCTGCTTATTTCGCACGCTTACCCGGCAATGTTAAACAAAGGCGACACGGGGGTTTCCCCGAACCAGAGGAAACGGGATGCGACGCGAAACCACCAACCGTATACGCTTTGTACTCGAAGATATCCTGCCGCCTATCCTGCGTGACAGCGCCGCCTTTCATTGGCTAGCCTGCAGGGTTTGGGGCGAACACATCACGCGTCTTGCAGAATTCCGCGAACGCGCAACCTACCTGACGGATGACGAGTACGAAAAACTCTACCACGATCATCCGCGTGTGCATCAAGGCACCGACAATTCCGAGGCCTGTATCAAACGGATAGCCGAGGATATCGTTGGGCAAAGCATCTGCGATATTGGCTGCGGCACCGGAGTTCTTTTGCAACGCATAAAAGCCGCCAGACCGGATATCACGCAGCTGACAGGAGTGGATTTCGTGGTCGATGATGCGGATGCCATCGACAATATCGACTATGTCGCTGCCCGGATCGAAGAGCTGCCGTTTGAAGACAACAGCTTTGACACCGTCATCTGCACCCATGTGATTGAGCATCTTCTGGACTACCGGCAAGCGATCGCTGAACTGCGTCGTGTCGCGCGAAAACGCGTCATTATCGTCGTCCCGCGTGAACGCGAAAGCAGGTTCACCTTCAATCCACATTTCAACTTTTTCCCCTACACACACAGCTTTCTGCGTGCCGTGTATCCCAGCCCGGACATCCATATCTGCGAGGATCTGGGGCGCGACATCTATTACTGTGAAGGCCGCTCCGAGGAAAAACCAGAACCCGAGCAACAAGGATGACCCCGCCCACCCCTACGACACTGGTCTGGGCTGGTTTGCTGTGCACACCAGTTATGATCTCAGCCGGGCAAATCTTGTTCAAACTTGCAGGAAACCGGATTGATGGGCGCGAAGTCACCGGATTTGCGGGGCTCATCCAAACGCTATTCGATCCGTTCCTTCTGACAGCCTTTGCCATCTATGGCTCGGCAACGGTGCTTTGGGTGTATGTCCTGCGGTATCTGACACTGTCCCAGGCCTACCCCTTCATGGCCCTCAGTTTCGTTCTTGTGCCACTGGCCTCACACGTCTTCTTCGGCGAAACACTTGGGCTGCGCTACTGGTTGGGGGCTGCGCTTTTGATTTCGGGAATGATGGTCATGAACACCTGATCACGCTAGGTGGATGAAACAAGGTGTTGAACCTGACCCGCTGCGCTCATATCGTGCGTCTTCGAACAACCCCAATCAGGACCATCCCATGACCGAGCAAGTGCCCCACCCGATGTCTCCGCAGGATTGCCTTGTGGCGATCATGGTTGCAGTCTCGGCCTCTGACGAAAACATCCGAACCGCCGAGCTGGTCAAGATCGAAGTTGCCGTGAACATGCTGCCGGTCTTTGCAGGATACGACATTGATCGGACCCGTCGCGTATCACAAATCGTTTTTGACCTGTTCGAACAGGAAGACGGGCTGGATGCGCTGTTTGGCCTGATCCGTGAAAACCTGCCCGAGCGTCTGAACGAAACGGCCTATGCGCTGGCTTGCGATGTTGCGGCCGCCGACGGAGCGCTGGCCGAAACGGAACTGCGCCTGCTGGAAGAAATCCGGTACGAACTGAATATCGACCGATTGCATGCCGCAGCCATCGAACGCGGGGCACGCGCGCGCCATACGGTCTGATCCTCTGATCCCGATAATCTAGCTTCCGTAAAGCGAGCCCCAGCGCTCCAGCAAGGCCCGCTGCAGTTTTCGCGACCTGCGGTTCCAGCTGCGCGCGCCTTCTGGGCGTTCACGTTGTGCACGTGGAATTTTGGCGCGATGGGCCACGTCCGCGGTAAAAATTGCAAAGGCCAGATCGACCCCGTCCGCCGTTGTCAGGAAACCGCCCAGCCCGGATACGAAGTTCAATGTCCCTGTCTTGGCATCGACCTTGACCGGATGGTTCTTGACCGGCCGCCCATTTCGATCAGTTAAGGCAAAAGGCTTCATCAAGGGGCGCAACGCCCCCATTTTCCGGGCCGCGACAAGGGCAGCGACCAGATCCGCCGGCACCATACGCGAGGCATCGCCCAGACCGGAATGATCAACCATCGCAATTCCGCTCACGCCAAAACTCTGAGATGCCCAACGGTTCATCTCGGCCGCGGACTCTGCCAGGTTCCGTGGGTCAACGCCACGCGCTTTGGTCGCGGCCAATCCGACCATCTCGGCCGTAAGGTTGGTTGAGTATTTCAACATCCCGCGCAAAATACTGTCCAATGGATCGCTGCGATGCAGGACAAGGTCGACGCCCTTCGGCGACTCTCGCGTCACCTGCACCCGATTCAAAACGATCCCATTGGATCGGGCCAATGTGCGGAATACATCTCCAGCGTATAAGGCCGGTTTGCGCACAGGCAACCAACGCGCCCCGCCATTGCCCAGCGCGCCCTTGGCCACGGTCCACCGATCCTGCCGTGGGCTTGGCTGATAGGTATAGATCGGCAGGCTTCGGCTTTCGACCCGCATGGTCGCCACATCCACTGCCGGCACGTAACGCGCGCTGCGGGCGTCCATGGTCACATCATAGCCTTTACCGGCACGCTTCCACTCAAAGTGAACCCGATTGAAATTCAACGATATTCCACTGATCGCCGGGCTGTACCCCACATGATCCGGCTGCCCCGGATCAATGCTGAATACGAAGGGCAGAGCCCCGTCATAAACTTTGAAGGCTCCGCGAACCTCGGTAATTCCGGCCTTGCGCAGGTTGGCCGCCATCGTAGCCAGCGCATCCGTGTCCAGCAGCGGATCTCCACCCCCTGCCAGAATCAGATCGCCATGCAAAATTCCGTTTTCAATTGGCCCATCTGCGATCAAACGGGTTTCGAAGCGATGGTCAGGCCCCAGAACGTCCAGCGCGTAAAGCGCGGTCATTGCCTTGCCAACGCTGGCCGGTGGCAAACCCGCACCCTCGCCAAAATTCTCCAGTGGCGCCCCGGTCGCCACATCCGCAACGGCGAACACAACTTCGCCTTTCAATCCTGCGGCTGCGACCAAACGCTCGGTGCCGCTCAACAGCACACCACGCGCACGCGGCCTGAGCGAAACCAGCGGCGCCTGCGCCAGACCAGCTACCGGGATCAGAGACGCCCCCAATCCTCCCAGAAACAAACGACGTGAAAAACGACCAGTCATAGGTGAAATAAAATCCCACAGATCAAATGCGCGCAACAGCTACCTGAGATTATGCGCCCACTGCGGCTATTCCGGCAACACTTCCGCGCGCCATTCGCCGCGCGTCCGTATCTCTGTGGAACTGACATCGACCATCGGCACATTCACGAAACACCAGGCCGGAGCCTGCGCCCGTCCCAAAAGATGCCGCGCCTGCCCATCGATTCGGTATTTGGCATAGACCCGCGCCGCCGGAGACATCCGGGCGGATATCCGGTCGCCCGGCCGCGCCACCACACCAACAGGCACTCTGTCCATGATCACCCGCCAGTCTTTCCAGTGATGAAACTGGGCCAGATTGTCCGCGCCCATCAGCCAGACAAACCTGACATGCGGAAAAAGCTTCTGCAACGCCGCCAGCGTATCCGCCGTCGCCCGTGTCCCCGTCAGTGCCTCGATATTCGTCACGTCAACTTTCGGATGCTGCATCACATTTCGTGCTGCCGCCATTCGCCTGCCCATGGGTGCCGGCCCGCGTTCTTTTAGCGGGTTGCCCGGCGATACCAGCCACCAAACCCGATCCAACCCGAACGCCTTCATCGCCTCAAGCGTGACATGTACATGGCCCTGATGCGGTGGATCAAACGACCCGCCGAACAAACCGACGACCTGCCCAGGTCGCGCATATGGTATGCCGTACCGCTCCATACCCTGCTGATGTTCAGAACTGCGAGGTGTTGTCAATCAACAGGTTGCGCCAAATCGCCAAGCCGAACCCGCCCGGGTCGCACGACTTCCGCGCACCATCCTCCGTGCCCCCGCACTGCGGAATAGCCGCCTTTACCAAGCGATTCTTCCATCCGGCTGCACGGCGCACATATTACTGTGAACCGCAGGATGGCCTCTCCTACTTGCACCTGACGTCCCTTGAGCGCCGCCAGATTGATCCCCGACACCACCAAGTTTCGCCGCAGAACACCCGGCGCAACCGGTCCGCGCCCCAGATAAGAGCCAATCGCCGATAAATGCTCCTGCTGGATCAAAGTCACCGCCCGCTTGCCCGCGCGGGCGCGGTCACTGTCCAGACCGGCCTCAGTAATCACGACCTCCTCTAGCGCTGTAATCTCGACTCGGCGCTCTGGTCGCGCCCCGATCCACGTAACGCAACCGGGCTGCGCCCAACCTGCAATCAAATCCGCCAGTTCCGACACAACGCCTCCATTTTCAATGCAACCTGACTACGCCGTCCGACCCAAAGACGAAATTCACAATACCACCAGCTTGCCCAGCCCGTCCCGCTCGGATATCCAGCGTTTCAACCAAATTTCCCCGACCCAGAGGACGCGACATGGCCGCCTATCAATATGTCTACCACATGCAGGGTGTCTCCAAGACCTATCCCGGTGGCAAGAAGTGCTTTGAAAACATCCACCTGAGCTTTCTGCCCGGCGTAAAAATCGGTGTCGTCGGCGTAAACGGCGCTGGTAAATCGACGCTGATGAAGATCATGGCGGGGCTCGACAAGGACTTCACTGGCGAGGCCTGGGCAGCCGAAGGTGCCAAGGTCGGCTATCTGCCGCAGGAACCGAAACTGGACGAAACCCTCAATGTCCGCGAAAATGTGATGTTGGGTGTAGCCGAAAAGAAGGCAATCCTCGACCGGTACAACGAACTGGCCATGAACTATTCGGACGAAACCGCCGATGAGATGGCCAAGCTCCAGGACGAGATCGACAGCCAGAACCTGTGGGACCTCGACAGCCAGATCGACGTCTCGATGGAGGCGCTGCGCTGCCCGCCGGACGATGCGGACATCGCCAACCTCTCGGGCGGCGAGAAACGCCGCGTGGCGCTCTGCAAGCTGCTGCTCGAAGCGCCCGATATGTTGCTGCTTGATGAACCGACCAACCACCTGGACGCCGAGACCATCGCCTGGCTGCAACAGCACCTGATCGACTACAAGGGCACCATCCTGATTGTCACCCACGACCGCTATTTTCTGGACAGCATCACCGGCTGGATCCTCGAACTCGACCGCGGTCGCGGCATTCCTTACGAGGGCAACTATTCCGCATGGCTGGAACAAAAAGCCAAACGGCTGGAACAGGAAGCCCGCGAAGACAAGTCCAAACAGAAGACCCTGCAGCGTGAACTGGAATGGATGCGTCAGGGCCAAAAAGCCCGTCAGGCCAAATCCAAGGCCCGGATCAACGCCTATAACGAGCTGGCCGATCAGTCCGAACGCGAAAAGCTGACCCGCGCCCAGATCGTCATCCCCAACGGCCCCCGCCTTGGCGGCAAGGTGATCGAGGTCGAGGGTCTGTCGAAACACATGGGTGACAAGCAACTGATCGAGAACCTCGACTTTGCCCTGCCTCCCGGCGGCATCGTCGGAGTCATCGGCCCCAACGGTGCCGGTAAATCGACGCTCTTCAAGATGCTGACAGGTCAGGAACAGCCCGACAGCGGCACCATCACGCTGGGCGACACAGTCGAGCTGTCTTATGTCGACCAGTCCCGCGATGACCTCAAAGACAACGACACCGTGTGGGAGGCGATCACCGGCGGCGCCGAGATCATCCAACTGGGCGACGCGCAGGTCAATTCCCGCGCCTATTGCTCGTCGTTCAATTTCAAGGGCGGCGACCAGCAGAAAAAGGTCTCGCTGCTGTCAGGGGGTGAGCGCAACCGCGTCCACATGGCCCGCCTGCTGAAAGAGGGCGGCAACGTCCTGCTGCTCGACGAACCGACAAACGATCTCGACGTCGAAACCCTGCGCGCGCTGGAAGACGCGCTGGTCGATTTCGCCGGCTGCGCCGTCGTCATCTCACACGACCGCTTCTTCCTCGACCGGATTTGTACGCATATTCTGGCGTTTGAGGGGGATGCCCATGTCGAGTGGTTCGAGGGCAACTTCGAGGATTACGAAGAGGACAAAAAACGCCGTCTGGGACCGGACGCTCTGGAACCCAAGCGATTGAAGCATAAGAAGTTTGCGCGGTAGCAGAGCAGTCAACCTCGTTCACAAAGTTCTGTGGATGGGTCTATTAAAAGTTCTGTGGATTGGTCTATTACAGGTCAATTCGCGGAATTTGGCTAAGATACAATGTGATTACATTTTTGTGCCCGATGATATGCGAACCACAATATCTTGTGGATAAACCCACATTGTGACATTTTTGACTCTTGAATACCGAGTTTTTCTGAGTCAAACATTGTCTACACCACATTCGAGGCACGCTGTGTCTTGAACGAAAGACCCTCGCTTCGGCGGGGGTTTTTTTGTGGATAACATTGGGGAGGAATGTGTATAACCCTATGGGCGAATACTTCAAATAGTTGCTCGGGGGACCGCAGGCCCAAAATATAGTTGACAGCTAACTTCAATCGAGTCAGGTTTGGAGGTGGTGAGGGCGTGCCTCGAATGTGGTGTTCATTCGCGTCCTTGCTGAAACGTAACTAGCAAAGGATGTGAACTATGTTTTCACAGACAAGGGCTCGTGCTCCCATCGGCACAACTGCACGCACCGGTCAAAAGTGCCCGGAGAGCGGAGTTTGGAAAGTGGTTGGGAACCCATCCACTACAGCACCAATCGCCAAGAGCAACGTCATGCCGCCGTACGATGGCAAAGCCGTTACTTGGAAGTTGATCCAACATGCGTAGCGTCAGAAGGGCCGGTATTGCACCGGCCCTTTCGATTTCTTAACCGCGAGCCACATTCATGCCATATGTAAACTCAAGCGCAAAAAGACAAATCGAGTGGAGCGGCGGTACACTTTCTATTTAGTTCCGAGAAAGCGGTAGATACGACTATTTTGGTGTCCCTGAACACGTCTACGACGCGTTTCTGTCTGCACGTTCTAAGGGACTGTTTTATAACGACCATATCAAAGATCGATATTAGCAAGTAGGCCGGGCTGAAGCCCGGCCTACGGGGGTGTTCTTTGTATCACGGCTCTCCGAATGCGCCGTCCGTCACACCGTCGCTTCAACCCGGATCAACCCGACCCGCAAGAATACCGCGATAGATTGACGATTACGGTCACTCGGTAGAGTGCTTCCCCAGCCCGCTCATGAGTGCGGCCGCCAAGCAGCAGCGGCTCAACATAAAATACATCGGACTGATTGCAGGGGCAGCACCTTTCCAGATCGGTTTCCGCGAAACCTTCCGACCCGACCCAATAAGCCCGGTCACCGAGCTTTCCGATCGGGGCTCACTGCACCAAAGTCCACAGGAATCGGGTTCAACCTCTTCTGTCAGGTCCTGTTCCCGCTCTCTGAGTTCCAGCGACAGCTCGTGCATTACTGGGTTTAGCATCCGGGCTGTAAACCACAACGCGTTTGGCCAGGGTGTGGTTTTCACGGCCACAGAAGAAGTTTGATACTCTGACTTGTCACCCGGCCCCAACACTGCTAAACGCACCCAATCTTGCGGCCTCGGATTCGTTCCGGGGCCTTAGATATTTTGAACCGGGGACCTTCGGGGCCCTATACCCTTGGCACCTACGGGGGCCTATCACATAGCGGGGAAACCCCCGCACTTGCTAAACGGAAGACAGAAAGCATGGCACTCAAGTCGTACAAGCCGACGACGCCGGGCCAGCGCGGGCTGGTGCTGATCGACCGTTCGGAGCTTTGGAAAGGACGTCCGGTCAAGTCTCTCACTGAGGGTTTGACCAAATCGGGCGGCCGGAACAACACCGGACGGATCACTTCACGCCGCCGCGGCGGTGGCGCAAAGCGTCTCTACCGGATCGTTGACTTCAAACGGAACAAATTTGATGTCGCGGCAACCGTTGAACGGATCGAATATGACCCGAACCGGACCGCATTCATCGCACTGGTAAAATACGAAGACGGCGAGCAGGCGTATATCCTGGCTCCGCAGCGTCTGGCTGTTGGTGACAAAGTCGTGGCATCCGCCAAGGCCGACATCAAGCCGGGCAACGCAATGCCGTTCTCGGGCATGCCCATTGGTACCATCGTCCACAACATCGAGATGAAGCCTGGCAAAGGCGGTCAGATCGCACGTGCGGCCGGTACTTACGCTCAGTTCGTTGGTCGCGATGGCGGCTACGCTCAGATCCGTCTGAGCTCGGGCGAGTTGCGCATGGTCCGTCAGGAATGCATGGCCACCGTCGGTGCCGTGTCCAACCCCGACAACAGCAACCAAAACCTCGGTAAAGCCGGTCGTATGCGCCACAAAGGCGTGCGCCCGTCGGTTCGTGGTGTTGCAATGAACCCGATCGATCACCCGCACGGTGGTGGTGAAGGTCGTACCTCGGGTGGCCGTACACCGGTTACTCCATGGGGTAAGGACACCAAGGGTAAGCGTACCCGCAACAAGAACAAAGCGTCCCAGAAGCTGATCATCCGCTCGCGGCACGCCAAGAAGAAGGGACGTTAATCTATGTCTCGCTCTGTTTGGAAGGGCCCTTTCGTCGATGCTTATGTGCTGAAAAAAGCCGAAGCAGCGCGCGAGTCGGGCCGCAACGAAGTCATCAAGATCTGGTCGCGTCGTTCCACCATTCTGCCCCAGTTCGTGGGTCTGACCTTTGGTGTTTACAACGGCCAGAAGCACATTCCCGTCAACGTCTCGGAAGACATGATTGGTCAGAAGTTCGGTGAATACTCGCCGACTCGTACCTATTACGGTCACGCCGCTGACAAAAAAGCGAAACGGAAGTAAGTCATGGGCAAGGAAAAGAACCCCCGCCGCGTGGCTGAAAACGAAGCAATGGCGAAAACGCGCATGCTTCGCACCAGCCCGCAGAAACTGAACCTGGTTGCGCAAATGATCCGCGGCAAGAAAGTCGAGAAGGCTCTGACCGACCTGACTTTCTCGAACAAGCGTGTCGCGCAGGACGTCAAGAAGTGCCTGCAGTCCGCAATCGCGAACGCCGAGAACAACCACAACCTGGACGTTGACGAGCTGATCGTCGCCGAAGCATGGGTTGGCAAAAACCTGGTCATGAAGCGCGGTCGTCCGCGTGCCCGTGGCCGTTTCGGCAAAATCATGAAGCCGTTCTCGGAGATCACCATCAAGGTGCGTCAAGTTGAGGAGCAAGCCTAATGGGACATAAAGTCAATCCGATCGGCATGCGCCTTCAGGTCAACCGCACCTGGGACAGTCGCTGGTACGCTGACACCAAGGATTACGGTGATCTTCTGCTGGAAGACATCAAGATCCGTGAGTTCATTCAGAAAGAGTGCAAACAAGCCGGTGTTGCACGTGTGATCATCGAACGTCCGCACAAGAAGTGCCGCGTCACGATCCACACCGCACGTCCGGGCGTCATCATCGGCAAGAAAGGCGCGGACATCGAAGTTCTGCGCAAGAAGCTTGCTGGTATGACCGACAGCGAACTGCACCTGAACATCGTCGAAGTGCGCAAGCCCGAGCTTGACGCGCAGCTGGTTGCCGAGTCCATCGCTCAGCAGCTGGAGCGTCGTGTTTCGTTCCGTCGCGCAATGAAGCGCTCGGTTCAGAATGCCATGCGTATGGGCGCCCTGGGTATCCGGGTGAACGTCGCTGGCCGTCTGGGCGGTGCTGAAATCGCACGGACCGAGTGGTACCGCGAAGGCCGCGTGCCTCTGCACACCCTGCGTGCCGACATCGATTACGCACATGCCGAAGCGATGACCCCCTACGGGATCATCGGGATCAAGGTCTGGATCTTCAAAGGTGAGATCATGGAGCACGATCCGCAGGCACGTGACCGTAAAGCACAGGAACTCCAGGACGGCCCTGCACCTCGTGGTGCTGGTGGCGGTCGTCGCTAAGGAGGGAAAGATATGCTTCAACCAAAGCGTACTAAATTCCGCAAGATGCACAAAGGCCGGATCAAGGGTGAAGCCAAGGGCGGCTCTGATCTGAACTTTGGCACTTACGGTCTGAAAGCTCTGCAGCCCGAGCGCGTCACCGCGCGTCAGATCGAAGCTGCACGTCGTGCCATGACCCGTCACATGAAACGTCAGGGTCGTGTCTGGATCCGTATCTTCCCCGATACTCCGGTCACTGCAAAGCCGATCGAAGTTCGTATGGGTAAAGGTAAGGGTTCGGTCGACCGCTGGGTTTGCAAGGTCAAGCCCGGTCGCGTGATGTTCGAGATCGACGGCGTCAATGACGACATCGCCCGTGAGGCCCTGCGCCTGGCCGCGATGAAGCTGCCGATCAAGACCCGCGTCGTGGTTCGCGAAGACTGGTAAGCGCTTGGGGTTTCGACCCCAGTCGTGACAAGATTGACCCTCGTCGGGAAACCGGCGGGGGTTTTTCTTTGAAGGACCTACCCACAATCGAAATAACCCGCACCTCCCCCGTGGCGCCTTGAAACAGACAAAGCGCGGGTCCGTTCTTCATCTGGCCCAAAATATCCCGGAGCGCGAGGCAGAGCCTCGCAAATCCCCCATCGCCTTCCGCACATCACTGGTCTAAGAGAGAGCCAATGCCACAGATTGAATCGCTTTTCGTCACCCGCCTATACCGCGCCTCCTTGTCCGAATTCGATCCGAAGATCGATGCGGAAGAGTTGGAAAACTCGTGCCTTGTCATCGCCGAGGATGACGAGGCCGGACAGAATTGGTGCGAACAGAATGGCTATCCCGGCTATACCAGCTATGCGTCGCTGACCGACTTGCCGTGGCGGTTTCCGATATTCGCCGATCTCGTCAAAGTACTGGACCAACATGTGGCTGCCTTTGCCAAAGACCTGGAGTTCGACTTAGGCGAAGGAGAGCTTAAGCTGGAGGACCTGTGGATCAACATCCTGCCCGAGGGCGGGATGCATTCCAGCCACCTGCACCCGCACAGCGTCATTTCGGGTACGACCTACGTGGCAATGCCCGAAGGGGCCAGTGCGCTGAAACTGGAAGATCCGCGTTCAGGCCGCATGATGGCCGCACCGACACGGCTCAAAGACGGGCGGCGTGACCTGCAACCCTTCATTTATTTGAAACCACACGTCGGAGACGTCCTGCTCTGGGAAAGCTGGCTGCGCCACGAGGTGCCGATGAACATGGCCGAGGATGAGCGGATCAGCGTCAGCTTCAACTACAAGTGGGAGTGAGCCCCGGTTCATGACACACGGGTCACCCCAGTGAAGCGATTGCGAGACGAACGGAAGGTGCCCATTCCGGTCACGATTCACAAGAAGTTACCGATAGACCTTGCAATATGCGCCAACATGGCCCATGTGAACCACGCATACGTTTTTCTATTTCGACCACTGTCTCCCGTTATTCGGCGTTCAGTCTCTCGATCCAGACCGACTACGCCGCGCTGTCGCAATTCCGCGGACAGCAATTTATTAGGAGACTACGGATATGGCCAATGGCACCGTAAAATGGTTCAACGCAACTAAAGGTTTTGGCTTCATCGCACCGGAGACCGGTGGCAAAGACGTGTTTGTACACATCTCTGCTGTTGAGCGCTCGGGTCTGACCGGCCTGGCTGACGACCAGAAAGTAACATTCGACATCGAACCCGGCCGTGACGGTCGTGAGTCGGCTGTGAACATCGCTCTGGCGTAAGTCACACAGACTTAGACAGTTGAAGACGCGGTCTCGTGCAAACGAGGCCGCGTTTTGTGTTTGTGGGGAAATCGGGCCGTACTCAACTACGCCGCTACTCCACTCTAAAACAGCGGTTGCAGACACTTGTTGCCAATTGACTAGGTAGCTGAATGGAATACCAGCTTGCGACCTCATCGATAAAGCGTGAAAAAGGGAAGGAGCTATAAGTATTTAGTATTTGAGGACAGGTGGCGTATTGCACGCAAGTTTGGTGTCACCGATTTTGTTGAATCAGGATGAGCAAGCCGTCTACGCGGTCAAAGCATGCGTTCTACCAACGCTTACGGATGCGATTTTGATTTTGATTTTCGCGCCGACACTAATGATGTTTCCATGGCTTGTTATTCATTTCGCTTTTCGAAGAACCTATTACGTCATCACTACGCAAAGAGTTCTCGTGTTGGATGCGGGTGGTGTAATCGGCGAGGCGTGTTTGAGTGACATCGACAGAATCCGTGGGTCACGTTCTGCTTTGATGTTGATGGGTGCGGACACTAGATTGTGGTTGCCACGCCTTCCAGATGCCTGGCATTTTGATGGAATCATTACTCGGGTTATGGCTAAAGTGGGTCACAGAAAGTAGTGGGCGAATGCCCACGCTCACACACCCGCCAAACTTCCTCTTGCCACCCACTGCTGAACCCCCTATAGAGCGGCATCTTGCGTTCCCCCGGCTGAGTCGGGGGATTCGTATGTCTATCATTCATCCACCAGGTCAAAGGTGACCCGTGTACGGGGCCTTCTGGTGTTTTGAGCAAAGGAAAAAGGCGATGAACGCCCAAGAACTGCGTGACAAGACCCCGGACCAGCTCCGCGAGGAACTGGCCAACCTGAAGAAAGAAAGCTTTAACCTGCGCTTTCAACAGGCAACCGGTCAGCTGGAAAACACTGCTGGTATCAAAGCGGCCCGCCGCAATGCCGCCCGCGTCAAAACCATTCTGAACGAAAAGGCCGCTGCTGCGGCATCGGAGGAGTAATCCTATGCCCAAGCGTATCCTGTCCGGAATCGTAACCAGCGACGCCAACGAGCAAACCGTGACTGTTTCGGTTGAACGCCGTTTCAAGCACCCGCTGCTGCATAAAACCGTTCGTAAGTCCAAGAAGTACCGGGCTCATGACGAAAAGAACGCCTTCAAGGTCGGCGACACCGTACGCATCATCGAATGCGCGCCGAAATCGAAGACGAAACGTTGGGAAGTTCTGGAAGCGTAAGCTTTCAGGATTTTTCCATTTGTCGAAACCCTGGGGGATCTAACCAGACCAGCCCCCACAGGTCGGGAGAAACCACATGATCCAGATGCAGACCAATCTGGATGTCGCTGACAACTCCGGCGCACGCCGAGTTCAGTGCATCAAGGTCCTGGGTGGTTCCAAGCGTAAATACGCCTCCGTCGGCGACGTCATTGTCGTCTCGGTGAAGGAAGCCATCCCACGCGGCCGCGTAAAGAAAGGTGACGTCCGCAAGGCCGTCGTCGTACGCACCGCCAAGGAAGTCCGTCGCGAAGACGGCACCGCGATCCGTTTTGATCGCAACGCCGCCGTCATCCTGAACAACAACAATGAGCCGATCGGTACCCGTATCTTTGGCCCCGTTGTCCGTGAACTGCGCGGCAAGAACTTCATGAAAATCATCTCGCTGGCTCCGGAGGTGCTGTAATCATGGCTGCTAAACTCCGCAAAGGCGACAAGGTCGTCGTGCTGGCCGGCAAGGACAAGGGCAAAGAGGGGACTATTACCTCGGTTGATCCATCCGCCGGTAAAGCTGTTGTTGATGGCATCAACATCGCCATCCGCCACACCCGTCAGTCGCAGAACTCGCAAGGTGGCCGCCTGCCTCAGGCAAACCCGATCGAGCTGTCGAACCTGGCACTGCTGGACAAGAACGGCAAAGCAACCCGTGTTGGCTTCCGCATGGAAGGTGACAAGAAGGTCCGCTTCGCCAAGACCACAGGGGACGTGATCGATGCTTGATAACGCAACCTACACCCCGCGTCTGAAAGCTCAGTACGCCGAAACCATCCGTGCCGCTCTGAAAGAAGAGTTCGGATACAAGAACGATATGCAGCTGCCCAAGCTGGAAAAAATCGTTCTGAACATCGGTTGTGGTGCTGAGGCCGTCAAAGACTCGAAGAAAGCGAAAGCTGCTGTCGAGGATCTGACTGCGATTGCCGGTCAAAAGGCCGTTGCAACCAAGGCGAAGAAGTCGATCGCGGGATTCCGCGTCCGTGAAGACATGCCGCTGGGCACGAAAGTGACCCTCCGCGGTGACCGGATGTACGAATTCCTGGATCGTCTGATCACCATCGCGCTGCCGCGCGTTCGTGACTTCCGCGGTGTTAAGCCTTCTTTCGATGGTCAGGGCAACTTTGCCATGGGCATGAAAGAGCACATCGTGTTCCCGGAAATCGACTTCGACAAGGTCGACGAGGTCTGGGGCCTGGATATCGTAATTGCCACCACAGCGAAAACCGACGCTGAAGCAAAGGCATTGTTGAAAGCTTTCAACATGCCGTTCAACGCGTAAGCGCCGGGAGGATTGAGACATGGCTAAAAAAGCAATGATCGAACGCGAGAAGAAGCGCGAACGCCTGGTGGCCAAATATGCCGCAAAGCGCGCCGAGCTGAAAGAAATCGCGAATGACGAGAGCAAGCCGATGGAAGAGCGCTTCAAAGCGCGTCTGAAACTGGCGAAACTGCCGCGCAACAGCTCGGCTACTCGTCTGCACAACCGTTGTCAGCTGACCGGTCGTCCTCACGCTTACTACCGTAAGCTGAAGGTCAGCCGTATCGCGCTGCGCGAGCTGGGTTCTGCTGGTCAGATCCCCGGCATGGTGAAATCGAGCTGGTAAGGGAGACATAGATATGAACGATCCTATCGGCGATATGCTCACCCGTATCCGCAACGCGCAAATGCGCGGCAAGTCCACCGTTTCCACCCCAGCTTCCAAGCTGCGTGGTTGGGTTCTGGACGTGCTGGCGGACGAAGGTTATATCCGTGGCTACGAAGCGACGACCGGTGAAAACGGTCATCCGGCCATCGAAATCAGCCTGAAATACTACGAAGGCACCCCTGTCATTCGCGAACTGAAGCGGGTCTCGAAGCCCGGTCGCCGCGTATACATGGGCGTCAATGACATCCCGCAGGTCCGTCAGGGTCTGGGTGTGTCGATTGTCAGCACTCCGAAAGGTGTGATGTCGGACGCAAACGCTCGCTCCAACAATGTTGGCGGCGAAGTGCTCTGCACCGTCTTCTAAGGAGGTCTGCAATGTCTCGTATTGGTAAAAAACCGGTCGAGCTGCCCAGCGGCGTTTCCGCCTCTGTGTCGGGTCAGACCATCGAAGTCAAAGGTCCGAAAGGCACCCGCAGCTTCACCGCGACTGATGATGTAACGCTTTCGGTCGAAGACAACGTTGTGCAGATCAACCCTCGTGGGATGTCCAAGCGCGCGCGCCAGCAGTGGGGCATGAGCCGCACTATGGTTGCCAATCTTGTTGAAGGCGTAACCAACGGCTTCAAGAAAGAGCTGGAGATCCAGGGTGTTGGTTACCGGGCTCAGATGCAGGGCAACACCCTGAAGCTGAACCTGGGCTACAGCCACGATGTTGATTTCACAGCTCCGGAAGGTGTCACCATCACCGCGCCGAAGCAGACCGAGATCGTTGTGGAAGGTATCGACCAGCAGCAGGTGGGCGAAGTCGCGGCCAAAATCCGCGAATGGCGCCGTCCCGAGCCGTACAAAGGCAAGGGCATCCGCTATAAGGGCGAGTTCATCTTCCGCAAAGAAGGCAAGAAGAAGTAAGGACGCAAACCATGGCAAACAGCAAAAGAACCCTGTTTCTGAAGCGCCGCCTGCGCGTTCGGAACAAACTTCGCAAGGTCAACGCGGGTCGTCCGCGTCTGTCCGTACACCGTTCGAACAAGAACATCTCTGTTCAGCTGATCGACGACGTGCGTGGCGTGACCCTGGCCTCGGCCTCGACCCTGGAAAAAGATCTGGGTGTCGTTGGCAAGAACAACGTCGAAGCGGCCACCAAAGTGGGCGCGGCCATCGCCGAGCGTGCCAAGAAGGCAGGCGTCGAAGAGGCCTATTTCGATCGTGGCGGCTTCCTGTTCCACGGCAAAGTGAAGGCAGTCGCCGACGCTGCGCGTGAAGGTGGTCTGAAGATCTAAGACTTGCGGGCGGGTTTCGATCCGCCCCGATGATCCGGGGGCCTTGGCAATGCCGGGGCCCACTTGGATTGAACAAACGGTGCCGAGAGCGCCATATGAGAAAAGGGATGCCAAATGGCAGAACGTGAAAACCGTCGGGGCCGTGGCCGCGACCGTGAAGAAACACCGGAATTTGCAGATCGTCTGGTTGCGATCAACCGCGTGTCGAAAACCGTAAAAGGTGGTAAGCGCTTTGGCTTCGCCGCTCTGGTGGTTGTCGGCGATCAGAAAGGCCGCGTCGGCTTTGGCAAAGGTAAAGCGAAAGAAGTACCTGAAGCCATCCGCAAAGCGACCGAGCAAGCCAAGCGTCAGATGATCCGCGTACAACTGCGCGAAGGTCGGACCCTGCACCACGATATCGAAGGCCGTCACGGCGCCGGTAAAGTGGTTATGCGCAGCGCACCTGAAGGTACCGGTATCATCGCCGGTGGCCCGATGCGTGCCGTGTTCGAAATGCTGGGCGTCAAGGACGTTGTGTCCAAGTCGCTGGGCTCGCAGAACCCGTACAACATGATCCGCGCCACCATCAACGGGCTGACCAAAGAGCAGAGCCCGCGTTCGGTTGCACAGCGTCGTGGCAAAAAGGTTGCTGACATCCTGCCCAAGCGGGACGAAACACCGGCTGCTGCTGAAGCAGAAGCATAAGCATAAGCATAAGCATAAGGAGAGCGACCCATGGCAAAAACCATCGTCGTCAAGCAGATCGGCTCGCCGATCCGCCGCCCCGCAGAACAGCGCGCGACCTTGATCGGTCTGGGCCTGAACAAGATGCACAAAACCCGCGAGCTGGAAGACACTCCTTCGGTCCGCGGCATGGTCAACAAGATCCCGCATCTGGTTGAGATCATCGAAGAGCGCGGCTAAGCGCGACTTCTTCAAGAACTTTGGAAACGCCTCTGACACCGGTCAGGGGCGCTTTTTCTTGCCTTTAAGTACAATTTAAGTATCGTTTTGATCTATTTTGTTTAAAGAGTGAGAAAAGATGAGACTATTCCTTACCGCCATTTGTGTGACAGTTATTGGTGTCACTGCACATGCAGCGTGCCCTAGCAAGGCTCCAAAACTAGCAAAAAGCAATTTCTCAGACGGGGACCAAAAGGTGAATGCGGCTTGGCTGTAAAAGAACCTTGGGGGGCACAAAGTCGTATACGCTGGCAAAGACACTGAAACATATTTCGCCGATGGATCCTATTCCTACAAAAGTAATGGACAAACTTGGAAAGCAAATACCTACAAATTCTACGATAACGGAATGCGGTGTATCGGATACCAAAAACCGCGTTTTGACCTTTATGTTGTGAACGACGGCAAGCTGGTTTTAGTAAACGAGAAAAAAGAGCGCTACGTCGGCCAAATACGAAAATAGGTATTTTCGGCAACATGCAGGGTGAGACAGCAGTCTTGTATGGCTAAGTGTACCCAATACGGAAATGGAACTCCCTATACATAACCGGGGATGTAAAGATTCGCTTTTCAGTTTTCGGGCTGCTTTGGGTTCGCTCAAACCGAACGCATGCTGTTGATTACCAATCGCATGGAATTCATGAATTGCGTGCGCTCAGCTTCGTTCAATATCTGTAGCGCATCAGCATTCACGGTCTGGGCGGCCTCATAGGCGCGGTTTCGAAGTGCGGTGGCCTTCTCGGTCAACCAGATCAATTGCGCCCTGGCGTCAGCGGGACTCTTTGTTCTTTTAATCAGGCCGTCGCGCTCCATTCGGTTGAGCGTGTTGGCCAAAGTCGCCTGTTCGACGTCAATTTTGGCCAGCAGATCCTTTTGGGTGACCCCGTCTTTGAGCCAAAGCTCCAGCAAGACTGGGAACTGTCCTACAACGATGCCCAAAGGCGCAATGCGCTGCTGCAGCTCTTTAGCAAACAATCGCGCCATGTGATTGACCAGATATCCGGCCGAGTTCTCTTTTTCGAAGTCCATGTTCGAGATTTATACTTGAATAGCATGCTATTCAATATTATATAGCTTGCTATGTGAATGAACCAAGAGGAATAGAAATGGCTCATATCGAAGAATTGGACACAGTCGTCACCTTGGCAGATCAGATGCAGAGTGAAGAAGGTCCGGTGGTGCTGATCAACCTGTTCACGGTGGACGCGGAAGACGAAAAAGCGCTGCTTGAGGCATGGTCACATGATGCAGATTTCATGAAGTCCCAGCCAGGATACATCTCCACCCAGCTCCATCAGGGCATCGCGGGCAGTTCAACCTTTGTGAATTACGCGATCTGGCAGGACGTCAAAAGCTTTCGCGACGCGTTCACCCATCCTGAGTTCCAACGTCGGATTGCGGACTATCCATCAAGCGCAGTAGCCCGGCCACATCTTCTTCGAAAACTCGCAGTCGAAAGCCACTGCGTCGCCTGAAATAAAAACCGGAGCAGCCCCATGTTTAGAGCAATTCACCCCATCGCCGGAGTCATCGGATTTCTTACAATCCTCGTGTTCTGGACTTCCACCTTGTACAGCGAGTTGTTTGCAACCCATGCGACCGTCGCCGCTGTAAAGTCCATGATCGTCAGCGGTCTCTTTGTTCTGGTGCCTGCTATGATAATTGTCGGCGCGTCCGGTATGTCCCTTGGGCGCCGCCGCAAAGATGCGCCAGCGCTTGCCAAGAAGAAGCGGATGCCGATCATAGCGATGAACGGGTTGCTCATCCTGGTTCCGGCCGCCATCTACCTCAGCGCAAAGGCAAACGCTGGCTTCTTTGACACCAGCTTCTATACTGTACAGATCGTCGAACTGATTGCTGGCGCAACCAATCTGACGCTGATGGGGCTCAGCATTCGTGACGGCCGGGCGATGACTGCCCGCAAAAAAATGCGGGCAAGAAGTGAAAGCAGCATTTGATTGCAATGGGCCAGCGAAATGTACAGCCATTCAATAGATGCATATCGGCTAGACCAAAAGTTCCGTTGTTAGCGATACCAAACACACCTATCTCAACCTTGTCCAAACAAGGAACACACAAGGAAACGTCGGGGAATTCGCCCTGATTTGAGAAAGGAACACAGAAATGACAACAGCAACACTGACCCATACCGGCTTCAACTTCGGCACCCGGATCAAGGACATGATCGAACGGATCAAAACGGCGCGTGCACGTGCGGCTGAGTATCAGCGCACCTATTCCGAGTTGCAGCACCTGAGCAACCGCGAACTGGATGACATCGGCATTCGCCGTTGCGACATCGCGGATATTGCACACAAGCACGTATACTGCTCGTAACCGCAAATACCTGCAAACCAACTTAAAGGCGCCATACGGCGCCTTTTCTGCTTTCTGAAATAGACTCCCACCCGGTGTGAAGGGCTCTCAGGGGCGCCCTGAGCGCTAAAACATATGCGGCACGCCCTTCTTCTCCGGCTGCAACCATTTCATCGCCCTACGACGCTAAAATCAACGCAATGGGTTGATTGAAGCTGCAGCGCGGCCCTGCAGCACTTGGGAAACACTACCAAGAAACAATCTCGGCAGAAACCTGGGCTGCGCCAATCCGTTCTTTCGCCACGATCCATAGGACAAGCGCGAGCGTCCTTAAACGCGCCACACGACGCAGAATACTTCTGTCACCTGAGAAAATGTTTGATCCAACGACCTGCGGCCCTCCTGCGGCCTCTCACCGGCGGTTCAGATCCTTCCCATTTCAAACCGTCCAGCCACAGCCCACCTGAATCGTCCTGGGCAGCGTTCAACCCGGTTCCAGTACCTGAAACGAAATCGGCCCCGGCGGGTTGAACCGCCGAGGCCGTGAATAGTCGCAGTAAGCGCCGGATCAGAGACCGGTGCTTACGTCGATGGTGTTACCCTCTTCCAGGGTCACATATGCTTTCTTGACGTCTTTCCGACGGCCCAGCTGGCCACGGAACCGCTTGACCTTGCCTTTTGTCACGGTTGTGTTCACCGCCTTGACCTTCACACCAAACAGCGCCTCAACGGCCTCTTTGATCTGCGGCTTGTTGCTGTCGATCGCCACTTCAAAGACAACCGCGCCGTTTTCGGACGCCATGGTCGACTTTTCGGTGATGATCGGCTTGCGGATCACGTCGTAGTGTTCTGCCTTCGCGCTCATTTCAGTCGAGCCTCCAGTGCTTCGACAGCCGCTTTGGTGAGCACCAGAGTGTCACGCTTGAGGATGTCATAGACGTTTGCGCCCATCGAAGGCAGGATATCCAGACCCTCGATGTTCTTGGACGCTTTCAGGAACCCTTCGTTAACAGTCGCGCCGTCGATGACCAGAGCGCGTTTCCAGCCCAGGTTTGCAACCTGTTTGGCCAGAGCGGCAGTCTTGCCTTCGGCTTCGGCGTTTTCGATCACAACCAGTTCACCGGCTTTGGCTTTTGCCGATAGAGCGTGGCGCAGGCCAAGCTTGCGGAACTTCTTCGGCAGGTCATGACCGTGCGAACGCACGACGGGGCCTTTGTAGATACCACCACCACGGAAGATCGGCGCATTACGGTCACCATGGCGTGCGCCACCGGTGCCCTTCTGGCGATAGATCTTCTTGGTTGAGTAGCTGGTTTCCGAGCGGGTTTTGACCTTGTGGGTGCCGGCTTGCGCGTTGTTGCGCTGCCAACGGACCACACGGTGCAGGATGTCCGCGCGCGGCTCGAGGCCGAACAGGTCTGCATCCAGCTCGATGTTGCCGGCTTTGCCGCCGTCCAGTTTGATTACATCAAGTTTCATGCTTCACCACCTTCCGCGGGAGCTTCTTCCGCAGGTGCTTCGGTTGCAGCCGACTTCACAGCAGCCGGGAAAGGCAGGCCTTCCGGTGCTTTCTTCTTGACGGCGTCCTTGACGGTAACCCAGCCCGATTTCGGTCCGGGAACGGCGCCTTTGATGAAGACCAGACCACGGTCGGCGTCAGTTTTGACGACTTCCAGGTTCTGGGTGGTTACACGGGCAGCACCCATGTGACCGGCCATCTTCTTGCCCTTGAAAACCTTGCCCGGGTCCTGACACTGACCGGTCGAACCGTGCGAACGGTGGCTAATCGAAACACCGTGCGAGGCGCGAAGACCACCGAAGTTGTGGCGCTTCATTGCACCGGCAAAGCCTTTACCGATCGAAGTACCCGAAACGTCAACTTTCTGACCTTCCAGGAAGTGTTCTGCCGAAATCTCGGCGCCCACTTCGATCAGGCCATCTTCGGAGACGCGGAACTCGGCCAGCTTACGCTTGGGCTCGACCTTTGCAGCGGCATAGTGACCACGCATGGCCTTCGAAGTGCGTTTTGCCTTGGCAGCACCTGCGCCCAGCTGAACGGCGGTGTAACCGTCTTTGTCAGCGGTACGCTGTGCAACGACCTGCAGGCCGTCCAGGTGAAGAACGGTCACAGGAATCTGCTTGCCGTCTTCCATGAACAGGCGGGTCATGCCTACTTTTTTTGCGATAATACCAGAGCGCATAATCTATACCCTCCGATCTTACGACTGCAGCTTGATCTCGACGTCCACACCAGCAGCGAGGTCGAGCTTCATCAGCGCGTCAACGGTCTGGGGGGTCGGATCAACGATGTCGAGCAGACGCTTGTGCGTGCGGATCTCGAACTGGTCGCGGGATTTCTTGTCAACGTGAGGGCCACGGAGAACCGTGAACTTCTCGATCTTGTTCGGCAGCGGGATCGGGCCGCGCACGTTCGCGCCGGTCCGCTTGGCAGTGTTGACGATCTCTTGCGTGCTGGCATCCAGAACGCGATAGTCAAATGCCTTCAGCCGAATACGGATATTTTGGCTTTGCATAATAACAGCCTTTTATCAGGCGTTGAGGTTGAGAGGAGGACAAGCGCGCATCGCCAACCCTCATCGAACCCAAAAGGCGGGAATCACCCCGCCTTGATGTTCTTGTAGAGAACTCGCGCGATCTACAGGGGTTGATGGGGTTTGGCAAGGCCTATTTACTTGGACTTTCACTTGAAGTGTGCTTCTCAAACTGCTCTTCAGTGATGACGACTTCTGCAAGCGCATTCGCGAGACCCTCAGCCACCCTCCAACACCGAAAAAACTCTTCATGCAAGTCTTCTAAGTCCGCGATCATATCGTCCTGGCCCTCTTCGGATTGAACCTTGAAGTTGTGGCGTTCAAAAAACCCATGAAAGAGCTTGTTTCTCGCAATTAAGCCTCGTTTGAACTGACTAGTGACTAGATCGTCTTCAAAGCGCAATTCTTGTTTTAACATCGCCAAGACTCTGCCCAACGTACTGGATTCGATAGTTTCTAGAGCCATTGCGGCCGCCTTCGGGTCCTGCTCGACATACCAATTATTGTTATGTCCCTTGCTTGCCAGAACAACAGTTCCGAGCGCGGTTTCGAAAAGCTGCGCAGCTTCTGCAGTAATTCCAAGTTTTGCATAGAGCTGATCTCTACTCGCCATACGAAAACCTTTTTAATGTAAAGTAACTTATTACAAGAAAAAGCCCGCCCCGATTTGGGGCGGCCTTCTTTGTT
>NZ_JBXWPT010000018.1:0-67151 GCF_059612005.1 Ruegeria sp. CDSA141
GACGGCAACAGCGCTGTCGAAGCCAAGGTCAAGGCCGAAGTCGCAGACCTCTGCGCCAAATTCCCGATCTATCCGAACTTGTAATCGGCCCATCTTCTAACAAAAAACGGCGTCCCGGCGGCGCCGTTCTTTTTTTCAGACCACTTGCCCATATGACTGAATGCTGGCGTCAGAGATACCGTTGGGCCAAGCGCCGTGGTTACACGGCGCGGCTTTGATCAACCGTCAGATGACGGCTCATTAAGTACATCCTCCAACAATTTTTCATTTCGCGCCTCTTCAATCCGATTGATGCGATCCTCGGCCGAGCGCGCGTCGAAGCGATATTTGACCACGTTTATCAGGCTAAGTGTCAGCAGAACGATACCCATGCCCCAATAGCCCTTGGTAGCCAGCGGAACATCGGTCGACAGGTACAGTGAAATAGCCAGCAAAGCGTAGGCAACAGCAACGCCTGCGCCGTTCAACATGAGAATAAGGGCATTTTCGTTTCGATTGGTCATTGGAAGTCTCCTGTTGTCAAAGCATGTTGATATTGGTCGGATTTTCAATTGTCTGTTTGCGCCTTGAGGCGCTTCAGAACATCTGATGCGGTTGCCCGCGTTTTGGGGCCATATCCGGCTTCTTCCATTCGGGCAGCAAGGTTTAAGTGGTCCATCCCGGCGTCAATCTCTCGCAAGATTTCGGATTGCTCGAACGGGTCATCCTGTTTCATCACGCGAGCAATCAGCGCCTCAGCTTCGTCTATCGGGCTGTCGCCGCCCAGATGTCGGTTCAGCAACTTTTGCAGCCCTTGCTCTCGTTTTACGGCGCGTGCAGAGATTGCACCTTGCTTGAGATCCAGAATGCGGCGGCTCGCCGCCTGAACTGAATGGCGCAATTGCAGGATGCGCGTTTCGAGCCGGCCCTCGGTCTGTTTGCGCAGCGCCAATTCGTTTTCCAGATCTGCAACCGCCTGCGCCGCGGTTTGGGCAAGATCCTGTCGATCGTCCTCCAACGCCTGACACGCCCGCGCCATCAGGTCGTCAATACGGGCTTGCAGGGTCTCGACCTGTCGGATTTCACTACGCTGCTTCTGAATCAGGCTGGCCAGCGTCAGCTTTGCCGCCTTGAGGTTCTGTTCTGCTTCGCGGATTTTCTGATCAATCAGTTCAATAGAAAAACTGTCCCTCAAGCGGTTTTCGGCCTTGGCGTTTGCACCATCAATCAAGGTCTTCAGGGTACTGAACATGTGTTCCTCCATTTCATGAACATCGTTCACATCATGGAGATAACAACCCAATGAACGCCGTTCAAGTATTTTTGTGAACACCGTTCAGGAAACTATTTGTTTCCAATACGTGAAAGAACCTGCGCGATCATGCGTTCGATCTGTTCTGGCGGCACACCTGAAATGCGGTTTTCAAGCCCAAGGGTGACGATCCCGTGAACCGACGAGAACAGCGCGCGCGTCATCAGATCCATCTCAACCCGATCCAGTTCGTGAAACAGTTCGCTGACCGGCTCAGCAATGAAGGAAAACAACTCTTTCAACGCGTTGCGATACCAGTCGGGCACAGGGCCATCATCGGACATCTGCAAGTCGAACAAGGCCCGCCACAGGTTCGCGTTTTCATCGGCGAAATACAGATAAGCCGTGCTCATGACAATCAACCGCTGCACCGGAGGTTCACTGCCGTCAAAAGACGTACCGACTGCCTGCCCCAGACGTTTGAACGTACGCCCGTTCACGGCCATGACAATTGCGTTGAGATCCTCAAATACGTTGTAAATCGCGCCCAGCGCACATCCGGCATCTTTGGCCAGATCCCGTGCCCGAAGGTCGCTCAGGCCATTCTGGTCAATGCGGGTTTCTGCCGCCTCGACCAGCTTTTCGCGGAGCAGTTCACGCCGGATCTGTGCTTTCGTTGACATCGCGCCCTCGGGATTGAACCACGTTCAGAACTCAGCGCATAGTCCAGAATGCAAGGTCAGATCAAGCCGCGCCACCACAGAAAGACCAGCAGCAGTGTCGCCAATGCCAGCATGTTGAAAGCCAGCCCTCCCAACAGGCCGAGGAACCAGCCCCATCTGCGGTCGGCAAGGTTGATGGACCCCAGATGATCCTGCACCACATCGGACGCCTTGATCAGCTTGGGATTATCCAGAACCAGCCTCAGCTTGGGATGAGATGCCATCGCCTCGGCCCGGGCCAGAAACAGCGCCTGCTTGTAGACGCGGCGCGGCAGTCGGCGTTTGGCCTTGCGGATCGACGCCTCGAGCGTCCTGTCGCGCACTCCAATTTTTGCGCGCAGCAAAACAACCGTCTCGGCGATCCGGGTTTGAATGTCTGGGTCCTGCGACATATGTTGCCTCCTGCGGGGGCAATCTAACGGCAGCTACAAAGACCTACAATGGGGCTGGTCGTTTCCAGCGGTGACTTGTATCACGCGAAACATGCTGAACACGATAGTACATGGTGAACCAACCGCCCGACCGCCTCTTGTGATTGCCCATGGCCTATATGGATCGGCCCGAAATTGGGGCGTGATTGCCAGACGGTTATCGGACGAGCGGCAAGTTGTTGCAGTCGACATGCGTAACCACGCCTACAGTGCGTGGGATCCTTGCCATGACTATCCCCATCTGGCGCAGGATATTGCCGAGGTCATCGAGCAGATTGGCGGGACAGCAGATGTGCTAGGGCATTCAATGGGCGGTAAGGCCGCGATGACACTTGCGCTGCAACACGGCGCCCTGGTGAACAAAATGGTGATCGCAGATATTGCGCCGGTGAAATACACGCACAGCCAAATTCAGTTTATCGAAGCCATGCGTGCCGTGGACTTCTCGCGCATTGCACGCCGCTCGGATGCCGAGCAGCAATTGGCCGAGCAGGGCGTTGAAAAAGCATTGCGGAGCTTTTTCACCCAATCGCTGGACATCAAGGGAAAGCGTTGGTTGCTGAACCTGGATGTGTTGGCAGACCAGATGCCAAATATCATGGGCTTTCCAGATCTGGACGCCCTGTGGCAAGGTTCCGCGCTGTTCCTGTCAGGGGGCGCGTCAAACTACGTCCTGCCTGAGCATCGCGATAAAATCCGCACGTTGTTTCCCGGAGCGCGTTTTGCTAAAATCCCCGGTGCCGGACATTGGCTGCATGCCGAAAAACCGCGTGAGTTCGAAGCTGCCGTCAGGACATTCCTGAACGCCTGATCACGCGCCTTGATACAGCCGCCGGGCCACCATCCAGGATGCCGGAGCAGCGAGTACAGCCCCTGCGGCTGCGGCGCCAACGATCGCGCTGACAGACACCATTCCAGCCGACAGCACGGCGATAATGGCCGAACCTGACAGAGCAGTTGCAATCAGTGAATACAGCATAGCGGCAAGACGAAACATGGCCGGGTTTTCCTTCTGATGACTTCCGGCCAAATGTTTCACGATTCGAATGTGTTGCACTTTGATTTGTGTCAGATGCAGGCTGTTCCGGACCTAGGATTTGACGGTTTCACCGCCTCCATTCACCCAGTCGGCCAACCCACCGAGATTATACACCTTCTGATATCCCATATCCTTCAGAAGCTTTCCGGCCAAAGCCGCGCGCCCACCTGATGCGCAGTACAACACGATGGGGCGTTCCTTGCGCAGTTCGGGGTCATGTGATTGCAATGCATCGTCTGCCCGAAATTCCAGCATGCCACGGGGTATATGATGCGCCCCGGCGGCGCGACCAGTGTTTTCCAGCTCATTCGCATCGCGAATATCCAGCAGCAGCCCCCCCAGTTCGATCATGGCCTTTGCCTGGGCTGTATCGATACGCTCGACCACCGCATTGGCGGCCTCCATCATGTCTTTGACCGTCACCGGCATGCAAGTTCTCCTCTACGTCGCCGCGCAGAGGTTAACATGCGAGAATTAGAAGGTGTAGGCGTGAAGGAGAGCGACCGCGTTATTGCTCCCGAAACGCGCGCGACATGCTGTCTGATACCGGTTTGGCGATATAGGCCGCAAAGGTGCGTTCTTCGGTTTGAATCATGATTTCAGCGGGCATCCCCGGGGTCGGAACAAAGCCGCTGACGCGGTGCAACTCATCCGGAGTGAGTGAGATCCGCGCAAGATAGACTTCTTGCGGAACACCGGTCGAATCCTCAAGCAGTGAATCGGCCGAGATATAGAAGACTTCTCCGTACAAAACAGGCGTCGTGCGCTGATTCAATGCGATCAGGCGTACAGTGGCGGTCTGTCCCGTAACAACACTGTCAATCTCGGTGCGCGGAATCTGTGCCTCGATGATCAGGGGTGCATCTGCGGGCAGTATCTCGGCTATCGGTTCCCCGGTTTCAATCACACCGCCCGGCGTATGATAGTGCAATCGCACCACCGTTCCGGTCACAGGCGCGCGCACTACGGCCCGGTCAAGAACGCTGCGGGCCTGACGGGATTTTTCACGGACGCTTTCCAGATCGGCTTCGATAACGCCCAGTTCGTCCAGCGCGGCCTCACGATAGGCGGACCGCGTACGCGTAATCTGCTCGTCATATTTCAGCAGCATCTGGTTGATTTCGGCGGCTTCCGCCTGCAACCGGGCCTGCTGCCCTTCGGCTTCGGCCTGAACACGACGGATAGTGTTCAAATCCCCTTTGCGAACAAGGCCTTTCTCGAACAGCTGGCTCTTGGCCTCAAACTCCTCCTGCAATATCTCGGCTCGCCGGGTCATGCTGTCCAGCTGAGCCTCAAATCCGCTGGCCCGGATTTTCAGCGCTTCCATGTTGCGTTCCAACAGCGCCAAGTCATTCAGCAGAGTTTTGCGCGACACATCGAAGCTGAGCTTTTGCCCGTCAAGAATGGCCATTATTTCAACATCTTTGGCGGCTTCGATCAGTTCCGGCGAAAACACGAGGCGGTCGCGTTCCCCGTACTCCGCCAGCAGCCGCTCGGTCATAGCCTGAAGGCGCAGCTTGCGAATAAACAGCTCACGCTCATTGGCCTGGGCCGAAGTCTGATCCAACGTCATCAGCACCTGACCCGCCTGAACCGACTGACCTTCCACAACTTTGATGTCTTCGATGATGCCGCCCTCAAGGTGTTGTACTATCTTGTTCCGACCCGTGGCGACGAAGCTGCCTTGCGCGATGACCGCAGCGGCCAGCGGAGCGCTGAAGGACCAGACCCCGAAACCGCCGAAACACACGACAAGCATGACCAGCCCGATCACAATGAACCTGTTGATCGAGCGTGGAACCTCAGCATACCACACATCTGGATCATTGTCGGAGTTGTTCACAGGTACGAGGTCGTTCATGGTCAGCCCCCCTGCCGGCCTTCAATGCCGGTCTGTTTGCGCGGCCCATTGAGCTGCTGAAGAACCTGGTCTCGCTGACCGAACAGGGCCACGCGCCCGTCGGTCAAAAGCATGATCTTGTCGACAACATTCAACAGCGTTGGTTTCTGCGTGATAACAACCACGGTGATCTTGCTCGCACGCGCCTGCTCAATGGCACGCGCAAGCGCTTTGTCCCCAGCGACGTCAAGGTTTGAGTTCGGCTCATCCAGCACAACCATTTTGGGGTTGCCAAAGAATGCCCGCGCCAGTGCGATACGTTGTTTCTGACCACCGGATAAGGGCGACCCATCAGCGGCCACCACGGTCTCATATCCCTGCGGCAGGGTCGCAATCATGTTATGAACATCGGCCAGAACGGCGGCATCGTGAATCTGTTCGTCTGTGGCATCCACCCGCATCCGTCCGATATTGTCCTTGATCGTGCCGGGGAATAGCTGAACATCCTGTGGCAGGTAGCCGATGCTTTCGCCAAACTGGCGCGGGTCCCAGTTGCGGATGTCCATCAGGTCAAGCCTTACACTACCCGATGTGGGCAGAATGGACCCGACAAGAGTTTTCCCAAGCGTGGTTTTCCCCGCACCTGAATTGCCGATAATGGCCAGTGTTTCGCCGGGAACCAGCGAGAACGTAATACCGTTCAGAACCACGCGTTTGGTTCCGCCCGGCACATAGAGCAGACGTTCGACATCCAGACGACCTTCGGGGCGAGGCAAGCGCAGTTTTTCGTATTGCAGGGCCGAGGTCGATAGCAGCGCCTTGATCCGCCCATAAGACCCGCGTGTCAGCAGATAGCTGTTCCACCCTTCAATCGAGCCTTCAATTGGCGCAAAGGCGCGCCCGGCAATGATCGAGGCCGCAATCACCATACCACCCGTGATCTCTCCCTGCAGGGCCAGAAACGCGCCCCAGCCCAGTATTCCGATCTGCGTCAGCAGGCGAACGGCGCGCGAAATTGCAGCGAAGATCACGTTTCGGTCCTGTGCCCGTACCTGCCAGGTCAATGATTGGGCTGTGTCCCGCCCCCAGATTCGCACTGCTTCGGGGATCATCGCCAAAGCGTTAATGATCTGGCTGTTGCGCGACATCGAATCCAGATGCAGGTTCGCCATGGACTGCGCCTTATTTGCCTCGGCAAACGGCTTGGCTGTCATTTTTTGGTTGATCAGCGCAATCGTCATCAGGATCAGCGCAGTAACCACCACGATCATCCCCAGTTCCGGATGCACCAGAAAAATCATCAGGATGAACAATGGCGCAAACGGCACGTCCAGAAACGAGATCAGCGTACCGGACACCAGGAAACCACGAAGCTGTTGCAGATCGCCCAACGTCTGATACTCGCGCCCGTTTCCATGCAACGACGCATGGGCCGCCGCGCTAAGTACTGGTGCGCCCAGCCGGGCCGCCACCTCAACGCCCGTGCGCATAAGCATGAACCGCCGCACCGCATCGAAGGCAGACTGAAAAACCACCGCCCCCGCAACGATAGCCGTCAGCATGATCAGCGTGTCCAGCGACCGGCTGGTCAGGACCCGGTCACTGATTTGAAACAGATAAATCGGAATCGCCAGGATCAGGACATTCGTGGCGCAGGTCAGGACCAGAACAAACGCAAGATTGCGCCAGATTGCCCGTGTCGAAACGCGTAACGTGCGCTGGAAATCCTCGGGCGGGGTGCGTTTGTGGAAGGTTTGGGGTGGCCCGTTCCCATCACCGCCGCCGGTCTTCGTTTGCAACAGTGGCTGGTTTGCCTTGGCCTCGATCGTGGTGCCTATGCCGCTCTCACCGGGTGCGCGCGCAGAGGGGGTCTTGCGCGCAGTTGAGTCACCGGCGGATGTCGGATCCAGGCCGTCGGCGTCGGCCACCCCATTGCCACCACCCACCGGGTCTTCATCTTGCGCGGGCTGCGGCTGTGCACGCTGATGGGGAGGATCAGCGCGCCGTTGTTCGCGTGCGTGTTTTTGGTCTACGGATTGCTGCGACTCTTCAGTCTCAACCGTCGCATTTTGATCTGGCTCAGGCACACGCATCTCCTGCGTCAGGTGCAATCGGGCTTTGACCTTTTGTGCCCGTGTCGTAGGATCCGGGCCATCGCCAGCGCACTGACGCTGTGGACCCAAACCGCCCTGCCTGTCCAATGGACTGGATAAGAATGGACGGCGCGACGAAAAAACAATCGACATTTACAAACCTTCTGGTCACTCGGTAACAATTCGGGAGGGTCAGGCCAGCATGGTTTGCAGGCCATCATCTGGTGTCGTTGCGTCAGTGGATGGTGCGTTCAATGCCAGTGCGGCATCCGGTTGCGGCATGGACATGTCGTCCATGATTGCAGCGATTGCCTCATTGGTCATCTCGGTGATTTCTTCGTTGTTTGGAACGTCAATCAGGCTGGCTTGATGAAGCAGCAGGTCAGAGTAAGACCCGTCAGCGGCCATAACAGTTGAATCCACACCCATTTTGGTCAGGTTCGCGGCGTTCAACAGGGCGTTGCTGCCAGCGACGACCTCGGTATCGGCTGCATTTGGACCGGACAGGTCAATCTGATCCTGATCCAGCATCATGGTGACCTGCTCAACGATGTTCACCTGCAACAAGTCTCCGTCGATCTTGAGCACGCGCAACTGCTCCATCCCGGCGAACATGGGATCGTTGAGCAACGCATCCTCCAGCGCATCCATATCCGTTTGTTCAAGCGCCATGGCGTCGGACAGGTTCTGTTGCAAATCCTGATGAGTATCTTCGCCTATCGTTTTGACGGACGCGTCATTCATGATCAGGTTTTCATCATCTCCGGTCATTGCCCCGGGCATACCACCGCTGATGATATCATCATCCATCAGGGCGCTGGTCTGATACAACATATCCACGGAAATCATGTTTCCATCGATCATGATCAGGTCATAAAAGCTGCCCAGCTGTACTATGTCGGTGACATTGAACATCTCGTTATCGCCCATCGCGTACAACGTCGATGCGGCCGAAATCTCTGTCTGAATGTTGTCGACATCCGTGGCGTCGATAACCTGCTTGATGAAGTTTGCCACAACCAGATCACCGTGCACCCAATCCACAACGATGAATTCGGGTTGTCCGGAGGTTCCGGCGGCGTCATCAAGCCAGGGAGCAACGCGGCCTTCGACTTCGATCTTCGAGGACTGAATCACATCGGTGCCACTGCCCGCGCCCGGCGCCCCCACATCCCAATCAGATACAAGCGCAACCTGGCTTATGGCGGTAAGGCTGATCACCTGCCCTCCGACGGCGATATAGGGGGCATCAACCCAACCTACGGATGCCGAGAAGGCATTGATCGCAAGGTTGCCTCCGGTCACGACAAGGTGTCCGTCGTCAAATTCAGGATCCTTCGACTGATCCCACTCGTCCGGAAGCATGGCCTCTGCCACGTCCTCGCCTTCTTCGTCCTGTTGATGGAACTCAGGCAGAATGTCCGTCCAGACTGGGGCCTCGTCAACATACTTGCCATTGACGATCGCACCCAACGCGTCATCGCCATGGAACTGATGCACGGTAACGCCGTCCACGTTCGCGCTCAACGGGGTCAGCATCTGCTGGGCCAGCGCCTCAACCATCTCGGTTGATTTGTAATCCGCGAGTGAAAACGATGGGGCTGCCACGCCATGAAACGACAACGCCAGGTCCAGAACCTCTTCGCCCTGAGCGATCAGCGCCTCGGTATCACGAAAGTCTCCTTCGCCCACCGTATCGTTGTCGCGCATGACCACCTTTTGCACGGTGAAGGTCATTGCCGAACCCAATGGCACTGTCTCGGGCCGCAGAACAATCAGCTCCGGCGCAGAAGACGGGCCGGATATGCTGTCCGGAACAAATCGCTGAGACACCGCGCTGTCACCACTTAGGATGACCGCTGACTCATACACCGGTCCATCAGGTGCTTGTGGTAATGGCAATTCTGGTTGAGAGGGAAGGAAATTGAATGGCAGGGCTTTATACTCGCCCGACGGGATATCCAGATCAGCTTTGATGTGAATCGAGGTCGGGTCCTCTAGCCCATCTATTTCAGCTTTCCGCCTCAGCGCGCTGAACTCCTCGTACTGATCCCTCAGTCGGGCCTGTTCAATCGTAATTTCAAAAGTTCCAACAAAATGCGCTATCGTTTCTGTAATACCGTCAAGTGCCATGTCGGTTATCCTTTATGCCCGCAACGGCTCGAAATTTCCGCTTTGGGTTCAGTTGGGCCGGGGCCGCGTTTTGCGGCCCCGGCATTTTCGAAAGTTGCAAGGCCCGAAAATGCGAGCCCTGCCGTTTGACTTAAACGTCTGTGTCGTCGCTGGCGTGGGACATGGTCATCGAACCACCCACCATGGTCGTATCGACCGTGTTGCCCAGAACGTTGGCGCCCATGATGATCGACTGGTTGAACGCAGACGTATCAACGACTGCTGCAGCCGATGCATAGGACTCTCCGGTTACGATGCCATCGCCACCATTGTTCGCGCCCCAGGCACCACCATTGCCGCCGGCACCACCGTCGCCTGAATAGGCGCCGCCGCCGTTACCACCGGTGATCGTGCCACCCATGGTATCACCTGACGTTGCGCTGCCCATCGAAGCTCCGCTGGTTCCGCCGTCTGCGGCGGATGCGCCACCGGCACCACCGTAGCCCGAGTCGGCCGAACCGGTCGCGTCGCCGGAGCCGGTCGATGTGGCATCATTGTCGGAACTGCCTTCACCACCGTATCCGGCAATTGCCTCGGCCAGGCTGTCAGCCGCGCCGTTTGTATCGGCATCTCCGAAGACGTCCGCTGCTCCGCCATCGCCCGCGGTATTTGCGGCATCGGCAGACCCTGCTCCGTTTCCGGTAGACGTCGATGTTGGCGTTGTACTGCCGCCCGCGCCGCCGTCGCCGTCAGCAGCTGACGTTCCGGTACCGGCCGCATCAGCAGCGCCGTCGGCCGCGTTTGACCCTCCGTTACCGCCGCTGCCGTCGGTATCTTGCGAATTGCTGGCTGCGCCGTTCACGTCACCCGGGCTCTGGTCAATATCCGGCCCGCTTGCCGACTGATCACCAACGCCCTGAGCATCGGAATTCGCGTCAGCGGTTCCACCAGAACCGTCGCCGCCCGAGCCGTCGCCGCCGGAACCGTCGCCGGCTGTTCCGTCGCCACCGGTTCCATCACCGCCGGTTCCGTCACCGCCTTCGCCTGCTTCAGCGTCAATCATGCCTAGCTCTTCCTGCAGAGCCATGATTGCAGCTTCCACCATCGCGCCGAAGCCACCTTCACCGTCGCCGCCGGTGCCGTCGCCGCCAGTTCCGTCACCGCCAGTGCCGTCACCGCCAGTTCCGTCGCCACCGGTTCCGGTTCCACCAGAGCCGTCAGCCGAGCTGTCCGCGCCGCTGTCAGCAGTGCCATCCGCTGTGTTGTCACCAGCAGTGGCATCATTTGCGTCGGTGTTGCTGTCGCTGGTGTTCGAGGCCGAACCATCTGCCGCAGCGTTACCATCACCACCGTCCGCTCCGGACGCGTCCGCGGCGTTATCCGCCGTCCCGGTACCCGTTCCAGTCGAGTCGGAGTCGCTGTCGCCGCCGTTTGCGTTACCGGCTGCATTCGAACCGGACAGACCCAGCCCCAGACCCAGACCAAACGAATCCGCACTGCCGCCGGCTCCGCCGGTTCCCGTACCATCGGCACTTGTGCTGCCATCGTTGTCAGACGACGCTGAGCCATCCGCGGCACCACCATCTCCACCGGCACTGTCACCGTCGGATCCTGCGCCCGCCATACCAACACCATTGCTGGCATTGCTCGCGTCACCGGTCGATCCGCCCCGGCCGCCGCTGGAATCGGCATCGGCACTGCCGGTGTCACCACCGTCAGCCCACGCGTGGCTACCCAGCGTTGATGAATCGGCCGCACCACCATAGCTGGTTCCGCCGTCACCCGATTTACCGCCGGTAGCATCCGAACTGATGCCTTCAGCCGCAGTTGCCGTGCCACCATTGGCGTCGCCGTTCTGGTAGAAGTCGGCATTGTTGGATACGCTCGGTGAATCCAACGTGTCATCATCACTCAGACTGGCGACCTGGCTGTTCACGGATGACATCGCTGTTCCGGCGCCATCCATCGAGACATCCAGATTCATGTCATCGCCGGGATCATAGGTCAGATCACGGCCAGCCGTGATCACGTCACCCACTGTGGCCGAGTCGCCGAGATCCAGATCAACCTGATCGTCGTCGCGCGGAATCCACTCGCCGCCGCCGAAATCAATGTTGATTTCGTTGTTGTTGGAGTTGTCGTTGGTGTTGTCTCCGGCATTAAGCGTCTGATCTTGATCCTGACCTTGGTCCTGATCCTGACCCTGGTCCTGACCTTGGTCTTGGCCTTGGTCCTGACTCTGATCCTGGCCCTGGTCCTGACCCTGTTCGTTGGCGTTTTCTACGTTTTGGTCCTGCTGCTGCTGTTGCGCAGTCACGTCGGCTTCGACAAGAGCCTCATCAACCTGAATTTCAACATCCACCGGAGCATCCAAGTTTTCGACAATAATTTCGTCAACGGTCGTTACATTGGTATTGTTTACATTGCGTCTCATAACTAATTCCCATTTCTGGAACGCCTGACCGCCATTCATCTACAAAGCGGCAACGGGCGTGATTGAAACAAAATTCCCCACACAGCGTTCGAACACACTGAATGCGGTAAACATTAGTTTTCCTGAGGCCACCTCCTTTCCCGGCTAAGCCGAAAACGCGACCGCTCTCAATCAATGCTGAAATGCGCAAGGAACGGACACGACAGGGACAGACGCTTTGACAATTAAAGCCCGCCCATGTTTGCAGCGGTATGCGTTCGCGACTAGCTAACTGAAAGTTCTGATAAGGTTAACTTGTTGTTTTTAATATTTATTTTGTAAGAATTTGAGGCTGCCGCCAAACCACGCCCAAAAGTTCTATATGAAGAAAGTAACAAAAAATAAGTGCAATTGTTTCCGCCAGTTACACAAATTCGCGCAAGAAAACCTAACCAATAGTTCTATATTCCCGACACACGAACTATACCATCTGGTTGTAGAAATTCACGCTTTCTGCTACAATTAAACATACGTAATTCTTTGATTAGTTAACTACTTTTGCTCCGGTAATTAGATTTCAATAACGCAATTTCCGGTTAACCCCGCTTTGTGAGGGAGTGTAATGAGTGAGTCTTTGATCAATAAAACTGGCAGTCACGGTATTTGTTCAGAAGATTTTCCGATTATCTTCCTCGGAAAGGAACTATTCTATTCAAATCAAACTCTAAGAAGCGTTCAAACTGAATATGGGATCTGCGCTTTTCGCTTCGAAACACTCGAGGCCATGCGCGAACATGTTCCGGACAGCGGCAAGATCGTCGTTGTGGATCAGATGTTGATCGAAGACCTGCTGGCGCGTCCCAGGGCATATACCAATAGTACAGGTTCCGGTTGCCTTGCCTTTGCCTATCGCAAGGAGGATTCGGCCAGACACATGTTCGAAAGCTGGAACCGTGCGCAGTTTGGAGATGTTGGCTTTCTGCCGATGAATGTCGCACCGGACGCGTGGCGCGCCATCCTCAGATTGCTGATGCATGAAGAACTATATCTTCCCAGTTTTCTGGCTGACTGTGTCTCTTCCCCCTGTCAACAAGCGACTGATAGACCTCGGGACCGGGAAACTATTGCATCGAACGGCGTGGATCGGCATGCACAATACTCCAAGCTGACACGCCGCGAAAAGCAGGTTCTGCAACTGGTCTCACAAGGCAAAAGCAACAAACTGATTGCGGCCAAGCTGGGCATCACAGAACACACGGTCAAGCTGCACATGCATAATGTTGTCGGCAAGATTGGTGTCAGCAACCGGACGGCGGCGGCTCATTTCTATTTCGAGGTTGCGCCTCATGAGGCGCAGCAGACAGCCTTTGACTGATCCTTTTGAAGCCCGGTTCGACCGCCTGATCCTTTTGGTCGGCAGGCTGAACTATATGTGGACCAACACCGAGAGCCTGTTGATCCACCTGATCGCCGGGCTGACCGACACGTCGAAGGACGTTGCCGTCATCATTTTCCTGACTTTGAACACCACCCGGGCGCGAATCGATCTGGTTGAAAGACTTGCAAAAATGGAAGGGCGTCCGGCCCTGATCCGCGATCCGATCCTTGAGCATACACAACGGCTGGCCAAGCTTTCTGGTATTCGCAACAAGTACAACCATTGCATCTATTCCTTCGACCCTGAAAGCGGAAACCCGAAAACAATCCTAATGCGGATTGCTGACCGCAAAACCGACATAAAACTTGGCCGTGAAGACACCGTCGACGAGAATGCCCTGCGCCAGATCGAAGCAGTCGTTGAACAGCTGTCAGCCGCAAACAGGGACATTTGGAAACTGATCCGACAATTGGGGTTTCCGGTTTAGGCTAACCATTATGGCACAATTGAACAGCGGAGTTCTGTGGGGTCATCGCAGCGCCCGCAAGATCGCCGCCGCGCATTCGACCAAGCACATGTAAGTCATTGCACAATTTTGGAATTCTTGTGTGGTGCGGGCGGTGAGCACCATGTTTCCGTCGCAACATGGTGCAAATCAAACGAACTCTGTTGCTAGTGTTGGGTTTTGCAAGTTTCACTTGTAGCAACTTGTGTCAACATGTTGCAAATCAACCCACAGCAAGTGTGGGGCAGATATGGCAAGAGGCGATAACTGGCTTTCCGCAACTCAAGTAAAGAACGCGCCTTCCGGCAGCGTCATTCAAGACGGCGGCGGGCTATCCCTAAAAACGTCAAAGAATGGCGGGCGCTGTTTTTACCGATTCCAAATTAACGGCAAGCGTCGGGACATGGGGTTGGGTTCGTATCCTGACATGTCGCTATCGGACGCGCGCAGGGAGCGTTCAAAGTGGGCCGCTTATGCTGAGCGCGGCGAAGATCCGATTGCAGAGCGTGAGCGTCAGAGGCTTGAAGCGGAGAACAGCCAAACGACCCGACCTTTGAGGAAGTGGCGGCAATGGTGTTTGAGGCGCGGAAGGAAAGTCTTCGCGGTGATGGTGTGCGCGGACGCTGGTTCTCCCCTGAAAGCTCTATGTAACGTCAAGATTAGCAAGCGCCGTGTCAGCACCCTAGCTGCGCGTGACATTCACGACGCGCTGAAACCGATCTGGCGCATCAAACACGAAACCGCAGACAAAGCCCTCTATCGAAAACGGATGGTGCTACGTCAGGCGAAGCTTATGGACTACGAGGCAAAACCGTTCATCTGTGACAAAGCTCGTCATATGCTCGGATATGCAGATCGGGTTTCACAGCCCCTTCCCGCGACACCATGGCAAGAAGTTCCTGATCTATATTCGAGGCTCGACAAAGAACACCCCTCTTACCTGGATCTGCACTTCACGATTTTGACGGCGGCGCGGGGAATGCCGGTGCGCGGGGCTCGTTTCAGTGAGATTGACGGCGACATGTAGACTGTCCCGCAAGAACGGATGAAGGGAGAACGGGGCAAGGTGCAAGATTTCCGCATTCCGCTCTCAAACGAAGCGCTGAACGTCGTCGAGCAATGCAGATCCACGGCCCGAAACGACTTCCTTTTTCCCAGCCCGCGCGCTGCGGGCGGTGTAAGCAACGTAGCAATGTCAATGGTATTGAAGCATTTGAATGAAGCCGGGCGTGTCAATGGCTTCCACACGTCGTTCAGGACGTGGGTGCAGGATACCGAGGCGGCAGGGTTCGAAGTCGCTGAAACTGCGCTGGCCCATATAGTCGGCAACAAGGTCGAGCGGGCCTATGCGCGCTCGGATCTGCTGGATAAGCGGCGCATCCTCATGCAGAAGTGGGCCGATTACGTGAGCCAGACTGAGGCAAAGGTCGTGCAGCTTCGCGGTTAGATCGGCGGCGGCTCGGTTCGTCTACGACACAATTTTTGTACACTCTGGGGGCTAGACCTAGAAACAAGCATATTTTAACTGCAGTTTCACGCCAAATTGCGGACGGTCGGCTGAATTTTGGCTGAGACCGAATTGCGGACGAAGCACCAAGTCGCTGCGGCTGCGCCAAGGCCTGCTTTTGCCAGGCTGTCATCCATTCCCTGTTTGATGTGAGTACGCATCTGCGTCAAACCATCCTCGTGAAGCCTGAACTTCCATCTCATGGTTCAAATCCCATTCCTCCCAACCATGGATTTTGAGAGGATTGCCACTGGTTGCGTCATGCCCCGTGAAAGTCCACAGAAAGAGCGCGTGCTGCCCGGAAATGCGCACGTCATCGCAGGTGAGCGTCAGGTCTGGCACATCTCTGAAAAAGCCATCTGCCATATCCTGCACCCGGTCCCGACCGGACCACGGCTCACCCAGATTGATCACGATCTCGCCGTCCTGGGCATAAAATGAAGCAACGGCCTCAGCGGATTTCGAGTTCCAGGCATTTGTGTAATCCTGTGCCATTTGCGCGATTTTCATGGTGTCCATCTTAACTTCCTCTGTGACTTCAGTTGTCTCAGGAATGTCACCGAACCACTACGTTTGCGCTTGAGGAAGACCTTGGGAAACTCTTAGGATTTTCCTGTGATTGACCCAATTGCGAAAGAAGACACAGTGCGAGCTATGCAAAAGTATAAGTTTGGCAGTTTTGTTCTCGACCCCGAGCAGCACAGTCTGATGCATTCAGGAGCACCGGTTTCGATTGAACCGAAGGTGTTCGATCTCTTGTTGCTTTTGGTGAAAAACGCAGGTGAGTTGATCAGCCGCGACACATTGATCGAACGCATCTGGCAAGGGCGTATTGTCTCAGAATCTGCGATCAGCGCCTGCGTTGCCGCAGCGCGACGCGCGGTCGGCGATGACGGGCAATCTCAGGCAGTAATCCGAACCGTGGCGCGGCGCGGCTTTTTATGTTGTGCCGAGGTGGAGGTTGTTGAAACCGCTGATGATGCCCAATCCAGAGAGCTTTCGCTACGGCTCCAGTTCACGAAAAACCGCGAAGACAAGTCTCTCGCCTATACCGTAACAGGCGAAGGGCCTCCGATCATCTACACGACTTTTGGCGGAACCAGTATCGAAGCCGACTGGAATTCCCCGTTTTTTCGCCCGTTGCTCGACGCAATCCGCGCGAATAACACGCTGGTACGCTTCGACGAAATGGGCAGCGGCCATTCTGATCTTGAAATGGACTCCGCAGGGGTCGAGGCCGTCGCCTATGATCTGTTGAGTGTTGCCGATGCCATCGGGCTGGACCGGTTCAGCTTGTTCAGCCAATCGGGCTCGGCCCTTTCCGCGGTATTTCTGGCCGCGCACTATCCAGACCGGGTTCAATCCATGGTTTTGAATGGCGGTTATGTTGAAGGCCGGAATGTGCGGCAGAATACCACTGGCACCCCAGAAATGCTGGGCATGATCTCCGAAGGGTGGAATAAGCCGGATAGCAGCTTCCTATTGGCCTATTCGTTGCTTTACTTCCCAGAAGGCCCGCTGGATCTGGCCAAGGATATCGTCGAGATCCTGCAAAAGTCCTGTCCGGCAGAAAACATGTTGCGCATGCGGAAATCGCATAGCGATGCGTCGGTGGCTGACCTCTTGCCCATGGTGCAATGCCCAACGTTAATCGTTCATGCCCGCAACGATTCAATCCACCCGCTGTCCCAGGCCCGCAAATTGGCCGCAGGCATCGCAAGTTCTGAACTACTGGTTCTGGATTCGGCAAATCACGTTCCCATGCCCAAAAGCCCGGATTGGAACGCATTTCTGGAGGCCACGCTGAGCTTCTTAAATGGGAATATGGATCACTTTAGAAAGCCAAATACTCAGTAGCGATCAGCGCTACTTCTACCCAATCTGTGCACAGCTACTTAACAACTTCAGACATTCACCCAACGCGCGGCATCAGTTGCTTTGGGCTCAAAGTGGACCTTCGCTGTATCTGCGATGAATGTCTGCCATGCGGACTTGCCCGACGTTCGCACCTAATGTGTTTATCCACCCGAATGGCCAAATCATTGTCATTCACGATCATCGCAGCGAATGATGGCTTTGAACTTGAATCTTGCATGTCAGCTGTCATTTCGATCCGATTCAGTTTCGCTACCGTAACTAAAACAGCGCAAGGTTAAAAAAGGAAGTAGGCCAATGAAACAAGTTAGTGTTCTGAAGCTAAGTAAGCTTGTGAGTTCGGCGTTGTTGGCCGTGGCTATAACGACTCAATGCGCCTTGGCATGCACAGGAATCGTTCTTAAGTCGGCAGACGGCACAACAGTGCCTGCGCGGACCATGGAATTTGGTTTTGACATTCAGTCAAATATTTTTGCGGTTCCATCCGGGACATCGATTGAAACACTCGGTTTGAATCCTGATGTGACGGGCTTCGCGTACGAGGCAAAATACGGCTTTCTAGGTGCAAACGGATTGGACATGCCAATTGTGTTTGATGGCGTTAACACAGAAGGCTTATACTTTGGCGCTTTTTACTTTGCCGGTGACGCGGTATTCTCTGAATTGACGGGTGAAAATCGCGACCGTGCCGTTTCATCCGAAGAAATGGGAAACTGGATTCTTGGCCAGTTCTCCACAGTCGCTGAAGTTAAAGCGGCACTTCCATCCATTGACGTCGTGGGTACGTACGTGGCCGAAATTGACGGATTTGCGCCGTTTCACTATGCGGTGACAGACTCAACGGGCGCCTCAATTGTTATTGAGTACACCAAGAGCGGCCTTACAGTTTATGACAACACAGTTAATGCTGTCACAAACAACCCATCTTACGATTGGCACCTGACCAATCTCAGAAATTATGTTGGCCTCCAAAGTGAAAATCGCGGTTTGATGACAGTAGGCTCAGAAAACATCGCGCCATTCGGACAAGGCAGCGGCCTGTTGGGCTTGCCGGGTGACCATTCATCTCCAGCTCGATTTGTCCGAGCTGTTGCTTTCGCGAACACATCTCTTCCGTCTGATGACGTTGACGACGCAATATTTAAAGCATTCCACATCTTGAACGTTTTTGACATTCCAAAGGGCTCTATTCGCGAGGCAGTTGGCGATGGCATACACACTGACTACACACTATGGACGTCAGCAGCTGACATAACCAACGCGCGTTACTTTTATAAAACGTATTTGACCCAAAGCGTTGAGAGCATTGACGTTAAAAAAGCTGTGTCGTCGATAAAAGAGCCTACAACGCTTATCATGGAAAGTGGTTTCAAGGTCCGTGACAGAACGGGTGAGTTTTAATATCGATGACTGGTAAATTTCTTTTTTTGATTGCCCGATTGGTGGACTCGGCTCCGCCAAGGGCATCTGAGGCAAATGCGACAGCATCGAAATACGAACCCCGTAATTGACGGTCAAATTTTGGTCGCAACCGGTACTCACTACCTCATGAGATCGAAGACTTAGGCAAAATATCTGCCCGCTGTAACGACTGCTCCGGGCTCGGTGCAGACGTTCGCCCAAATATCGCGAGCGACCGCAATGCGGACAAGTTTGCCGTTGGCTCTTTGGTTGCTGAGGACCGGTCTCAGCCCGAAGCGGACCTTCGCAACCAAGCTTTGCTAACTCCGAAATACACAACGAAACGGCCAGTTGCAGAGGTTGTATCGGCGGTGGCAACCAACCATTCATGTCGTCGACTAACCTGTTCAACGTCGCACTACAACTTCTCCGAACTGATCCCACGAGGACCTAATCTTCGAAGCGTTCATTTGGCTCGACCACATTTACTTGCTTCGGAACTTGGTCGGTGTCATTCCGGTTTGACCTCGGAAAAAGCGAGTGAAATGGGACTTGTCGGAATAGCCGAGCATCAGACCAATCTCCGCAATTGTCATCTGGTCTTCTTTGAGGTGCTCTTTGGCGACATCGACACGCAGCCGTTTGATTTCACGGGGTAGCGTTGTGCCTTGTTTTTGAAGCGCTTTCAGAAACCGTTCCGGTTGTATTCCCAGCATTCCAGCCACCATCTCTGGTCCCAAATCGGTTTCATCCAGTTTGTCGCGTAAGACAGATCGCAAAGCTGCCACCACGGTTACTTCTTCATCTTGTCGAAGTGATGCTATGGGCTTGGCAGAACCCTCAGAGACGTGGTGCAAAAACAACCATTCCACAGGAAAACTAATTTGCATTCCGGGATCAGTCCCAAGGCCAACCTCGATCCCTTTGTAGTCGATAGGCAGCCCATTGATGTATCTGCTTTCCCATCGCACACGGGAAGAGTCCCAGGACTCTCCGACGACGGTCTGCAATAGGCGTACATAGATTGCGGCACCAAAACCGGTCACCTGAATGGGTGGGACGGTTGGTTCCTGTTGCCTCTCGATACGATAAGTCGCTTTGTCTGCTTCAATGACAAGGCTGTGCCGCACAGAATTGGACTCCTGCGGCACGAGCTCAACAAAGCGGGTAAAAAACTCGAACAGCGTTTTTGTAGATTGCAAGGCTTGAGCGAAGGGCGGCCATCCTTGTAGGTCAAACGCTTCCCCTACATTCAGTCCTAGGTATCGATCCCCTGATACTTCTGAGAAAGCATTTACCAAGCCGTAAACCAACTCGGAGTGAACGAACACGGATGGGTTAGTCATCAGTTCAGCTTTCAAGCCGACCTGATCCAATGCTGGTTGCGGATTGATCTTACGTTCGGTGAGATATTGCAGAAAGGGAGCGGCTAAAGAGAGGCGAACAAAGCCCTCGCTATGCTCTCGGGAGGTGGAGTTGAAAGGCAAGCTCATAACCCTTGTTGGATTAGCTTTAAGAAGTGGCCATTTTTGCAGTCACATTCGTACATCCTAATTCAAAAGGGGCAACCGAGCCAATGAATTCCAGACTATAGTTGGCAAAACATGAATATGAAGGGAGTACTTATGTCCGGCTTACGAATGTCTCTTTGCTCGACGGCAATTGTCGCGGCAGTTCTTTCTTTTTCGGCGACCGCGCAGGCTCAGGATCAAGAAGAACCCCAAACGCTGTTTACCAACGTGCATGTCTTCGACGGTGTGAATGAGCAACGCATTGAAAATGCCAGTGTTCTGGTCGAGGGCAATCTGATCAAGTCCGTCTCAACCGATGCCATTGATGCGCCGAGCGCGACGGTTATCGACGGCGGTGGGCGCACTCTGACACCGGGCTTTATAGAGAATCACGCGCACCTGATGCTCATGGGGCCATCGATTGCCGAGATGGAAACCAACTCGACCTGGGAGGATTTCGCCATCCACGGGACCCGGATGGCCGAAATGTACCTGATGCAGGGCTTCACGACCGTTCGCGATGCCGGGGGCGCTGGCGGCGGGCTGCGGCGCGCAATTGACGCCGGCCAGATCGTCGGCCCCCGCTTTTATCCTTCCGGGGCATTTCTCGGAACACGTGGTGGTCACGCCGATTTCGCATCCTTCACATCTCCGCCGGGTGGGGTGACCAACTTTGGGACTCTGAATATGGCCCAACAGGTCAACGGTGTTGACGAAATTTACATGTATGGCCGCAACAACCTGCGCATGGGTGCCACGCAATTGAAGTTCATGCAATCAGGTGGGGTGATTTCGGCATTCGATCCATGGCAGTTGCTCGCCGGTTCGAAAGAAGAGATCGAGGCCGCTGTTCAGGTTGCCAACGAGTACGGCACCTATGTCATGGCACATTCCTACCGCAAAGAAGCGATCATCAATGCCCTGAATGCAGGGGTCAGAACCATTGAACACGGATTTCACTTTGACTGCGAGATTTCTGCTTTGATGAAAGAAAAAGGAGCGTACATCACGACGAACATCACAGCATTTGATCCAGGCCTACTTGATGTTCCTTCCGTGAAAAACAACCCCAACAGTTTGAGGAAGGCCAAATCGGCCTCGGCGACCTTCGAAGCCTACATTCCAAGTATGAAGGAATGCCCGGCGCCGCGCGGTTTCCAAACCGATTGCGTCGGCTCGGTCGAAGCGTGCAACATCCAGATCGCCTATGAGAAACATCTGAATAACCATTTCTTCGGCCCCTATGCGTCGATGGTAACCCTAACTTCGGTAGGTGGCGAGATCGCGGCACTTAGCGGTGATTTCATGAACCCCTATCCGGAAGGCAAACTGGGTGTGATCGAAGAAGGCGCCTATGCCGACATCCTGCTGATAGACGGCAACCCCCTCGAAGACTTCTCTGTCGTTGGAACAGGCGATCAGTGGTTCGGTGCGGACCCGAGGCCGGACAGCCCGGAAACAATCCGCCTGATCATGAAGGACGGTGTGATCTACAAAAACACACTGGATTGACCAGATAAAGCAGCCGGAGAGCATTCATGCGAAATTGGTTTTGCTCCGCAGTATTCGCAGGGTTGGTTTTGTGCGGTTATGATGCTGCGGCGACGCCTGGAACCGCGTTGGACTGGGCAGATCTGCCAGATCCGTCTGCGCAGGTCTTTGATGACCCCTATCGTGAACTCAGCCCCGAACAGTTCGACGATGTTCTTTTCGTTGTGCGTATACGCGGCAGGTTGCAGCAGGAGGTTGGCAGCGCCGAAGAACGGCAGAAATGGCAATTGCTTTTAGCAGAGACCGAAGACGCCTTGGTGTCAGACGGAATTGACGTCGACTGGTTACTCGATCAGCGCGAGGTTGTGACTGAACGTCGAAGAAAGGCTGGAACGAGCGGAAACCCGCAATTCGACGGCAGAACAATCACACTCGCGGGCTTTGCCATTCCTGCTCCAAGCGATCCGGACGGCCGGCCTGTGGCGTATTTGGTGCCAGAAAGAGGGATGTGCAGCCACATGCCTCCACCTCCGCCTAACCAGATGATCCGTGTGCGGTTGAACGGGGACTGGGCGCCTAGCTATTTCCACGAACCCGTTCGGCTGACAGGCACGCTGACTATCGATCCTTCCGTTCATAATATGATGGTTGTGGATGGCCTCATGCCTATGAATGCGACTTTCCAGCTAGAGGCGGAACGTGTCGAAACTCTGGAAACCGAGGCAGACAGGTTGGAATGGAAGCAGCGTGCTGCTGATCGCATCCGCGCGGCAGGAAATCGCAAGACCGGTGGGGCACAGGCGTCAAAATGATAAGACTTCTGGTTGCCGCATTGAGCATTGCATTTGCTGGCGCAGCGTCGGCTCAGGGACTATCCGGGCCATCTTCAGTCGAAGCCGATCTTGCGCCCGGAGACGGGCTCACCGATCCGCAATATCGTTCCGATTTTCCACGCAACATCGCACCGGGTTGGTTTCAGTGGAAAGACCGACTGGCTGAGGGTGGTTTTCGGTTCAACATTGACTACCTGGCATTGGGCCAAACCACGGATGCTGATCTGGGAACCGGCGAAGCAGCCAGCGGAATTGCGCGGTTCTACGGCAGTTGGCAGGCAACTGAACGGGGGTCTCTGACATTCAAGATCGAAGACCGGCACAGTTATACCGATGTTGCCCCGCAATTCCTTGGGCTAGATGGTGGAGCGCTTTCAATCACAGGGACAGCCTTCAACGATAATGGGTTGCTATTGACCAATCTGTTCTGGACCCAAAGGGCGGAGAACGGTTCGTGGACGCTGCAAGTCGGGCAGATTGATGTAACAGACTTTGTGGATATCTATGGGTTGGTAAGCCCCTACAGCGGTTTCCAAAACCTGTCTTTCAACACCAACCCTACACTTAACGCGCCTAATCCAGGCCTTGGTATTGCCGGTGGGGTAAAGCTGAGCGAGAACCTTTACGCCGTAGCCAGCGTCTCAGACGCAAACGCCGACCCGTCTGATCCAAACTTTGATGTGTTTAGCGACGGCAATCTCTTCAAATCACTTGAACTTGGTTACACCTCCGGCTTTGATCGCATCTACTTGGACAATGTCCATTTGACTCTCTGGCATGCGGATGCGGCTGACGATGGCAGTCGAGCGGAAGATTACGGCGCTGCGTTCTCTGCCGCATGGTTTGTTGATAATAAGTGGATGCCATTCTTTCGGGCCGGGGCCTCAAAGGGGACCGCTGCGCTTTATGACCGGTCCGTCTCTGCCGGACTGGGTTACTATGGTCGCAATACCGATTTGGCCGGGCTGGGCCTGAACTGGGCTGAGGCAAGAGGCATAGACGGTGACCAGTTCACGCTCGAAGCATTCTATCGGTTCTCAATCTCGCCCGGACTGCAGATCACGCCATCACTGCAGTTCATTTCCGACCCGCTGCTGAATCCCGCTCAGGATAGCATTACGCTGTTCGGCCTAAGAACCCGGATCGTTTTCTGATGCGGGGTGAAGGCAGTCACTAAGGGGTGTGCCAAAGGGCAACTAAGAGAGATCAAGCGCGTGCCGGAATTTTCAACGCCGGTCGAATGAAGTTGGGAAGCAAAGGAACAATCTATGAAGATTGCATACGGAATTCTTGCAGCCTTAGCAGTTGTGTTTTTCATCCTTGGAGGCAGCGATGCCCATGCCAAAGACAACAAGGGTAAAAAGCCGAACAAGGGGGGCAAGAACGGTGATGTCAGCATTCAGATAGAAGACAAACCCGGCAAAGGCCCAAAAGCTGTACCACCTGGACAGATCAAGCGCTACACGCGCGGTGCCAAGCTCCCATCTGACCTGGAGTTCGAGGATATTGGGGACCTTTCCAAATGGAAGCTTGGGGAGCCGGGCAAAGGAAACCGCTACATTCTGGTCGATGACGAAGTCCTCGAAGTTACGAATGACCTGTCTACCGTGGTCGATGCCGTCGGCATCGTCGGTGATCTTCTAAATTAGGCGAAAGTACGATGTTTCAGGGCAAGAACTACCTCGTTTGCCCTGACGCTGGCCGGGGCGATCATTTGTGAACCCCGGCCCAAGTTCAAAACCCGGATCCGAGGCGCTACGATGATAAAGGCCCTTCTTGTTCTTTTTGCGCTTGCTACCTTTTCGTCAGCACGCGCCCTACTCGCTCAGGAAAACGGTGCAACTGAAGTCCCGCAAACAATACGCTTTGAGGGCTATGTATAGCCCAGTCGCGAAGCAGAACTGTCGCCTTTGGTGGACAATGTGGTCAACCGGACTTTGCAAAGTCTGCTTTCTGCGCATCGCTGACATTGGTGCCTTAAACAGCATCGGTTGGTTTGGGCTCGGTACAGACGTTCGGCAGAATTCAGTGAATGTCTGCCTTGCGGGACAAACCGGACTTTTGGGATTTCGCATGCTGGTGACGCAGAAAGCGTTCGCGCCCGCAGCAATGTGTTTTCGGCAATGCAGCGGACACCTATTTGCGAGCGTTTGCACGGGCATAAACCGGTAAAGTCCAAACCGCCCGTTCACTGCAGTCAGCACTGACCATCGTGGAGCGCAACGTTGCGGAAAGGTTCAAGCTCAAGCCGAACCTTGATACAACACCAAGCCTGTCGATCTGTCCGAAAGTACTCACATATCACGGCAAGAGGTACCGAAGGACCGTATTTAAAAAAAATACCTCTCAAATTGTACGTTTTTGTAGGATCAAACCATGTCCCGAGCCTTAATGCAGGACATGATTTGGGTTTGATGCACCCATACCAAAGCCAACTACACCGAGCAGTGCTAAACTGTTACGGCCCGCAACACTTGATCACGCGTCAGGTCATCTCGTGTGCCTTTGACCATGACTTCGCCACGTCGCAACACAACAAACCTGTCGGCAAGATCATATGCGAAGTCGAAATACTGCTCGACTAAGACAATTGCCATTCCGCTCGTCTTTCTGAGGTGCCGGATCACTTCGCCAATCTGTTGGATTATGTTCGGCTGAATACCTTCGGTTGGCTCATCCAGCAGCAGCAGGCGCGGTTTTGTGATCAGTGCACGTGCGATGGCCAACTGTTGCTGCTGCCCGCCGGAAAGGTCGCCCCCGCGCCGGTTTTGCATTTTTTTGAGGACCGGGAACATATCAAAAATATCATCTGGAACGAAATGTTCGCTGGCAGGCAGACAGGAGAAGCCTGTTTCCAGATTTTCTCGAACCGTGAGCAATGGGAATATTTCGCGACCTTGAGGGACATATGCCGCACCTTTCCAGGCCATCTGATGAGCAGGCAAGATACCCATCTGCTTTCCGTCAAGCTCCAGTTCGCCACCGGAACGGGGATGCGCCCCTGAGATTGCCTTCATCAGACTGGTTTTTCCGACACCGTTGGTCCCCATGACGCACGTTACTTCACCCTGTAAAGCTTCCATGGAAATCCCGTTGAGGATTTGCGAGTGCCCATAGTGCAAAGTCAGATCGGTCAGCTTCAACATTTTCTAGCGCCCCAGATAGACATCGATGACGTCCTGATTTGATGTCACGTGATCAAGACTGCCCTCGGCTAATACTGATCCTTCATGCAAAACCGTTACTTTGCAGTTCAGGCGCCTGACAAATTCCATGTCATGTTCAACGACCACAACCGCGCGGGTCCTTGCAGCTTGAACCAGCAAGTCTGTGGTATGTTCACGCTCTTGCGGGGTCATGCCTGCGGCGGGTTCGTCAACCAACAGCAGACGTGGGTCCTGCGCAAGCAGCATGCCAATTTCCAACCATTGCTTCTGCCCGTGGCTCAGTTCACCTGACTTCCGGCTCAGTTCCAGATAAAGCCCAATTTCGGTGGCTAGGTCCTCGACCTTCTGCAAATCACTTTTGGACGGACGGTAAAGCAGCACACCAACCCAGCCACGATTTTTCTTTAGCGCCATTAGTAGATTATCGCGCACGGACTGATCCTCGAAAACCGTGGGCTTCTGAAACTTCCGCCCGATTCCCGCCTGCGCGATTTTTGCCTCGGTCATATCCAACAAAGATACGGACTTTTCACCCCATATGACCCGCCCCTCATCCGGCCGGGTCTTGCCGGTGATGATGTCCATAAACGTAGTCTTGCCAGCCCCATTCGGGCCAATCACGGAACGTAGCTCCGCTTCACCAATCTGGAAGGACAAGTTGTTGATAGCGCGGAACCCGTCGAAGGTAACCGATACGCCACTTACTTCTAACAAGGTGCTCATTGGCTGGCCTCTTTCTCACGCAAAGCGCCTTCATCCGGTCCCAGATTGGCACCATGCCGATCAGGATGACGCTGGTTGGTATACAAGTCGAACAAACCTCCGATACCTTGCGGAGCAAACAGCGTGACCAGCACAAAGGACACACCCAGCAGCACTTGCCACCAGTCGACCCATTTGATCGTGTAAAAGCCAAGCAGGATATCCGGGGCCTGCCCGCCCGTGAACCACGTGCTCAGCAGGCTGACAAAAGCCGCGCCGATGACCGCACCATACAGGCGGCCCCGGCCGCCGATAGCGACCCAGACGGCCAGATATATTGAGGCGATGGGGGCCATCTCCTCGGGGTTGATAATGCCAGCCTGCGGATAATATAGCGCACCCGCGATTGCGGCGATGCAAGCCGTCAGGGTGAAGACAGCCAACTTGTAGGCTTCGACCGAATAGCCGAGGAACCGAACCCGCGCCTCGTTGTCTCGAATACCGCGCAGGACTGAGCCGAACTTGCCCGACACGATCCATGCCGCCAGCATGTAACCCAGTCCCAACGCCAAAGCCGAAGCCCACAGGAACCAGAGCGAAACAACGTCCTGAGAGACAGTGACACCGGGCAGGTTCTGCAAGCCGGACAAGCCATTGTTGCCGCGCAAACCGCTGTCGTTCTGAAACAGATACAGCGCCAGAGCCAGCGTCATTGCTTGCGTCAGGATCGACAGATAGACGCCGGTCACTCGACTGCGGAAGGCCAGCCAGCCAAAGATCAGTGCCAGCAGGCCAGGCACCACAACGACCAGTATCAACTGCAGCGTCAAGCTGTGCGAAAACGCCCAGATCAGCGGGAATTCGGATGATCCGACTACGCCGAAAATCTGAGTGCCGATGGCGTCCACAACTTCGGCAGGCGTTGCCGGAATGTCGGCTTGTGACAATGACTCGACCACGATCAGCCGGGTGCGTTCATACATCAGCCACATGCCGATCATATAGCCACCGAGCCCGAAGAAAGCGAAATGGCCTAGTGATAGAATGCCGGTGAAACCCCAAACCAGATCCATCGCGACAGCGATCAAACACAGGCACAGGGTCTTGCCCAGCGTTTTGACGAAACTGGTTGAGATCACACCGATCCCGAACCCTTCGGACAGGACAGTTACACCCAGCGTGAACAGCGACAGGATGGCCAGAAAGACCAGTACAGATGGGTTCTTAGCAACAAAACTACGCTCCATGGTTCAATCCCCCGCCGCGCGACCTTTGAGGGCAATAATGCCTCGTGGTCGAAATTGGATGAAAATGATGATGAAGATGATCATGTAGGTTTGCGCCGCGAGCGTGTTCGACGGGTTCATCCACTCGATCCCTTTCTGCAGGAACCCGATCATCCCCGCGCCTGCCAGCGCGCCCCAGATGTTGCCGACACCACCGACAACTACGGTCATGAAACTTTGCACGATGTAGTCGTTGCCCAGATCCGATGTGACCTTGGCAAAAAGGCCAATGGCGACACCCGCGATGCCAGCAATGCCGGAGCCGAGACCGAAGGTCAGCATATTCACCCGCCCCGGGTTGATACCCATTGATCCGGCCATGCGCGGGTTCTGCGTGACCGCACGCATCTCAAGCCCCAGCCTTGTCCGTTTCATAATGTAAAGGAACAGCCCCAGAAAGATCAGCGCCAGTACGAAGATCGCAATGCGGATATAGCTGATCGAAACCACATCGTTCATCACCCACGCCCCGTCCAGCCAACCCGGAGCTGTCAGAGGGCGGGCCTGTGTACCAAAGATATTCTTGGCCAGTTGCTGCAAGGCAATCGAGATACCAAAGGTCGCCAGCAGTGTTTCCAACGGGCGGGCATAAAGCCAGCGGATCACCAGGCGCTCCATGGCAACGCCCATGGCAAACGTGACGGCAAAGGCCATTGGGATGGCAAGGATGATCGATACCGTATGGTCGGGGACGAACTGCTGAACGACGTACCCCGTATAGGCGCCCATCATGATGAATTCGCCATGGGCCATGTTGATTACACCCATCACTCCGAAAGTGATGGCCAACCCAATGGCGGCAAGGAAATAGATCGAGGCCAGAGAGACTGCGTCCAACGTCAGGTCGAGCGTCTGGTTTAGGCCAACTTTCAGCTCGATCTTCTTTAACGCTTTTTCGGCAGCGGCGGTTACTTCGGTGGACGGCTCGGCATAAGTCTCAAAGAACACATGCGCACCCAGCGCCGTGTCGATATCGGCCTCAGTTACCAACGCAGGAACAAGTCCGGCTTCGGCCAGAGTGCTGTAGGCTTGCGCGCGCGCAGTATTCTCGTTCAGTTGCGCGACCGGGATGCCCCCTACACGGCCACCATCAATGTTCGCGGCCAAATCCAGGCGGATGTCGTCAGGCAACACAGGGGGCGCAGCCAAGTCACTCGCGACCAACAGGTGGTATGCGTCGTCCCGGGACAAGGCGTCTGATCCGGGTTCCAGAACGATGGCGACGTTAACATCCGATGGCACGTCCGCAGCGGTCTTTCGTGAGGTCACGAGTAATGGGTTCAACGCCGCGCGGACGTCGACACCCAGATCGTTCGACATTTCTTCAATTGCAGCCACGCGGGCCGCAACGTCTTCGTCATATCCAATAGTCAGCAGCCGTTCGAGCCGTTGCTTCTGGGCCTTCAAATCCACATCTGGCTCATCCTCGATCGAGGCACGAAGAGGTTCGAGCAGCGCGCCTTCGGGGTCACGTTGAATGGATTTCAGTGCGGCCAGGCGTTTCTTTCGGTCCGGGTCGGTCAACTGGAACTGCACCAGTGCTGTCCCGATCATAGCGCGAATACCGCTGTTGGGTTTCAATTGCTTCAGGTCGGATTTCTCAAAGGTACCGACCACTCTGCCTGTGTCGAAATCGGTCAGGTCGTACAAACGCCCTTCGACCTTTCTTCCGGCAAAGAACAGACCATCAGACTTGCGCATCCACATGTCTTTGGCGGCCCATGTTTCAAGCATCACCTGCGCTTGCGGCAGCCCACTGGCGGCAAGCGCATCAATCGCCGGTTTGATCGTCTTGCGCGAACTTTTGACAATGATCTCCTGATGATCCTGCAAGATCGGCTGCAGGCCACCCTCTTGCGCGTTGGCGTTCAGGCAGGCGAAGAGAATTGCCAGGCCCGCAAGGAATAGTCTTAACATGTGTTGAAACCCGCGTGTCTTTGGGCAAGGCGGGCGATCACACCCGCCTTGCGTACGATTTAGTAGTTCGACAAGGTTTGAACGCAGCTCTCGGTCTCGGTGTTGTACATACCGCAGCCGAGATCTTTCCAATCCGATTTCAGCACTGACGATTCAGGCAGGAAGTCGGTCCATGCATCGCCCGGCACAACGTCGGTTGCGCTGATGATATCGAACTGGCCGTCTTCCTGAATCTCACCAATCAGAACCGGCTTAGCCAGATGGTGGTTCGGCAACATCACAGCAGTACCGCCGGTCAGGTTCGGGAATTCCTGCCCGTACATGGCGGCGCGCACAGCGTCTACTTCGGTCGAGCCGGCTTCGGTCGCGGCATTCACCCACATATTGAAGCCGATGTAATGCGCCTCCATAGGATCGTTGGTCACCCGTTCGTCACCCATGGTGGCTTTCCAGGTTTCGACAAATTCGGCATTCACATCAGTATCCGCCGACTGGAAATAATTCCAAGCCGCCAAATGGCCGACGAGGTTGGTGGTATCTAGACCGGAAAGTTCTTCCTCACCAACCGAAAAGGCCACGACAGGAATGTCATCTGCCGAAACACCAGCTGCGGCCAGTTCTTTATAGAAACCAATGTTGGCGTCTCCGTTGATCGTCGAGATCACACCAACCTTTTTGCCATCTTCGCCCAGTGCAACGACGTCAGATACGATCTTGGACCAGTCAGAATGGCCAAAGGGGGTGTAGTTGACGAAGATATCCGCGTCCGCAATACCCTTTTGCTTAAGGTAGCTTTCCAAAATATTGTTGGTGGTCCTGGGATAGACGTAGTCCGTGCCGAGCAGAGCGAATTTCTCAACCCCCAGTTCCTCCAGGAAATAATCGGTCGCAGGGATCGCCTGCTGGTTCGGGGCCGCACCGGTATAAAAGACATTTTTGGAGCTTTCTTCGCCCTCATACTGAACCGGATAGAACAGCAAACCATTCAGCTCTTCGATCACAGGCAGTACTGATTTGCGGCTGACCGAAGTCCAGTTGCCAAAGATTACATCCACCTCGTGGACGGTCAGCAGCTCACGCGCTTTTTCCGCGAACAGCGGCCAATCCGATGCGGGATCCACAACAACGGCCTCAAGCTGCTTGCCCAAAAGACCACCTTTGGCGTTTTGCTGGTCGATCAGCATCAGCATGGTGTCTTTCAGAGTAGTCTCTGAGATTGCCATCGTGCCCGACAGTGAATGCAGCACTCCGACCTTGATCGTGTCTTCGTCCGACAACGCAGCGGTGGCTATGGTAGCAAAGACAACCGATCCGGTGAGCGTGGATTTGAGCGATTTCATACAATCCTCCTGGCGGGGCCGGCAGAGAAGGCTTGCGCAAAGGCATACTCTTCTTCTACCTGATCCCCGCAACTGTTGTTGCGTTCCGTGTGGCGGCTGTGTTCGAGGTCCAATTCGCGCAGCCGTCACACACCCCCGGGTCATTTCCGCGGTGGCACCCATACGGTTTCTGCATTGCAGCAAGGTTGGCAACTTACCTTTAGCCCAATTTGGGAAATCGGCGAGAAGCGCATATTTTTTCATCTAAGTCGAAGGTTGCTGTCTAAAATTTAGACACACGATGTGGAAATAAGCTGATTCCGACACTGCAGATTAGTGTTCCGACACTTCAACAGAGAAACAGGTGGCACCAAACGACGCGCTAAAGGTGCCCTATTACACAAGTTGCAGCCATATTGCCCACGCATAGCACGGTACCGCCACGTGCTGCAGGCACCGTCAGCTTAAGCACCAAGCAATTGGGCAACAGGACTGTGCTGGACAGATTTCGCCAGTCTGGGTCCTTTAAATGCCTATTCCCAAGAACGATCACACCTGATCTTGATGCGGTTCTTCTGAACACGGCGGGCGGTGTGACCGGAGGCGATGCATTCCGATTTTCTTGCAAGGCAGCAAAAAGCACGGCGCTGACCTTGACGACACAAGCCTGCGAGCGCGCCTACAAAGCCCAGCCCCAAGAATGGGGCCAGATTACAAATCATTTGACGGTTGAATCTGGTGCCCGGCTGAGCTGGTTGCCGCAAGAAACCATTCTGTACAACGGCAGCGCTTTGGACCGGCGCCTTAGGATCGACTTGGCGCTCAATGCTGAAATGCTGATGGTCGAGCCGCTGGTCTTTGGGCGCATTGCCATGGGCGAGACGCTGACCGGCATCCGCTTGCGCGATCGGATCGAGATTCGGCGCGAGGACACGCCAGTGTTTCTCGATACGATTAGGTTCTCTGGTGATTGGCATACGCACGTATCCAAGCCGCATATTACAAACGGCGCGGGGGCGATGGCGCTAATCGTCTTAGCGTCGAGTTCTGCCGAAGGTCATCTGAAACCTGTGCGGGCAATGCTACCGGACACCGCAGGGGCAACCGTGATCCGGAAAGACCTATTGGTCATTCGCATTCTGGCAGACAACAGCTTTGCACTGCGTCGAACGCTGATACCAGTTCTACACCGTCTGAACAAAGACACATTGCCCCGATGCTGGATGCTCTGACATGAACCTGACCCCTCGTGAAAAAGACAAATTGCTGGTCGCCATGGCAGCCGAGGTCGCTCGAAAACGACTGGCCCGCGGCGTCAAGCTGAACCACCCCGAGGCCATTGCGTTGATAACCGACGCCGTGGTCGAAGGCGCGCGCGATGGCCGTTCGGTCGCCGACATGATGCAAGCCGGGGCTGAAGTGATCTCCCGGGGCCAATGCATGGAAGGCGTGCCCGAGATGATCCACGAGGTGCAGGTTGAAGCCACTTTCCCGGATGGCACAAAACTTGTGACTGTCCACAACCCCATTCGTTAATTTCCAAAGGAGTCACCCATGAACCGTATGCTGTTTCCCGCTCTCATTCTGGCTGGTCCGGCCATGGCCCATTCGGATACCCAAGTTCACGCCCATGGCAGTGATTACGCCGCGCTCGCAGTTGGGTTGGCTTTGATCGCGTTCATCGCCATTACCGTGATTTTGAAGCTGCCGAAATGATCCCGGGGGAGATCATTCCGGCCGAAGGCTCACTGACGCTGAACGCAGGACGCAGCAGCCGTCTTGTTATTGTCGCCAATACCGGCGACCGACCAATACAGGTCGGCAGCCACTACCATTTTTCCGAAGCAAACCCGGCTCTGGATTTTGATCGGTATGCAGCTTTGGGTATGCGGCTGGACATCCCGGCGGGCACTGCGGTGCGATTTGAGCCAGGGCAAACTCGCGAAGTTATGCTGGTGCCATTTGAGGGGCGCCGGCACATCTACGGTTTCAATATGCATATCATGGGGACGTTGAAAGATGCCGGGCAAGATCAGTCGGAGTGACTATGCCTCCATGTTCGGCCCCACGGTCGGCGACAAAGTACGATTGGCAGATACCGATCTGATCATCGAAGTAGAAAAAGACCTTATCGTGGAGCGCGCAACGACTGCGCGTTTCAGCGAGACCGGTCACCGCGAAGATGTCTATGGGGAAGAGGTCAAGTTCGGTGGTGGTAAAGTCATTCGAGATGGGATGGGGCAGTCTCAGGCCACGCGTGCCGAAGGCGCCGTGGACACGGTGATCACCAATGCTCTGATCGTGGATCACTCGGGTATCTACAAGGCGGATGTCGGCCTAAAGGACGGGCGCATCGCCAAGATTGGCAAAGCCGGAAATCCGGATACACAGCCCGGCGTAGACATCATCATCGGCCCCGGCACCGAGGCCATCGCTGGCGAGGGTCGCATCCTGACGGCTGGCGGGTTCGACAGCCATATTCACTTCATCTGCCCTCAACAGATAGAGGACGCGCTGCATTCTGGCCTGACGACCATGCTTGGTGGCGGCACTGGCCCGGCACATGGCACTCTGGCGACCACATGCACCCCGGGCCCATGGCATATCGGCCGGATGTTGCAGGCGGCAGATGCTTTTCCCATGAATCTTGCTTTCGCGGGCAAGGGAAATGCTTCGCTTCCCGCTGCTCTAGAGGAACAGGTAAAAGCCGGAGCTTGTGCCCTGAAACTGCACGAGGACTGGGGCACGACTCCGGCGGCCATCGACTGCTGCCTTGCGGTCGCTGATGCGATGGACGTTCAGGTGATGATCCACACCGACACGCTCAACGAATCCGGGTTTGTTGAAAATACAGTTGCCGCGATAAAGGGCCGTACTATCCACGCTTTCCATACCGAAGGCGCGGGCGGCGGCCACGCCCCCGACATCATCAAAATCTGCGGTGAGGACCATGTCCTACCCTCCTCTACCAACCCGACGCGGCCCTTTACGGTGAACACGGTAGAGGAACATCTCGACATGCTGATGGTCTGCCATCACCTCGACAAATCCATCCCCGAGGATGTGGCTTTTGCTGAAAGCCGCATTCGGCGTGAAACCATCGCGGCTGAAGATATCCTGCACGACATGGGTGCCTTCAGCATCATCGCTTCTGACAGTCAGGCGATGGGGCGCGTTGGCGAAGTTCTAATTCGCACCTGGCAAACGGCTGATAAAATGAAGAAACAGCGAGGCCGCCTGCCGGAGGAATCCGGTGACAACGACAACCTGCGCGTTCGCCGTTACATCGCCAAGTACACGATTAACCCTGCGGTTGCCCATGGCCTCAGCCACGAGATTGGCAGTATCGAGGAAGGAAAACGCGCCGACCTGGTCCTATGGGACCCTGCCTTTTTTGGAGTGAAGCCTGAGATGGTTTTGCTAGGCGGCACCATCGTTTGTGCACAGATGGGTGATCCCAATGCTTCGATACCCACCCCGCAGCCGGTTTATAGTCGGCCAATGTTCGGTGCCTATGGTCGATCCGTTGAAAACTCAGCAATCACCTTTGTGTCGCAAGCCGCGCTGGCGGACGGGATCGGTGATACACTAGGATTGGCAAAGCAGACCGTGGCTGTCCAAAACACGCGAGAGATTGGCAAACAGGATCTTCTGCTCAACAACGCGACACCTCATGTCGAAGTTGATCCAGAAACCTACGAAGTCCGGGCAGATGGCGAATTGCTGACCTGCCAACCCGCCGAAGTACTGCCCATGGCACAGCGATACTTTATGTTCTGACTAAAAATTATGCTGCATTGCACAGCGCGCAACGCAGAAATGACCAAACACCCACTTCAATGTGAGGCCGATATGACAGATATTAATGCCCAAGGGAGGACCAACGTTTACGAGGGTCCAAATGGCACACTCAGCAACACAATCTCACGCACGCTTTTCGCTGCCCGGTCTGATCGCGTCCATCACAGCATCAGTCTACGGGGCTCTGATCAGTGTGGCCGAAGCTCAATCGCGCGTTCGGCAAGTCGAATTCCTGCAATCGCTCAGCGACGAAGAGTTGAAAAAACGCGGCCTATCACGCGAACGGATCGTGCACCGGGTGTTTGCGGATTCAATCTGGCTCTGACTATTTCTGCTCCAGAGGAGGCGACGGTATGACCGCCCTGCTTTGCACCGCACGCCGTTACTCGGATCATATGCACAGCGACTCCGCAGATTGCCTGTCGCTGACTTATGACGATCGTTTTTTGCGTCGCAAGGTTCTGACCTGTGAAAGTGGCGAACAAATACTCGTCGATCTGGTGCAAACCACCTCGTTGAACCACGGTGGCACGTTGATTCTGGACGACGGTCGCGAAGTGGAAATACAGGCTGCACCCGAAGCACTGCTTGAGGTTTCCGCTCCGGACCTGACACGCATCGCGTGGCATATTGGCAATCGCCACACGCCCTGCCAGATCGAAAAGGATCGTCTGCTGATCCAGATCGATCATGTGATCCGAGATATGCTATTGAAAATCGGAGCCACAGTGCGCGAGGTGCACGAACCGTTCAACCCCGAAGGCGGAGCCTATGGCCATGGCAGGACACATGGCCACGCCCACTGACGCCAATATCCTGACGCTGACCCAGTGGTTGTCTCCGGCATACCCTGTGGGGGGATTTGCTTATTCTCATGGGTTGGAAGCTGCAATTGACGAAGGAGCGGTCGCCAGTTCCCAAGACGCCGAAGCCTGGATTTCAGATGCGCTGGAACACGGATCTGGATGGAATGATGCTCTGTTCGTAGTGTCCGCATACAACGCTCAGGACAAAGATGAACTTGTAAGCATCGATGCCAAGGCACGGGCTATCTGCGCGTCATCCGAAAGGAAAATGGAAACCGAACTGCTGGGACAGGCATTCGGGACTGTCACAGGAGATGTCTGGGATTTAGACATCCAACAGCTTTCCTACCCAGTGTCGGTGGGCCACGCCGCGCGTCTACAAAACCTCCCCCTACTACTGACGACAAAGATGTATCTACAAGCATTCGCAAGCAACTTGGTCGCTTGCGCAACGCGCCTTGTACCATTGGGGCAAACCGACGCTCAGAAACTGATCCGTAATTTGACACCGCTATGTGCTCATATCGCCGAAAAGGCGCAAATGGCAGGCTTGGAAGAATTGAGTTCGACTGCGTTCCTGACGGACATCGCGTCGATGAGACACGAAATACAGTATTCAAGGATATTCCGAACATGAGAACTATGAACGGCCCTCTTCGCGTTGGCATCGGCGGTCCGGTTGGAGCCGGAAAGACCACTTTGACCGCTGCCTTGTCTGAAGCCCTGCGCGATGCTTGTTCAGTGGGCGTCATCACCAATGACATTTACACGCAGGAGGATGCCGAAGCGCTGGTGCGCATGCAGGTCCTTCCCCAAGATCGGATTATCGGCGTCGAAACGGGCGGTTGCCCACATACAGCAATCCGCGAGGACGCATCGATAAACCTTGCAGCTGTCGCTGAAATGCAGGAACGCCATCCCGATCTTGATATCGTTCTGATCGAAAGCGGCGGCGACAATCTGTCGGCTACTTTCAGCCCGGAACTCGCAGACCTTACAATCTATGTGATCGACGTCGCCGCTGGAGAGGAAGTCCCGCGAAAAGGCGGACCGGCAATAACAAAATCCGACATCCTGGTCATAAACAAAACCGATCTGGCGCCGCATGTTGGCGCTTCACTGGAGGTAATGGAACGAGATGCAGCCAGAATGCGCAAAGGACGGCCATTTTTGTTCTCGTCCCTTCGCCACAAAAAAGGGGTCGACGCAATTGTTGACCTCTTGGTGAAGCGGGGTGGGGTAATAATTTCAGAAGTGAATTAGCTCCCAGAACGGAGATGCCAAATTGTCGGCACCTAAACCCGACTGGAGAGGCCGAAGGTACAATCTTTTATTTTCACGTTTGTCTGGATGTTGTGTTTTGTCTTCACTCATCGGCTGTCCGTATAGGAAGCGCACTAGCCAACCTAGACAACTATCCGTAACCATAACATTCTTCGGTGCCGATTTGTTGCGCGCTACGCGACTTTCGCCCTCGGATATTCCTGCGTGATGCGCGAAACTGCGACGTCTGTTGTGGGCTCGGTTCGGTTATTCGCAAAGTACTCGTGAGCGTCTGCTGTGCGGACAAAGTGAGCCTTCGCTGCGTTGGAGCGAATCTCGGCTTTCTAGCTTCAGAAACTGATTGAGATCTGATCCCCTCGGCCTAGCCTCAGCACTTAGGCAGTGCTTGGCTCAGCACTTTGGTGTCTATTGCGTATTTCCGAAACATAATTGACAATTTTGGACGCTGTTTTACAAAATCGGCTATGACGCAGCCAATAGATCGCAAGTTAGACATAGTTGTTTTGGTGAGTTCGCATTTTAATGTTTCGGCGACAACGTCTTTCGTGGATCCATTCAGAGTAGCAAATTACCTGACGGGTTCAGCTCGATTTTCTTGGACCTATGTCTCAGACCCTGGTGGTCCAATTGAATCGAGCAGCGGCTTGGTCGTTGACACTGCCCCATTGGCGGAGGTGGTGAGGCGCAAGCCTTGGATGGTTCTGGTGAGTACAAGTTGGACACCTGAGCGTCACGGGACACCTCAGTTCAAGGTAGCACTACAGAAATGGGAATCGGGTGGAGCAATCGTTGGAGGTTTGGATACTGGCGCGATTGTTCTTGCGACGGCTGGACTACTCAAAGGAAAGACCGCAACGGTTCACTATGAACACATCGACGCCTTTGCCGAAACGGCCCATGACACCACCGTGTCAGAGAACATGATTATTATGGATGGAAAGATTTTCACTTGTTGCGGGGGTTCTGCAGCAACCGATCTGGGATTGCGGTTTGTACATTCTGTCGCTGGTGAGAGTATCGCCAATGCATCTGCTCGATACCTTTTTCATCACAATGTGCGCGGAGAAGGCCAATCACAGAACCCCAAAGACATGGAACCGCTGGGGTACGTCACCTCTGGGGTGGTAAGGGACGCGATCGATTTGATGGAGGCGCACTTGGAAGCCACTTTGTCGATCCCTGAAATATCAGCGAGGTTGAAGATTTCGCAACGACAACTTAGCCGATTGTTTCAGCAATTTGTCCATAAGTCGCCGATCGAGTATTACCGCGACATTCGCCTTGATCGCGCGCGCGGATTAGTGACGCAAACTGAGCTTAAGTTCAGCGAGATTGCGGAAGCATCAGGGTTTAATGGACAGGTTCATTTCAGCCGGGCATACCGCAAACGATTTGGATTGACACCCAGTGCGGATCGCATTGAAGGCCGCACCCCGTTCGAGTTTCGCGCTTGGCCAATGTTCAATCCCGACATCAAGTCCGAAGGTGTTGGGTAGCTTTTTGCATCGCTGTAAGCATCTTGTCGCGTTGCGCTGATAACTCTTCGGTACTTTGCCCCTGAGTTTGATCGTTAATGCCATCGACCAGTTTATTGATGACATCCTCATCAAGACGAGGGTCGCCCAGGTCGTCCCACCAGCCATTGAATGTGTCTTTGAAATGGTCACAGAAAGCCTGCAGGCCACCATCGCCTGCGCCTAAGTGAAAAAGGGTTGTCGGACCCATCGCGGCCCACCGTAGTCCCGGGCCAGCCCACATCGCTTTATCGATGTCTTCGACACTGGCGACACCTTCGACCGCCATATGAACGGCCTCGCGCCAAACCGCGGCTTGCAAACGGTTCGCGACATGTCCTGGCATGCCTTTCTTGATCCGGATCGTAATTTTACCAATGTCTTTGTAGAAAGCTTCTGTGCGGTCCAAAACATCTGATCCGGTGGATTCGTTGACGGTCAATTCGACTAGTGGGATGAGATGCGGTGGGTTAAATGGATGACCTAGGATCAATTTGCTGGGATCGCGCCATCCCTCTTGCAAAGCTTCAAGCGTTAGGCCGGAAGTTGAGCTTGAAACTATTGCGTTAGGGTTCAACTCTGGCTCAATCCCGGCATAGGTCGAATGCTTGATTGGCAGTCTTTCTGGCACGTTCTCCTGAACGAATTGTGCGCCCTGGACAGCCGCCTCGGCGGTTGAAACGAAAGTGATAGCGTCAGGTGTGGCCCTATCTGTGAGATTCAATTCGTCCAATGCCGGCCAGGCCTTTTGGATATAAGAGCGAACGGATGCTTCGGTATTCGGATCGGGGTCAAAGACCGTCACGCTACGGCCCGAGGCGAGAAACAACGCTGCCCAGCTTGCCCCTATCACACCGGCTCCAAGAATGGCGGTTCTTTCAATTTCTGACATCATAACAGTCCCGGATTAAGGGGGGAGGCCGCCGTCAGGCCACCGTCCACTGTGAACAACTGGCCGGTTGCAAAAGACGAGTCGTCAGAGGCCAGCCACACAGCCATCGCTGCAATATCGGCAGGTTTGCCAAAGCGTTTGACCGCGTGGCGGGCCAGCGCGTCGGATTTGGCCTTTTCTGGGTCATGCGCGAGGTCGAACGCTGCGTCCAGCATGCCCGTTTCAATCCATCCCGGGCAGATCGCATTGCAGCGCACCGCTGGTCCGTGGTCCACTGCAATAGAGCGTGTGAGCCCATGCACAAACGCTTTTGACGCATTGTAGAGCGCCATCGACGGGTCCGCGGCATTGCCCGAGATCGACCCGATGTTGATGATCGAGCCACCTTGCGACATTTCTGGAATGAAGGCGCGACAACAGTTAAAAACGCCTCGCGCATTTACGCCCATCACCAAGTCCCAATCCGCGTCCGAGCTTTCGGTAACAGTTTTTTCGACCTGAACGCCGGCGTTGTTTACAAGGATATCAGTCCCACCGACTATACTGACGATCTCTGCAACCGCTTCGGCGTCGGACACATCCAGTGTGTACCAAACAACATTTTCCGGCAGATCATCGGGTTGAGGGCCGCGCCCGCAGGTAGTGACAGCGGTCCCTTCAGCCAAGAACGCCTCAACAATACCCCGCCCAATGCCCTGCTTGCCGCCTGTGACAAAGGCGCGTTTTCCAGCCAACCGCATCAGTGTGCCACCATGACATGACGGATCGCAGTATAAGCGTCCAATGCATAGACCGACATATCACTGCCTGTTCCCGAGCCTTTCATCGCGGCCCATGGCATCTCGGGCGTCGCAACCCCATGCGTGTTTACCCAGGTGAATCCATAGCGCAACTTGGACGTCATTTGCATTGCTCTCCCAACATCTCGTGTCCAAACCGATGAGGCCAACCCGTAAGGTCCGTTGTTGGCGATCTTCAACGCATCTTCTGCCTCGGAAAAACGAGAGACAGTTACAACAGGTCCAAAGACCTCGTTGCAGGCAATCTCTGCAGTGTTGTCGACATTGGCAATGACTGTCGGCTGGTAGAAAAAGCCGTCTTCTTCGCCAGACGCCCCACCGGAAACGATTTCAGAGCTGCAGCGTGCGCGATCGACAAAACCAGCCACACGATCCCGCTGTGCCGCAGAGACAAGCGGGCCCATTTCCGTTCCTTCAGCTTTCGGTGCACCAGTCTGGATCTGGCCAACTTGATCGGCAATCGCGGCCACAAGTTTGTCGTAAACACTGTCTGCAACCATCACGCGGCAAGGCTGTGCGCAGTCCTGACCGGCATTGAAGTAGCTGCCATATCGGATCGTCTCGGCCACAGCATCAAGATCAGCATCATCAAAGACAATGACCGGCGCCTTGCCGCCCAATTCCAGATGAACGTGTTTAATTTTCTGGGAAGCAGCCCGCATTGCAGCCATGCCTGTCGCCGGAGAGCCCGTAACACTGATCCCTTCCATCTGCGGGCTGTTCATCAGGGTATTTCCCACGCCGAGCCCGCGACCATGAATCACGTTTAGCACGCCTTTTGGCAGAACATCTTGTAACAATTCTGCAAGTCGCAGAGTAGATAGCGGCGTGATCTCGGAAGGTTTCAACACCACCGAACATCCTGCCGCAATTGGTGCAGCAATTTTCCAGGATGCCATCATCAGCGGGTAGTTCCAGGGGGCGATGGCCGCGACAGGGCCAATGGGGTCACGCCGGATCATCGAGGTATGACCCGCGACATACTCTCCAGAGGCAGACCCCATCATGGTGCGCGCAGCCCCGGCGAAAAAGCGAAAGACATCGATCGTCAGCGGCATTTCGTCATCATGAGCCGATGGCCAGGGTTTTCCCACATCCAAGCTCTCAAGTTCTGCCAACTCCTGGCCATGCGCCTCGATAACTTCAGCTATGTGAAGCAATATCGCAGCGCGTTCCGCGGGGGTCGTACCCGAAAAGGTCTCAAATGCCTCTTGTGAGCCACGCACGGCGGCCTCGATCTGTGCATCGCTGGCTTCATTTACTGTGCAAATGATTTCGCCTGTTGCAGGGTTCAGGATTTCCAACGTCCCTTCGGTGCCTTCGACCAATTCGCCATTGATCAACATTTTCGACTGCATAAGCGTCTCCTCAAAACCCAACCTGATCGCCGCCTTTTAGTGCGAGCCGCATGCGCGCTTCTGCTGGCGTCGCGACCGTAAGGCCAAGGTTTTCTACGATTGATCGGATGCGCGTGACCTGCTCCGCGTTGGATTTGGCCAACTCACCTTTTCCAATGAACAGGCTGTCTTCGAGACCAACCCGAAGGTTTCCGCCGCGCAATGCACTTTGGGTTGCAAAAGGCATTTGGTGACGGCCAGCGGCAAGGACAGACCATTCGTAATTCTCTGCCCCGAACAGCTTGTCCGCCGTGTTGTGCATGTGGGTTAGATGGTCTGCATCGGCGCCAACGCCACCCAAGATGCCGAACACCATCTGAATGAAAAAAGGCGGTTTGATCAGGCCTTGATCCACGAACCATTTGACGTTGTAGAGATGGCCAAGATCATAGCATTCGAACTCGAACTTGGTGCCATGATCACCACCAAGTTTTTCAATGGCGTAACGAATTGTTTTGAAGGTGTTGGGAAAGATGAAGTCCTCTGTCATCTCCAGGAATGGCTGTTCCCAATCGTGCTGAAACTCGGTGTATTTCTGCAGCATCGGAAAGATGCCAAAGTTCATGGAACCCATGTTTAGAGATGCCATCTCTGGGCTTGTTGAGGTCGCCGCCAGCAGGCGCTCATCCATCGACATACCCAAACCGCCGCCGGTAGAGACATTCATCACCACATCAGTGGACTGTTTGATCACAGGCAGGAACTGCTGAAATAGCTCGGGTCGGGGGTCGGGTTTGCCGGTCTCTGGATGCCGTGCGTGCAAGTGAATGATCGACGCGCCGGCTTGTGCCGCTTCAATACTTGCTGTCGCGATCTCGGCGGGCGTAATCGGCAGATGTGGTGACATCGACGGTGTATGGATGCCCCCTGTGGGTGCGCAGGTGATGATGACGGATTTGGGCATCAGAGCTTCATCTGCTGCACTTGTGCAGACAGCCCCCCATCCAAAACCCATAACTGGCCAGAGGCATACCGTGCTTCGTCGGAAGCAAGCCAATTGACCAGGTTTGCAATGTCCTGTGGCGTCCCGTAGGTCCGCATCGGATGAACATCGCGCACGGCCTGTTGCAGCGTTTCAATATTGCCGCCGCCGCCACCAGATCCTTCTCCGTTGAAGAAGCTCTGCAACATTGGGGTATCGATATAGCCGGGGCAGATGGCGTTTACGCGGATACCTTCGGGGCCATGATCGCAAGCCATTGCGCGGGTCAAAGCGTGTACTGCACCTTTGGTTGCGCAATAGGCCGCAAGGCCCGGATCAGCGATGAACCCATCGTAGGAGCCAAAATTGATGAGGCTTGCGCTATTCCCTGTCTTCGCCGCTGCGCGCATCAACGGGATGGCATATTTCGAGGTCAGGAACGTGCCCGTGGAATTAACCGCAAAGCTTTGGTTCCATTCCTCCAGCGTGGTCTCTTCAACCGTTTTTTCGATCTCGATCCCGGCCGCGTTTACTAGGATGTCCAACTTTCCGTGTGTGGCGCGCACATGATCCATCGCCGCAACCGAGTCTGCCTCTTGAGTCACATCCAGCTTAACAAAATGACTGCCATCTTCGTCGTGCTGGTCTAACGATCCTTCCGGTGTGAGGTCAGCTGCAAATACTGTTGCCCCTTCTTTTAGGAACCGCACGACAATTGCACGCCCGATGCCACCGCGCGCGCCGGTCACAAGGGCAATTTTTCCGTTCAGCATCATTGGCTTCAATCCTTCGAAGGCGGATAGCGGTAGCGACTCGCGGCCACCGTCCAATCCAAGTTGTTGCGGACATACTGCTGACTTGCATCAGATGGTGGGTTGTAATCCCATGGCTCGCTGGCACCTGCTTCCATCGCGGCATGTAACGCGCGGCGTGATCTCTGCGTGGCGATAATCTTCTTTCGCAATTCACTACCGTCCCACCGTTCCGCGACTTCGGCTGCAAAGCGGGCTGCCGGGTCAGCATAGTCAGGTTCTGTGGCGACATTTTTTGTTTCCAGCGGGTCAGCGTTTAGGTCGTAGAGCTGCGGCGGATCGCTGTCGCAATGAATGTATTTTAAAGGGCCGCGCCGGATCATGATTACGGGATAGCCTGTCATCTCGGCACAATACTCACCGATGGCTTCATCAACTGGGTCGTATTCGCCACGGGCCAAAGGCATTAGACTGCGCCCGTCGATCGGTTCTCCGATCATCGTCTCATTACCGCCGCCAATATCGATAAAGGTCGGCAGCAAATCAACCAGTGACACTGCATTCTGCGTTGTCCCCACTACAACGCCCGGCCCGGCCATGACCAGTGGAACGCGCGCAGAGTGTTCAAAGAAATTCATTTTATACCACAGCCCACGTTCTCCCAGCATGTCGCCGTGATCCGCAGTTACAAACACTATGGTGTTGTCCAACCCGCCCGTCTCTTCGAGGGTCTGAATCAGCTCCCCGATCTTGCTGTCGAAGTAGCTGACATTGGCCAGGTAAGCATGACGCGCGCGACGGATTTCTTCGTCGCTGAGCGGCACATATGATGCTTCGATCCCATCCATCAACCGACGCGAGAACGGGTCCTGATCCTCCGTCACGGGTGTAAAGGACGGCATGTCGATCTCATCGTCCGAATAAAGATTCCACCATTCGGGCCGCGCAACGTAAGGATCATGCGGGTGAATGAAGCTTACCACCATCGCAAAGGGCGCATCGTTCCCACGTGCTTTGTCTCGGGCAACATCGAAGAGCCAGCGATTGGCGGCAAAGCCAACTTCATCGTCATAGTCGATCTGGAAGGTCGCATGGGCCAAACCGCTTTCCTTGACGGTCTGCATATTATGATACCACTTATCGATCCGCTCATCAGGCGCTTCCCAATCCGGGGTCCATGCGAAATCTGCGGGGTAGATATCGGTTGTTACCCTGTCTTCGAACCCATGCATTTGATCTGGGCCTACGAAATGCATCTTGCCTGAAAGGCAGGTCCTGTAGCCTAGCGATTTAAGGTAATGCGCAAATGTTGGCACCGAGGCTCTGAACTCAGATGCATTGTCATAAGCTGCAATGCGACTGATGTGCTGGCCCGACATAAAAGCAAACCGTGAAGGTGCACAGAGTGGAGAATTGCAGTAAGCCGCATCAAAGCGCATGCCGCGCGCGGCCAACGCATCAAGGTGGGGTGTCTTGGCAACCTTGTGCCCGTATACCCCAGTAAAGTGCGGTGCCAATTGGTCCGCCATTATCACGAGGATGTTTGGCCGCGTCACGCAGCACCTTTTGCGTAAGCATCCAGGACTAGGCCATGGAAGTGATGTACGGCGTGCTCGGACTTGCCGGAACCATCCGGGTCATTGACGATCCGACCTTGGGTGAACGCAGGTGTGTTCATCCCGCGCTGCACACTTTCGACAAGGCTGATATCTTCGACCTGAAGAACTTCGTCCAGATAACGAATTGCGTCCAACTCCATCGCGTCGGGTTCCGGCGTCTCAAGGAAGAAGTCATAAGTTTCAAGCGTCCGATCTGGCCCAACTGGGATGATGTTCAACACGATCATGCTTGACCGTCCCGGATACCGCATCAGGCAGGTCGTCGGATAGAGCCACCAAACCGCATGGGTTTTCACGGTGGCATTCGACACGTCATAAGCGGAATTCGGACTTGTGCCCGCGTCAGCCATATGGCTGGAGTAAATGCCGTAGGTCGTAACCTTGTAGGTATCCATATCCACGAGGTCACAAAAATCCTTGTGCGCTGTAGGACAGTGATAGCACTCTAGGAAGTTGTCCACGACGTTCTTCCAGTTGGATTTGATGTCATAGGTCAGACGATGGCCAAAAGTGAGCTGATCCACATCCGGTGCCCAATGGCGCACTTCGGTTTCCAAGTTGCCGGATTGTTCTGACAAAGAAGCTGCCATTGGATCCAAATTGACGAAAACAAAGCCGCAAAATTCCTCGACCTGCACTCCATCGAGACAAATCTCGTCTTTCCTGAAATCTTCGAGGTTTTCGGTATGTGGTGCACGGGCCAATTGCCCATCAAGCTTATAGACCCAAGCATGATAGGGGCACATGATCCGCGTTGTATTGCCTTCGCCCGACAGCAATTCATGCGCACGGTGTTTGCAAACATTATAAAAGGCACGAAGCTTACCCTCTTTATCACGCACAACTGCAATGGGTTGGCCGGCAATATCCACTGTTACATAAGATCCCGGCTCACGTGTTTTCTCGACATGACATACCCACTGCCAAGTTTTGGAGAGGATGGCGCAAAGGTCTGCGTCAAACCACTTGCGCTCGGTATAGGCAGCAGCCTGCAATGAGCTGGAGCGCGATGGATCAGCATGATAGCCAAAGAAAATTGTATCTGAATCAGTCATGATTGCGTCTCCGATGTTAGGTTAAACCTATTTCAAGTGGGATTCGGAGCTATGTTTTATCAGCCGCTAGTTTGATTATTTTCGCCAAGCATTTGGCTTTCGGGGACACCGTATTATTCCATCAGCATTGCATTTAGCTGACAAGCGAATGCTGCGTACTTGCCTGCACTTGTTCAGCGGTCATTCGTGCACATTGCAGCAATCGGCAAAATGGGCTCACTGCAGTCTTTCGCTGCACTCGGCGTGAACGAGTTCTACGCGGACAAAGCGGCAATTTCACCGCCGTTTGAACCATCGCAAAGTCTTTTCACAGCATCAACTTATACCGATCCGCACATTGCACCCCTAGTCTCATCTGCTCTTCAGGTTCCGTGTCACAATACTCATGCTGGCGGGGGACACACAACTTCGATCAGAGATGGACCGTCGCTGGAGAGACCGGCAGAGAGCGCCTTTGCAAAGCTGTCCATGTCATCTGCGCGTGTCCCAGGAACACCGTGGCCTTTCGCCAGAGATACCCAGTCCAGTGTCGGGTTCTCCACGTCAAACATAGCCTGTGCATTCTGACCATAGCTCGCCACACCGACATTTGTGAGTTCATCCCGCAGAATTTGATACCCGCGGTTTGCAAATACGATCACCGTGACGTCGAGATTTTCCCGCGCCATAGTCCACAGTGATTGTAGCGTGTACATGGCCGACCCATCCCCAGTCAGTGCTATGACTTTTCGGTCCGGGCAGGCGGTGGCCGCACCCGTTGCGCAAGGCAAACACAGCCCAATCGCGCCGCCGGTGCCAGCAAGCAGATCATGCGGGCGAGCGGTGGCTGTCGGTGGAATGACGTAAAACCCGGACGTCACGGATTCATTGCAGATGATCGCATTTTCCGGGATCAATGCTGCCAACGCCAAACCAACTTTTTCGAGGGTTAACTGCCCGCTGGGAACGTCCGGCAGATCGAGCGGATGGGTTTCTGCCACCGTTTTGCTTGTGACCCCAACCGCGTCGGCGAGCGCTTGCAGCGTCCATTCGATATCATCTGTGGGCGTGCACAGGTCCGTAATGGGGCAATTCGGCGGTTCGGGCACGCTCGGTTTCCCGGGATAGGCAAAAAAGGCGACTGGCCTGTCTGTGCCAAGCAGAGTGATCGAAGACGTTGCATCAAGCTGAGCGATCTTGGGCGATATCGGATAGACCAGTTGGTCTAGCTTTGCTGTTCCTGCGCCTTTGGAAATGCGCGGTATCAGAGTATCGGCCAACAACCGGCACCCTGTCTCGGCAGAAATTTTTCCAGCCAGTTCACGCTGCAGCCCAAACAGGGCTGATCCGCCAATCATCAGCGCGGCGTTCGGCGTCACAAGACGGGCTGCCGCGGCCTCTATGTCGACTATTGACGGTCGATGGAGGCTTTCTCCGATGTCCAAAAGGTTTGCCGCTGCGTTCGCTTCGTTCCAAGCTGTGTCGGCAGGCAAGACAAGCGTCGCGACCCGGCCGTTTTGCGACCGGGCGGCCTGAACCGCAGCCGCTCCATTCATAGCCACGTCGGTGGAATTGGATGACACGCGCGTCCAATGACTGACCGCTTGGCTGATACCGAGGATGTCTCCCTTCAAAGGGCTTTCGTACCGGAGGTGATGCGTTGCGTGATCACCCACGATGTTCACGATCCCGGACCCCGCTTTCCTGGCATTGTGCAGATTGGCAAATGCGTTGCCAAAGCCAGGCGCAAGATGCAGCAGCGTGCCCGCAACATCACGTTTCATGCGAAAAAACCCATCCGCCGCACCCGTTGTTCCGCCTTCAAACAAGCAAAGAATGCAATTCATCTCCGGGTGTTCATCCAAGGCAGCAACAAAGTGCATTTCCGAGGTGCCGGGATTTGCGAAGACTGTATCCACGCCATTGTTCAAAAGGGTTTTTACGAGTGATTGAGCGCCGTTCATATTTCCTTAGCCTGATTTCAATAGTTCAATTGAGGACAATGCTCGCACGAAAAGGCCTTCTTTCTAAACATTTTTTCCTCTCGGCACGACCCTTCGCCACGAAAGGTACCGCAGCCGTTCGCGACGTGGAGCAGTCTCCGGACTTCAGGCCATTCCTTTTGGCGGAGCCAGAACTTGGAGCGAAAGCAATCGTACTTGAGGTGAGATAGGCACGGCACGGTCCTGCATCTTGATCTCAACGCCCGGCTTGGTTTCCTTCACGCCATCGAACAGGAGGCGCGCAGCAGGGCTGAACTTGCGGGTGTCGGCCATGCGGGTGATTTCCATCCCCATGCCGGAACACTCGGGACAGGCCGGGTTTGGTGGATCTGTGAGGCGATAACCGTAGCCGCCAGCGTCGTCAGGGATGCGCGGATCTGCGATTGTACCTGACGTGGCGGCGTCTCGCAGGTCGCCGTCCGAGAACATCGAGAAGATCACTTCGGCCTTGCGCTCCGTGAACTCCCGTTCTGTTTTCCACTGGTACTGATGGTCGCTGCCGTAGCAGTAGCGGCAAGGCGCGATGATGTGCTGTGTAAGCTCGTTGGGGTCTGCGAGGGCGATTTGGGCCCAGAGGTTCACAATGCCCTCTGCATCCAGCATGGCCTTGCTCTCGACCTGTTTGCGGCCCTCAGCGATGGCGCGGGCAACCTAAATATTGCTTAACAATCGCGAACCTTGGGCCTCTGCTGATCCCTCTGCATATCCGGCGTCGGTTGCGGCCTGTTTCGCGTTTGGATCAGCGATGTAGGCAAGCACAAAGGCCCGCTGACGCGGGTTCAGGCCGAATTTGTCGAGCCAGGCGGTGTCTGCCAGTGCTGGATTGCCTGTTGGGCTGCTCATCCCGGGGGTGGTGCCTCTTGCGCCTCAAAACCGCCCGCAAAACAGGCCAAAAAATCTGCATTAAGCAACAAAATGTAAACGCAAAAACCTTAGCACCACCACCAATGTATTTGTCTAGCTCTTTCATTAATGACTTCCGACTGACTTCCGACCTGACTTCCCGACCGAATACTCGGATGGTGCGTTTTTATTTGCGTCATGTTCACTTCGTTGCTGCATATTGCGACACGTTTACTTTTTGAATGAGACAAAGGAGAACGGCACATGAGAAAGGCCATTGGTCGAGAAAGTGTCTAGCCCTGAGCTTACGATCCACCAATGCAACAAAGCGTGGAAATGGCACTCATCAAACGGATCAACCCCCAACAAGGTTCGTCGAACCTGCAGCTCTCAACCGATGCTACGCAATCTCCCACAAGGCCCAATTGACAGGCTCCAATGCAGATACGGCTCACCGCACAGCAAATCCCGTAGAAACCGCCAATGCGGGCTCCACAATGGCTCCAAAGATCGATCATGAAGATACGCATTAAAGAAATCCGGCAAGCCAAAGGGCTTACTCAGGACGAACTTTCAGTGAAAGTTGATTTATCTCGATCTTATTTGGCGCAATTAGATAAGGGGACACGTCAACTCTCCACCAAGAAGCAGCCTATTATTGCCGCAGCCCTTGATGTGGAGCCAACTGAGATCGTAGATTTCAGCGCACCCGACAAAGACGACGAGGCGCTTTTTCTCTAGGCGTTCCGTGCCCTTTCCCCCGAACAGCGAAAAGCTTGGCTCGAATGGGCGAATATAGCTAAGGGGTCCGCCCTGGAAAAAGAGTGAATATTCTATACGCAATGCCAACTGGACCAACCGATCTTGTGCACCGAGAAAAACTGCAAATTAAAGATTCACCGGGGCACGGACTGCAAGAAGGTGAAGGTCGAAGATCTGGAAAACCAGATCGAAGGAAAGGCCGCATAATCGGCGGGTATGAAAACCCAGATGTGGGGCAGAATGTGGGGCAGCTTAGGTTTCCCTTTTTAATTTCCTTATTTTACAGGCGTTTAAAATAAAGTTTTGGTGCGGGCGGTGGGACTCGAACCCACACGGGCATACGCCCTTCAGATTTTAAGTCTGATATGTCTACCATTCCATCACGCCCGCACGGCGCAGTCCCCAAAGAACGTGCAATTTCCTTACTAGCACAGCGGGATGAGAACAATGCGCTTTGACACAGATGGGGCAGGATTTTTTGGTGGAAAGCCGTGCCCCCTGTCTGACGCCGCCGTCAATGAGCGGCAGAGCCCCTCCTCTGATCAGAAGTCACATACCAAGCGATTCATGGATCTATCCGACACCGTCTTTTCCTCAGCGGAATCTTCTACAATCCAGACCGGGCACGAAACAGGATCGAAGAACGGAGGAAACACAGCAACACAAGACGCACGGACGGTGCAATGGGGCACCGCCCGCCAGCGTAGGAAACCTTCGTGTCGACCGACCAAGGTCACGAAGCAACAACCAAACTGAATCATTCGAATGAGGCTGATCAGGAGATGAGCGCCTGCAATATGTCTTCCAAACGCCCTCTGCAATTGCGGTCTCACAGGTAAAAACGATCTGCGAGACAACTGCAAATCGCTTCAAATTACCCAGGCATTCTACATTCCATAGGGTCGAAGAATGACATCCATTTCACAACTTTCATCGTTTACAAATAATAACATTCATTTTAATGATTGTGAATGGATCGAATTTCTTTTTCTCGACGCAGTTTCATGTTCAATGCCACGTGCCTCGCGGCACTTGGAGCTCAAGCCAGGATCGTACAGGCAGAGTTGCAGCTCGGTCCTTCAGCCCGAATTACAACCCTGTCAGACGGACACCTGTCATTGCCACCTGATGTTGTTTTCGGAGCCATGCCCAAAGAAGAGCTCGAACAAATCCTGATCCGCAGTCAAGCGGACGCCACCAAGTACGAGCCAGAGTGCAACCTCACGCTCTATCGAGATGATGAAAACACCGTGCTTTTCGATGCTGGAGCGGGGCCAGACTTCATGCCCACGTCCGGCAAACTGGCGGAAACTTTTGAAAAAATCGACCTGTCACCCGAAAGTGTCACGCATGTGGTTTTCACCCACGCACACCCTGATCATATCTGGGGTGTTCTGGATGATTTCGACGACCTTCTTTTCCCAAATGCGACGCACCACATTGGGCGTAAAGAATGGGATTATTGGTGGAACCCCTCAACGGTGGACACGATTGGCGAAGATCGCACCGCGTTCGCGGCCGGTGCCAAGCGGCGATTGGAAGCAATTGAGGATCAGGTCGCGTTCTTTGAGGATGGGCATGAAATACTTCCGGGTATTGCTGCACGGGCAAGCTTTGGGCACACGCCCGGTCACATGGCCTTTGAGCTTCGAAATGGGAATGAGTCGGTGATGGTTGTCGGCGACGCGCTCGGAAATCCTCACGTGGCTTTTGAACACCCCGATTGGCACAGTGGAACGGATCAGGATCCCCAGATCGCCGCAGCTGCGCGTTACTCATTGCTGGATCAGGTTTCGGAAGAGAAAATGAGAATAGTTGGCTTCCACCTGCCGAACGGTGGAATTGGCCGCGTCGAAAAGACCGGCTCGGCCTACAGATTCATTGGAGAGGCGTCATGATTCGATCACTCGTGATTGCGGTTGCTTTCGTCACACCAGCTTGGGCAAGCGAGGATATTGCAGACCAGTATCCGCAAAGTGTTCTGTATTCCAAGCCGGTCGAATTCATCCCTGGCGTCTATTCCGCCATTGGCGCAACCGCTCCACCGACCTACGAAAACTCTGGTCACAACAACAACCTGAGCTTCATCGTGACCGGTGAGGGCGTGGTCGTTGTCAACGGCGGCGCGGCCTATGTCCTTGCCGAAGCGCTTCACAAGGAAATTCAGGCGATTACGGATCAGCCGGTCACGCTTGTCTTCAACGAGAACGGTCAGGGGCACGCGATGCTTGGCAATGCCTACTGGTCAGAAAACGGCGTTCCAATCGTCGCCCATTCGGATGCAGCAGCTGAGTTCGAGGAGTATGGCCCTCAAATTCTGGAGGGAATGAAACGATACAATCAGGACAAGGCAGAGGGAACGTTTCTGGCAGGCCCAACCGAGACATTCGATGATGAATACGTGGTTGAGATGGGCGACTTCCGGATCGAAGCCAAATACCTCGGACCGGCCCACAGTCCCGGCGATATCTCGATCTGGTTGCCAAACCAAAGCCTTGTCATCGCGGGTGACATGGCGTTCCACGAGCGCATGCTGCCGATCTTTCAGAATACCTATACCGCGGATTGGCTTGAAACATGGGACAACGAGTTCGAGGCTTTGAATGCCACATATGTCGTACCCGGACACGGTCATCCTACGAACATGGATCAGGTGCGCCGCTATACACGGGATTACCTGTTATACCTGCGAACCAAAATCCAGGAGCATATGGACGCGGGCGGCGATTTGACTGAAGCCTACTATGTCGATCAGTCCCCCTATGCCCATCTGGACACGTACGAGGAGCTGGCAACAAAGAATGCCGGGCACGTTTTCGAGCAGATGGAGTTCGAGTAACTCAGGAATGCTGCAGTACCGGTAGCCGCATCAAAAACCTGTGCGTGCCTATCGCCCCAACCCACATGAAGAAAACGGCAAGCCAGGCTGTCAATGACAGGGCGGACCCGCCTGAAAGTCCGGCGCCCACGGCGCAGCCTCCGGCCAGCATCGCTCCGAACCCCATGAGGACAGCTCCGACCAGGTACCGTTCCATCGGGGTATCCGAGCCAAAGCGTTCAATCCTCCACTCGCCAGTAACAATAGCAGATCCTGCTGCGCCAATGGCCACGCCGGGAACAAGGCCGATACCGAAAGACAGCACGACATTTCGCTCTGAAACCAACGCCATCAGCGTGTCTGTGGCAGGGCCGGTAAACGTCACTGAAGACACAGGTACGAGTTCGAAAGAAGCTTGCGCGATGGAATATGTCATAAACCACCCAAGCGCCACTGCCCCGCCAACTCCTGCGGCTGTCACGATCTTTGCAGGTGCGACATTCCTATGAAATGCAAAAACAATTGCCAGAACAAATCCAATTGCGGCAACGGCTGCATAGGTCGGTGGCGAAAGTCCGATTATTTCTGAAAGATCGCGCTGTGCGCCTCCTGAGATGGTCCACAGACCGGAAATCGCTTCACGGACCGGGCTGAGAACACCTGTGTAGGCCGCCTGGGCCACCAAGGTCAAAACCAGTCCTGTCACGAGGGCACGCAGATTGCCGCAGGAGGCCAAGACCAGCAGGCGAGATGCGCATCCGCGCGCAAGAACCATGCCTATGCCAAACATCGCCCCACCAATTACCGCGCCGCTAAGGCTTCCGGTTGACGCGATGGCGCGTGCTACTGAAAGGTCCAGCAATTCAAGCGAGACAAGCGCCTGTACCAGCGTTAGTGCTGCGGTAAAGGCGATCAGCCAAACCGCCAAACGGGGACCAAACTTACCTTCGGCGACTTCGACAGTCGACGCTCGCAAACAAAAGTGAGATATCTGAGTCGTCACGCCGAACAAGATACCGACGAGCACTCCGGCAAATGCCAAGGCGCCCGGGTCTCCCAGTAGATCGATGAGCCTCTCCATGAACAGAAATTCTCACTTGGTTGCGTGTGCGTCCTTGTCTTCGGTCAAGTTATCCTCGTCATTGCGCGGCCATCGGCCTGCGCGCCAATTGGCATTGCGTCCATAACTCACCCAATGCGGATACCAGACGGTCGACGTCTTCAGAGGTGTGCACCGGCGACGGCGTAATCCGCAGACGCTCCGTTCCTTTGGGAACAGTTGGATAATTGATGGGCTGGATGTAAATCCCATAGTCACGCATCAGTATATCAGAGATGAAGCGACACTTGACCGGATCGCCGACCATGACCGGAATGATATGGCTTGGGTTTGGAGTATGGGGAATACCCTGATCGTCCAGCCTGTCCCGGACTTCGCGCACCCGCTTTTTGTGCTGTTGTCGCTCTGCATTGCTTTGCTTCAGGTGCTTAACCGAAGCCGCAGCACCTGCTGCCACGGCCGGAGGCAAAGCAGTGGTGAAAATAAAGCCGCTGGCAAAAGATCGGACAAAGTCGACAAGTTCCTTCGACGCCGCGATGTATCCTCCGACCACGCCGAACGCCTTGCCCAACGTACCTTCAATCACGGTCAGGCGGTCCATCAGGCCCTCGCGCTCGGCAATGCCTCCGCCGCGCGGACCGTAAAGCCCGACCGCGTGAACTTCATCCAGATAAGTCATCGCGCCATATCGGTCCGCCAGATCACAGATCCCGGCAATCGGTGCAATGTCGCCGTCCATGGAATAGACGCTTTCAAACGCAATGAGCTTGGGCGCATTTGCAGGCAAGTCCGCAAGGTGTCTTTCAAGGTCCGCAAGATCGTTGTGCTTCCAGATCCGCTTTTGGCAACGACTGTGACGAATCCCCTCGATCATCGAGGCATGATTCAATTCGTCGGACAAAACCGTGATGCCAGGAATGCGGGACGCCAGGGTTCCCAAGGCGGCCCAGTTGGATACGTAACCGGACGTGAACAGCAATGCCGCGTCCTTGCCGTGAAGGTCCGCAAGCTCCTGCTCCAACAGCACATGTTCGTGCGTGGTTCCCGAGATATTCCGCGTTCCCCCTGCCCCAGCACCACTTTTGTCAATCGCCCCGTGCATGGCTGCGAGGACTTTTGGGTGCTGACCCATTCCCAGATAGTCGTTCGAACACCAGACAGTGACTTTTTCGGGACCATCCCCTGTGTAACTGCGCGCCTTTGGAAACGCGCCGCACTGACGTTCGAGGTCCGCGAAAACCCGGTAGTTTCCTTCTTCTTTCAGGTGACCAAGTTGATCACGAAAATACTGCCGGTAGTTCATTTCAGTCCCCAACAGCCTCTTCAACGATCTCGGACAACAGGGTCTGGACCTTTTGCATTGGGCCGTCCGGATAGCTTCGGTATCCTACCTTCACCCCGTCATCGCCCTCGGTCACGAAAATCCCGTATGGGCAATAGCCGATATTCATCGGATCAGCTTCCATCACCTCACGCGAAATCTTTGCCGAGCAAAAAATAAAGATGTCCGCTGCCGCGAATATCTGTTTGTCGCTGCCGACATCAGCGCCCGTTCGGTTCAACATTTCCCCAACGTGGCTCACATAGTCGATGACCAGCCCCTGCCCGACAATGGCGGATTCGACGGCAAAGGTGGCATCATCAAAACTTCCGTCAAAGGGAGCAGTGATGATCTCTTCCGCGAGTCCCTGACTTGCGGAGACTGCAAAAAAAGCGGCCGTAACGATAAAATGCTTCATGGTTTTGATCCTCCTCCTGAGCCGCATTTTCTCAGATTGAACTTCAGGGGCTTTGACCAGTGTCAAAACCCCCGAAAACTTCTATCCGAACATGTCCGAGGTGATACCGGCATACCAACCCAGCGACTCTTCGTACGTTGCTTTTCTCAGATCGGCATCTTCGCCGGTCTGGCTGATGAAGCCGTCGACTTTGGCGATCTTTTCGGGCGTCGCCTCGTAGGTTGCACCAACCTTGACGCCATCATCTGTGTCGATCAGCGACCAGCAGGTGTTGGAAAACTTGGCCGGGAACACCTTGGATCCGGTCAACGCGCCCCGCACTGCATTCGCACAGACTTTCGCCTGGCTGTTGGCCGAGAAACCGGATTTCGGCATGTCACCCTGCTGGCTGGCATCGCCAAGGACATAGATGTCCGGATCAGCCTTGGAGGACATGTCCGCGGCGTTCACCGGCGCCCAATTGCCGTCGGTCACTCCGGCCATTTCCGCAATAAGTCCGGCTTTCATCGCCGGGATCACGTTGCAGACGTCGACTTTGGTCTCTTCTCCGTCGATGGTCACCGTCATCGCGTCCGGGTTTACCGAGACATTGCCGCCACCGAAGTCTTCGCCGATCCAGTCGACCATGCCTTCATAGTGGTTCGCCCAGCCTTCCTGGAACAATGCCATCTTCGAAAACTTCGGCTTCGGATCTGCCACGATGATTTTCGCAGTTGGGTTGTTTGCTTTCAGAACATGCGCAACCATCGAGACCCGTTCATAGGGCCCGGGCGGGCACCGGTACGGGTTTGGTGGAGCAACCATCGCAAAGGTACCGCCTTCCGGCATCGCCATGATCTGTGCCTTCAGAAGTTCCGTCTGAGAGCCCGCCTTGTACGCATGCGGCATCTTGTTCTGCGCCGAGACATCCCAGCCTTCAACTGACCCGTCGACAAAATCGATACCAGGGCTCAGGATTAGCTTGTCGTACGGAACTGAGCCACCACCCGCCAGCGAAACAGTCTTGGCATCGCGATTCACGCCGACGGCCCAATCGTGGACCACGTTGATCCCGTATTCAGCTGCAAGCGTGCCATAGCTGTGGGCGATATCCGAAAGTTCCTGAAACCCTCCCAGATACAGGTTTGAGAAGAAGCAGGTGTAGTAGGTCCGTGACGGCTCGATCAGCGTCACGTCGATCTCACCTTTGCTGTCCTTGGCGATATAGCGGGCTGCAGTAGCGCCGCCTGCGCCGCCGCCGACAACAACGACCCGGGGTCTGCCCTGAGCCAGAACCATCGGCGCAGATAGTCCGGCTGCCACCACCCCGGTGGCTCCTAGAAATGTACGTCTATTGAGTGTCATCGCGTTTCCTCCCCTTAGGCACAGTCACTCTGGATTATTGAAGTAGGCGGCCAAAGCCGCAATCTCGTCATTGCTCAGCCTTCCGGCGATCATTTGCATAACCGGATGTGGCCGCTGTTTGTCCTTGTATGCGTGCATGGCGACAACAAAGTCCTCGTCGGGCCAATAGACGATCGATGGGATACCTTGGTCACCCCCTTTGATCTGGTGGCACGTCGTACATTCGCTGCTGAGATATGCGCCGTATTCGGGATCTCCCTGAATCGCCAGGATTGCTGGATCGACGGAATGATCCGTACCTTTCGCGGTTGGGTCCGCTTCGGGAATATCACGAGGATTGTCTGAAAACGCCCGCAAATAGGCAATCACGTTGGCACGGTCTTCCGGGTCTTTCAGGCCGCCAAAGCTCATCCTTGTACCCGACGCAAATGCACGTGGATTTTCGATATAGGCCGACAAAGTGTCAGCGTGCCATTCCAGACCTGAATTTCCCGCGCGCACAAGGCTCTTGGAATAATTGAAACCATCGAGACCCGCGGCCTTGCGCCCAAAGACACCATTCAGATGCGGGCCGATTTTGTTTTCAGCTCCTTCGCCAACCTGATGGCAGCCTGTGCATTTGGCGAACACTGTTTTCCCGGCCTCGGCATCACCAAGGTCTTCGGTTGCGTAGGTCGATGTGGCGAAAGCCGCCAGAACCGCCGCGCACGCCACTATGTTCGACCACCGCATGATCAGCTTCCGAACGATTTGAGGTAGACAATCACGGCCTCAATATCATCCGGCTTCCTTAGCCCCGCGAAAGACATTCGCGTGCCCTTCATGTAGTCCTTGGGTTTTGTCAGGAAGGCCGCCATTTCCTCATCCGTCCAAACAAGGCCGGCCTCGGCTGCGGCTTTCATTGCCTTGGAGTATTTGAACCCCTCGACCGATCCTGCATTGGACCCGACAATCCCGTTCAATGCCGGCCCGGTGCTGTGCTTTGCACCTTCACCCACCTGATGGCAGGCTTTGCACTTCTTGAAGACTTTCTCTCCGGCGGCAACCAGTTCGGTCGCTTCGTCAGTCTTTTCGGCTTCTTGAAGGGCCGGTTCCGCCGCGGCTTCTTCCTCGGGCTTTGGTGCTGCGGCCGGAATGAACGACGGGCCGTCCGCAGTGAATGTCGGCAGCCCCTCCACGGTGGCATCATTCATCACCGAGTTCGACCCACCTTCTGGCGGCGTCTCGACCAGAAAAACAGAGCGCATCGTGACAGCGGCCTCTGCCTTGCAGTTCTTCATGCAAGGTTCTTCGCGCCATTCAGCGTACTCGGTCTCGGGTCGCGTATCGACAACAAAACCGTCCTTGTTGTACATCTCGAATTCGGCAAAGTTTTCGTTGCTCAGTTCGAAATCGTCATCCACCAAATCATTTGAATACAGGATGTATGCAACAATCGCATAGGTCTCATCCGCGGTCAAAGTGCCTGCCTCACCAAATGGCATTGATCGGGAAATGTAATCCCAGGCGGTAGACAAATGCGGCCAGTAAGACCCTACGGTCTTCACGGGATCTTCGTTTGCAAGCGTGTCGAACCCGCCGGCAAGAACGGGCCAGTTGTCCACACCTTCAGCAAACTCGCCGTGACATGACGCGCAGCGGTCGGCAAACACTTCTTCCCCGGTCCAAACGTCGCCCGAACCGACCGGCAAGCCACGTCCGTCCGGCAGAACATCAACATCCCAGGCCGCGATCTCCTCCTCCAAGGCGGGGCGTCCAATCCCATATATGCCACCACGGCTCGGTGCAGGTGCGGTCAGGTTCGCCCCATTTGCTAACCGCTCCTCAGCAGCAGCCTGAATTTCCTGGACTTTGAGATCCAGTTGGGCTGCCCTGTCGGCTTCTGCCTGTGCTTTTGTTTGTGCGGCTGCTGCGTGGGCCTCAATCTGACCCACCCGGGTTTCCAAAGTTTCGATTTTCGATTGGCCGTAGTTTCTGTTGGCAAAGACCAACGCCCCCGCAAGCACCAACGCTGTGCCGCCGAATACCGGCAGGAAAACATGACTAAGAGACTTCGACATTCTCAGCGATCCCTTCTGCGCTTACGTACCACGTCTGGATACAGTTGTTGTGATAGACCGAGTTTTCCCCGCGCTTTTCGCGCAGCTGGTCTTTGGTTGGCTGTACGTAGCCGGTCTCGTCTATTGCTCGGGCCTGTAGGAGCATGGGTGCCCCGTCCCAATTCGTGTCGAGATAGAAACGCGACAAAGCCTTGGAGTCGCCCTGCTTGCCAAGGCGTGCCGTTTCCCACGTGATGCCGCCGTCCTTGGATACATCGACACGGGTAATCTGTCCGTGGCCTGACCATGCAAGCCCTGAAATCACCAGCGGCCCGGGCCCATGTTTGATCGGCATTTGCGGGCTGGGCGAGGTTATGACGGATTTCGCATCCATCACCCAAGTCCATTTCTGGGCTGTGCCATCGGCATAAACATCGGTGTATTTCGAAGTTTCTTCGCGGCTTTCGACTGTCCTATCGACAACCTCGATGCGGCGTAGCCACTTGACCCACATGTTGCCTTCCCAGCCTGGCACGATCAGGCGCACGGGATAGCCATGCTCCATCCGCAGGGCTTCGCCATTTGCCTTGAAGGCCACCAACACATCATCCAGCGCTTTTTCCATCGGAATGGAGCGGCCATTGGACGACGCATCAGCGCCCTCAACATAGACCCACTTGTCGGGCGAGATATCGGCGCCTGCTTCCTGCAACAGCGTGCGCAGCGGAACACCGGTGTATTCCATATTGTGAATCATGCCGTGGGTGAATTGCGCACCGTTGAGTTGCGCGCCTGCCCACTCCATCCCGGTATTTGCCGCACATTCGCAGAAATACACGTGGTTTTCGCGCGGGAACCGCTCGATGTCGTCGTAAGTTAATACAAGCGGGCGATCGACCAGCCCGTTGATCATCAGGCGATAGTCCTCTTTGCGCAGCTCAATCGCACCCGAATGGTGACGCTCAAAAGCACATCCCTGGGGTGTGATTGTGCCATCAAGCGCGTGGATCGGAGTAAAGTTGATCGACGAAATCGGAGAGGCGGTCAGCCATTCCACATTGCGGCGCACGACATGGGATTCATAGCTTATCGGCATACCATAAGGTGCCTCGTCAACGCCTGCACCCGTGTAAGACGCCCAATCCTGAAGCTCTGTTATCAGGGGGTCGGGCGTTTCTGCCACTGCCGCACCTGCAACTGAGCCCGCGGCGACCGCGGCGCTGCCTTTCAGGAAGGCCCGGCGGGACGGTTTGAAAGCGTCATCCATATCTCTTAAGGTCTCCATCTGTTTCTTATGCGCCGACGACATCGACGCTGGTGTTCTCTTGCACTGTTACAGTGCCTAGATTGCGAATGTGGTTTTCGACGACATCCCAGATCGGCGGGCCCTCGGTACCTTCGTTGACACTGGCCCACCCCGCCACAACGTAGGTTTTGGACGGATCAATCGCTTCACCTGTCTTGAGCAGGGTCATTTCGCTGATCCGCTGCCCTTGCGGCTTGGTCACGTCGATGCGGTAACCAAGCCCACCGACACGGACCATGTCGCCGCCCTGCTGATAGTAAGGATCAGGGTTGAACAGGTTGTCGCCGACATCCTCGAGGATCACATGGATGAATTCACCTGTCATTTCTGTGCGATATGCATTCGGGTAAGACATCGAGGTGACGTTCCAGATGTCCTCGCGCGTAATCTCCTGCCCCGGCAGGATCGACGGGCCCCATCGGACGCCAGGCGACATGGCAATGTCCGCCTCACGTTCTTTAAGCAGGGCGTCGCAGATCAGATCATCCCAAGTGCCGTTGAAATTGCCGCGACGATAGAGCAACGAGTCCGTTTTACCGATCACTTCGCTGAGCGTCGCCTCATACGGCGCGCGCTGCTCATCTATCAGAGCGGTGATCGCAGGATCCGGAGCTATAACATCAGAGAAAATCGGGATCAGCTTGTGCTTCAACCCCATCAACTGCCCGTCCCGTACATCCAGGTCCACGCGGCTGACGAATTTTCCGTTCGAGCCTGACGCGATGATATGTGTTTTGCCCACCAGAACCGGCTCGGGCAGCGCGTCATGAGTGTGGCCACTGAGGATCACGTCGATCCCCTGCACCCGGCCTGCCATTTTTTTATCTACGTCAAAGCCGTTGTGGCTGAGGACGACGACGACATCGGCTCCGGCATCGCGTACCTCGTCAACCATTGACTGCATGTTCTCATCCCGGATACCGAAAGAGTATTCAGGGAACATCCAGCCCGGGTTCGCGATTGGCATGTATGGGAATGCCTGCCCGATCACGGCAACTTTTGCACCGCCCCGGTCAAAGAACTTGTAGGGTTTGAACAATTCCGCAGGTTCATCCCATTCGGCATCAAAAATGTTCTGGCCCAAGGCTGCAAAGGGCAAACCTTCGACGATTTCGTTCACTCTGTCGCTGCCCAGCGTGAACTCCCAATGGAAGGTCATTGCATCAGGTTTCAGCGCGTTCATGACATTGACCATGTCCTGACCGGCCGTCTGGTAACAGGTGTAAGACCCGTGCCAGGTATCGCCGCCATCCAAAAGCAGGGCATCGGGCCGGTCCGCACGGATGGCGTTTATGACGGTAGAAACCCGGTCCAAGCCACCGACCCGACCATAGGTCTTTGCCAGTGCCGCAAAGTCGTCGTAGGTCAGCGCATAGGCGGAAGGGCTGCCATCTTCGATTCCGTAGGCCTTGCGGAACGCGGCCCCCGTGACGTGCGGCATCTGCCCTTTTGCCTCGCCGATACCAAGATTTATCTCAGGTTCACGGAAGAAAACCGGTTTGAGTTGCGCGTGAATGTCAGTGACATGGATCAGGCTGATATTGCCAAAGGTCTCAAACTCCAGCAGCTGATCCTGCGTCAGACTTTGCTGCGCTGCAAGTCTGGCCCAGTTGCCAAACCCGGATGCCCCGTACAGAGCCGATGCCGCCATTGAAACCTGCAAGAAGTCACGTCGAGAAATCATCTTTCAGCTTTCCTATAACACATATAAATGTGTGAATGTTGTTTTCATGAAAAACCCGCGCCGGGCATCGCCAACGCGGGTCATTCGTTACTGGCGCACAGCCGGAGTTTCGACTGAAAGCCCGTTGCTACGCGAGGCAACATAGAGCTCCAGCGCACGGAACTCGTCCGAACCTTCAGCAAAGGTTTCCGCCCGTGTATCACGAATACAACCGCGGAAACGATTGTGTCGCGAGATCAGCTTGGCCTGTTTCAAGCGGTAAGTCGGGAACCCGTTGATCATTCCCTGGCTCAGGTGATCCGCTCGGATCATGTTGCCCCAATTGTCTTCATGACAGTTGGCACAGCTCAGCTCCAACTGACCATAGCGGGTATAATACATTTCCTTGCCCTGTTCCCAATACGGGGCGGCATCACCGTCAATGGCAATATTCATGGGCATTCCGCGTGACTGCAGACCGATCAAAGCGACCATACCCTGCATATCTCCACCGGACCATTTCCAGGCGTCGGCTTCCATACGCTCCGTGCGGCACTCATTGATCAGATCTTCCATGACCACCAGCTTGCCGGTTTCGTCATCAACCTTTGGCATGGAAGCCTGCAATCCCGTGAAGCTCTCCACCCCGTCGTGGCACGACGCACAACTTTTTTCGGCAGCCCCATCAACCGTCTCAAAGAGGTCGGCGGCCTGGTCGACGAAGATCATCGCCGGATTGTCGAAATCATCGATCTGAAGGGCCTGGGTCTCATCCGTACGGAAATGCCAACCCGAATAGATCGTGTCCAGGTTTTCCAGATGCGCCGGAGCTTCGGTGACCGAGGTCATGTCCAGCTCGCCATTGATCACCAGATTGTCTTCGTCCGGTCCGGCCATTGCTGCCACTGGGAAAACCAGAACTGCCGCGATCGCCGTAAGTGCCTTAGTATTCATTTCGTTCCTCCCTTGGTGGACCAGCGCCAAAGTTCATGCCCGGCGCTGATCTGCCTTAGTGGTCGAGCCGTCAGGCGATCTCGATCGATTTTTTCTCGTCGTAGACAGAGCCGTCGTCATCGTACCAGGTGAATACGAACTCACCTGCCTCAGGCACGGTTGCCTCAAACTGGAAATACGGATTGGTTGAAATTGCCGGCTCCATCGTCACATCGACCACCATTTCGCCGTTAAACTCGCAGGTGAAACGGTTGATGATCGACCGAGGTATGACGTTGCCTTCTTTGTCCTTACGTTGTCCGCTTTCCATCTTGTGGCTGATCAGTGTCTTGATCGTGACGGTTTCGCCAGCAGCGGCTTTCTTCGGAACCTTGACGCGGGGTTTCACACCGGATGCCATTGGTTAGTCTCCTGTTCTTCGAGGCATGCGTGGCTATCAGCCGCCGCAGCCGCCGATTGTAACTTTTACGGTCGCGGATGCCTTGGCAAAACTACCATCTGCCATTTTCGCCACGGCAATCACGTCTTGCGTTCCCGCAAGACGGATGCGGGTTGAAGCGGCTTGTTCAGCAGCCAGCGGGCCGAAATTGAACGTTGCAACACCCGGTTCGGGGTTGCCTGCGGCCACGATCAGAATCGAAGTGGCACCCGGGGCGCTTACTTCGATCGGTACGGTGTTTCCGTTCTCGGCAATTTCAGGTGCCGTCAGTGTCACACCGCCGTCTGCCACATCCGCCCCACCGGTAAACGCGGCAATCGCATCCTCAGCGGCCGCATTTGCACGGAGCGGCATTATTGTCAGGAACGCGGCGCCCAGCCCAAGGGCCAGAGTCTCGCGGCGAGAGAGTTCCATTTTCAATCTCCTTTGAATCTTCGACAATCACGCTATGAAAGCGCGACTATTGCTCTTTCAGGGTCGCAAGAAACGCGACCACGTCCTCGATATCCTGCGCTGTCAGGATCGGCGTCAGTGGTTCAGTCGGGGCTTTGCCGGTATAGGCATCGCCCGGGCGGATATAACCGTCATTCTTATAGAACGCTGGCATTACCGTGCCTTCGAACGTCATTTTTGCATTTGCGACTAATCCGCGAAGCTCGGCCTCAGACCAACGATCACCAGCGCCATCCAGCGTCGGACCAACCTCGCCCTGGAATGGAATGTCGGCCAAAGCCGATACCGCGTGGCACGCCACGCAATTGCCTTTTGACTTATCGCCAACGATAAGTGCGCCGTTTGCCGCATCACCGGCGGCGCCGGTCAAAGACACCTCTACCTCACCATATTCACCATAGGTTACGTTTTCCGGGTCTGTCTCCGCTGCAAAAGCGGCACCCCCCGTCATTGCGCAGACCAATGTTAAGAGTCTCAGCTTCATGATCCCTCCCATTTGCTAATACGCCGACGGCGCCTTGCGACCCAAAGCATTTGTGTACCGTAGTCGACGAGTGCGGTTTGTCGCAACATTAAATTCATTACAATGAATTTTTTTATTTATAAGCCCGACCCTCAATCTTGCGAAACATTGTTTCGCTCCTGAATGCGTCGCGCGTGATACCGCTGGAAATCTTCACCATTATCAAGTTCGTACCGCTTCTCGTAGACCCAGGTGAAAAGGTCCAAAGTTGTTCCTTTGGCGAACGCTCCCGGCATAACTGCAACCGCAGCTTCAATGGCAGTGGCGTCCTCGGGCACCTCTTCGGGAAGAAAAACAAGGGTCGGGGTAAACAGAATCCCCCATTTGCGCATCAGCGCTCTTTGCTCGCTCTCTTCCCCATCAAAGTCGGTGGCCGTGGTGCTTCCATGCAAATCCAGTTGGACGACAAAGAAGTTCTCTTCGATGAACGCCGCCAGGTCAGGCTGGGGGAAAACCTCTTCATGCATTTTCTTGCAATAGATACAGCCCTGTTGCTCGATAAACAAAACCAACCGCTTGCCTTCATCTGACGCCTCTTCAAGATCCTCGCGAAGGTCTTTGAACGTGTCGCGCATCCACGGCGTTTTGTGCAACCCATCGTCGCCAATCTCAGCAGCGGAAACTGCCACGCCTACCAAGCATGCCATCAATACTGACAATGTTCGCTTCATGTTTTCCTCCCGTTTTATCCAATGGCTGCAAGCCAGGGCATATGGACCAGCATCCATTGGGCTACTTGATTGATGGAGTTGGTTGCGATCAGGACGCCGAACAGAATCAACAACGCCCCCATCACCTTCTCGATCAGAGGCAAATGCTTTCTGAACCGTGCCATCCACTGCATGAAGGGGCGAACCAGGAAAGCCGCCAGAACAAACGGCGCGGTCATTCCTACCCCGTAGACGAACAAAAGAACCGCTCCACGCCAAGCCGTCTCGGTTCCGGCCGCTGTAAACAGGATTGCAGCGAGCACCGGCCCGACACAGGGCGTCCAGCCAAAAGCAAATGCCAGTCCAAGAACATAGGCTCCGATCAGGCTCACGTTTGATGTCTCGCCGACGTCTGCCCGAAACTGTCGATACAGGAACCCGATGCGAATCAGCCCAAGGAAATGCAAACCCATCGTCACGATGATGGCTGCCGCTATCCAACGAAGGATATCGAAATATTCGCGAACAAGTTGTCCGAATATCGAAGCCGTGGCTCCGAGAGCCATAAAAATCGTTATGATCCCCGTTGCAAATGCGATTGCAGCAAGCGTCGCTCTGCGGCGAACGTTGCCGGAAATAGCTGAATTCGCAGAAATCTGCTCCATCCCGACACCTGCCAGATAACTGAGGTAAAACGGCACAACTGGAAGGATGCAGGGGGACAGAAATGACAACAGCCCAGCAACCAGAGCTCCTGCAAATGTAATGTCGAGCATGGTCAAACCTGTCCTGGCGCACTATCATTCATACATTCAAAGTAATAAAGATATGTCGCCGCGGTCAATCGGAGCTTGAGATGCGCCACCTTTTTCTGCTTGTACTTGCGATCACGTTGTTTGTGTCTCCCAAGGCTCTACGGGCGGAAATGACACTTCTGATGGCAGAAGAAGATGGGTGTATGTGGTGTGCCCGCTGGGATGCTGAAATCTCGGGGATCTACCCGAAAACACCGGAAGGAAATGCCGCCCCGCTTCAGCGCGTAGACATCCATGCATCCATGCCGGATGGAATCGAACTGGGAAGACCTCTGTACTACACTCCAACCTTTGTCTTGCTGAACAACGGCCGCGAAGTCGGCCGGATCGAAGGGTACCCCGGTGAAGACTTTTTTTGGGGTTTGTTGGGCGTGCTGCTACGTGACGCAGGGGTACAGATTGAGACCTCTGGATAAACGACGGCAAATTACATAAACTGTTTTGAATGCGTGAAGCTGAGAAAGCGAGGCGATCTTGTTGGATAAACCATCGAAACTGCCAGTGTTCACAAAAGACATGTGCGCAGAAGATCTGGACCAGATGATGGAGAATGCGCAAACGGCATCAAACTTCCTGAAGGCTATCAGCCACGAGGGGCGTCTGATGATCTTATGCTACCTGTCCTCGGGCGAAAAGTCCGTCACCCAGATGGAAGAGATGCTGTCAGCGAGACAGGCTGCGGTATCTCAACAATTGTCCCGACTGCGTTTCGAAGGTTTGGTCAAAACACGGCGTGAAGGTAAAACAATCTACTACAGATTGGCTGATGATCGATCGACACAAATATTGGAAGTTGTGTACGACCTCTTCTGCAGGCAGAAGTAAACGCCGATCAAAACGCCGCCAGCTTTGGGAGGAGACTGGCAATGTTCGAAGCATTGGGAGACGCAAATACCGTTGCTCTGATCGGTTTGATTGGTGGAATCGTGTTGGGACTGGCCGCGCGTGTCGGCCGATTTTGCACGTTGGGTGCAATCGAAGACTATCTTTACGCAGATGATGACCGGCGACTGCGCATGTGGGCAATTGCGATCGGTGTTGCAATTGTCGGAAGCCATACCGCAATGGCGTTTGGCTGGCTTGACCCTATCGGAACACGCTACCTTGCGCAGACCTGGAACCCACTCGGGTCGATCGTGGGTGGCCTCATGTTTGGTTACGGAATGGCCATCAGCGGAAACTGCGGCTATGGCGCGCTGGCAAGGTTGGGAGGTGGCGACCTTCGATCCTTCGTCATCGTTCTGATCATGGGTCTTTCAGCGTATGTCGTAATGTCAGGTCCCTTGGCTTATCTGCGGGTTTGGGTCTTCCCAGTGGAAATGGATCTCAGCGACCCTCAGAGCATCAGCTTCCTTGGCGAACGGTTGACCTCTATTCCAGCCTGGCTCATCGGCTCTGCTGTCGGTGTTGTTTTGGTGATATTCGCTTTGGCGAACCAACAGTTCCGCCGCGCTCCGAAACACGTGTTCTGGGGATCTGTGGTTGGGCTGGCGATCGTTTCAGGCTGGCTTGGCACGAATTGGGTGGCGACACAGGGTTTCGACGGTGAGCCGGTGCAAACTCATACCTTCGCTGCCCCCCTGGGGGACACGATGTTCTACCTTATGACGGCGTCCGGAAACACTTTGTCTTTCGCAGTCGGGTCAGTCTCAGGAGTTCTCATCGGCGCGTTTTTGGGATCTTGGTCAAAAGGCCATTTTCGCTGGGAAGCATGCGAAGATCCACGTGAACTAAAGCGACAAATGCTGGGCGCAGCGATCATGGGACCGGGAGCGATCATCGCAGTAGGTTGCAGCGTCGGACAAGGCATATCCGCCTTCTCGCTTCTGGCCTACAGCGCACCAGTTACATTCGCTGCGATCTTTGCAGGCGCAGCGCTTGGATTGAGACAGCTCGTTTCCGGACTGTCCTTCATAACTGAGCGCTGAGTTCAGAACACTATTGAGCCAAATGCCGTAAGAGCCGTCAGTGATACTGATCGGCCCTACATGCGAAATGCAGTTTGATATTTGGAGTATGACCAGATCATTCAGCGGCGCGCCCGAAAGAGTGCTTCAAAAAAGCACCGGCATTAGGTTCTGGACCTATTAATTTGGTTGCGGTCGACTTGGCTGCGTGATTCAAGCCCCTGAGTTTCAGGGGTGTA
>NZ_JBXWPT010000019.1:0-60825 GCF_059612005.1 Ruegeria sp. CDSA141
CCAAACGCATGCTCAATCCCGTGCATCTGCAGAACCTTAACAAACGCCTCTTCCGTCGTCATCTTCATGTGGGTGTTCTCCAACCAAGAGTGAGTTAAACCGGGCACTGCGCCCGGCGTTTGATATGGTTTTGGCGCAAGGGTGCGACCTGCGTTAGGGCCAAATCGAAAGCCGGATTAGGTCCAGATGGTGCTTAAACGGCCCGAATTGCGTCTGCGATCAGTTTCACACCGGGCGCGATGCGGTCAGTTGGAATTGAGGAATAGCCAAGGCGGTAGAAATTCCGTGGCCTGTCCGGTCCCGAGAAAAACGACGCACCCGGTTCAATGTGAACACCCTGGTTTTGCAGTCTTAATGCCAGTTGCGTTGTGTCGACATGCTCAGGGGCTGACATCCACATTGAAGAACCGCCAATCACACCCCGTCCAGCCACGGTCAGCCCACTTTCCGCGATGGCTTTGTCCATCGCGTCGCGCCGCTCTTGCAAAGCTTTCGACATACGCCGAATTTGCGCGTCGTAGTGGCCCAACGACAGGAAATACGCCGCCGTGCGCTGAATGTGGCCTGGTGGGTGGCGCAGGACCAATGAGCGAAGCGCACGTGCCTCGCGGATAAAAGGTTCTGAGCCGACCATGTACCCGAGTCGCAACCCTGGAAACAGCGACTTGGAAAAGCTGCCGACGTAAATCACGCGGCCATCCCGATCCATGGATTTCAGTGCCGGCGAAGGCGCACCCCGAAAGGCCATTTCGAACTCATAGTCATCCTCGACAACCATCGCGTCGAGATCGCGTGCTCGATCTAGCAATTGGTTGCGGCGGTCGATCGGCATCGTCGCGGTCGTCGGGCTTTGATGGCTGGGGGTGGTAAAGATGACGTCAGCTTCGTCAGGAATCGTGTCGGGCGGCAATCCGTCCCGATCGACACTCAAGGGTGTGACGGCGCAGTCCCAATGGTTCAGAAGGCTTCGAAGCGCGTAGTAGCAAGGGTCTTCTATGACGGCGGTACGGTTATGGGTCAGCAAAATGCGCGATGCCAGCCAGAGCGCGTTCTGTGCGCCCAGGGTAATCAATATCTCTTCAGGGCGGGCTGCGATGCCACGGCGTGGTAGAGTGTGTCGGGCAATAAATTCGATCAACAAGGGATCATCCTGATCCACGTAATCTCCGGTCAGTGAATCGAAATCTTTATGCCCCAACGCGCGGACGGCGCATAACCTCCAGTTGGCGTGGTCAAACAAAGTCCGGTCGGCCTGCCCGTAGATGAACGGGTAACGGTACTCTCGCCAGTCGCTGGGTTTTGGCAGAACGTCACTGTCCAGAAAGCGGCGTGCCAATGCTTTGTCCCAATCAACGGATTCGGTGCCGCGCTGGACAGGCGAATACTTGGGAGGGACCGGTGCGTTATGCGATACGTAATATCCTGATCGCCCCTTGGCCGTCAGATAATCATTGGCCAACAATTCGGTATACGCCAGCGTCACCGTAATTCGGCTGACACCCAGATGTGCGGCCAGTTTGCGTGACGAAGGTAGTTTTTCTCCGACGTGAAAGCGACCGGACAAGATGCCTTCGGCAATCATCTGCTGGATCTGGGCCTGCAACGTGCCCTGACCATTGAGTTCAAGAAAGAATGTATCGACCGAAATCCCCATGCCTGCTTATAGGGTGGACTTAAGGCCGGGGCAATCTGGACTTACATCGCAGTCACGATATTTTAACAGAGAGGTTGACCGGAGAGTTCCTTAAGGCTAAATAACTAGAAATCTAGTTTATTGGAGATAACTAATGTGGGAAGCTGCTGCTGCCGGATTTTCTGCCATGGGCTCTGAGGCCCGGCTGAAAGTCCTCAAGACCCTGGTCAGGGCCGGTGAAGCCGGATTGACCGTTGGCGAGATACAGGACCGGACGGGGATCGCCCCGTCGACCCTGGCCCATCACCTGCGGTTTCTTGCGGCCGGTGGTGTGGTCGAACAGGAAAGGGTCGGTCGAACCACGATCAACCGGGCCAGTTACGACGAATTGAGAAATCTTGCGCAATTCATTCTCAGCGAGTGTTGCGCCGACGAAGTTGGAAAGGCTGCGAACGATGGCTGAGTTGACACAGAATCCGCGCGAGACTGCCAAAGGGGTATTGGACCTGATCAAGACACCCTGGACGCTGATCGTTGCCATTCTTGCGGCGGTGGCAATCCTGGATCCCGGCAATCTGCGCGAGGTGGTGACATTTGCAGCCAAAGCCTTGGCACATACAGGGCAATACATTCTGTTTGCAGTGCTTCTGCTATCCTACCTCAAGGCGACCGGCGCAGAGGTGATGGTGGCGCGCGCCTTTGCGGGGCGTGAGACCCGGATGATCTTTCTGGCCGCTCTGTTCGGTGGTCTTGCACCATTTTGTTCCTGCGAGGTCATTCCCTTTATCGCCGGCCTTCTGGCCTTAGGTGCTCCGTTGTCCGCGGTCATGGCATTCTGGCTCAGTTCACCCTTGATCGACCCGCCGACGCTTTTGATCACTGCCGGTGCGCTGGGATGGCCCTTTGCCATCGGTAAAGCCGTCGCGGCGGTTGCGCTTGGTTTGTTCGGTGGATTCTCGGTTCGGCTGCTGATGCGCAAAGGCGCGTTTGCCCAGCCCCTGCGAGAATACAAGCCCGCTGGGTGCTGCGGGTGTGGTCCGAAAACGGACGACAAACCGGTCTGGAAATTCTGGCAGGAACCCGCGCGCCGGATCCGGTTCCGTTCGGAATTCGTGCACAACGGTTTGTTCCTGTTGAAATGGCTTGCGCTGGCCTATGTGCTTGAGGCTCTGCTGGTTAACTATGTGCCTGCCGACCTGATTGCCGGCGTGGTCGGCGGAGAAGGCGTGCTGCCGATCATCGTTGCTGCGCTGGTGGGTATGCCGGCCTACCTGAACTCCTACGTGGCGCCGCCCCTGCTGGCGGGGTTGATGGAGCAAGGTATGACAGCAGGTGCTGCCATGTCGTTCATGGTTGCCGGAGCCGTCAGTTCCATTCCGGCGATGGCCGCGGTCTGGTCTTTGGTCAAACCGCGCGTCTTTGCAACCTATCTGATCCTGGGCGTCGGTGGCGCGATCGTGGCAGGCATCATCTTTCAAATGGTATGAACGCAAAAGCCGCCCGGTGTCAGCATCGGGCGGCTTTTATCCCTTCGGTTCCGTCGATCAACTGCCTTCGCAGAGACGTGGCAGTTTGAACCGGTACCGGGCTTCACCGCTTTCGACATAGACGCGTTTTTCGACACAGGCCGTCGTGCCTACGGTCTGCGAAACCTGCGCATCCGTAGAGGTAATCGACGTGGCGGAACCATCCGGCAGGCGAACCGAAGCCACGACGCCATTCTTCAGGTCTCCGTTCACCGGAGTTGCAGACAGCACCGGGACGATCAGGAACGCCTCATGCTCGTGTTCGCCTTCATCTCCCAATAGAAACAATGTCGCAACGATGGCAATCATGACAACACCGGCAGCCAGGCCAAGCCCCCACGTTTTGAGAAAGGCATAGATTGTTACGGCGTGATGCGGGCCAAAAACCGCAGATAGAACATTCAGCATGGCAAGTCCGTGAAAAAAGCCCCAGCCGTTCTGGCCGAGGCTGTTTGCGCGTTACGGGCGAAGATCGTCTTCGTCTTCTTCATCCGCCCCACCTTTGGGCAGGTTGAAGAAGCTGTCTGCGTCGATGATCGGCTCGTCGTCTTTCTCTTTGGACGGTTCGTCGGACAGCGAGAAAGTTTCCAGACCTTCAATTGCGGTCGGGATCTTCGGCGCTGCGTCCATTTCCAGCGACTGCTCGGTCGACACCAGCTTGCGACGTTCGTCGTCGCTCATCACGCCGCCTTCAGCCGCTTTCTTGGCTGCCGCTTTCTGTACGGCGGTGTCCAGCTCGGACTGCTTGCACAGACCCAGAGCAACCGGATCAATCGGCTGCATGTTGGAGATGTTCCAGTGCGTGCGTTCGCGGATCGACTGGATGGTCGGTTTCGTGGTGCCTACCAGCTTGGCAATCTGGCCATCGCTGAGTTCCGGGTGAAACTTGACCAGCCACAGGATCGAGTTCGGACGGTCCTGACGTTTCGACAGTGGCGTGTATCGCGGACCGCGACGCTTTTCTTCGCCAGCGGCTGACGGGTTGAACTTGAGCTTCAACTTGTGAAGCGGGTTGTTCTGTGCCGCTTCGATCTCGTCCTGGGTCAGCTGGTTGTTGGCGATCGGGTCAAAGCCTTTTACGCCGGCGGCGACGTCACCATCAGCGATACCCTGCACTTCCAACTCGTGCATTCCTACGAAATCCGCGATCTGCTTGAAGCTGATCGTGGTGTTGTCCACCAGCCATACGGCGGTTGCCTTGGCCATAAGCGGTTTTGCCATCAGCCCGTCTCCTATACATACATCTGTCCCGTCGCCGGAATTCGGCGGCCCCTTGGTTCTTGGGGCAGGTTTCCGTTGTCGGGGAACTTGGCCCGTATATAGTCGCGCAAAGGCAAGAAGGGAAGAGGCGAATGCGCTGGGTAGTTTTGTGGGTCTTCAGCGCGGTGGCTGCGCTGGCCGAGGGCGAAAAGGCAGGCGAGTTTGACTACTACGTTCTGTCGCTGAGCTGGTCGCCCAACTGGTGCGCCCGCGAAGGAGATGCGCGCGGATCGGATCAATGCGATTCACGCCATGATCACGGTTGGGTTCTGCATGGGCTGTGGCCTCAGTTCCATCAGGGCTGGCCGTCCTACTGCCGTACCCCCGCAAGCCCACCTTCGCGCCGCATGACGCGGGAAATGGAGGATATTCAGGGCAGTTCCGGCCTTGCCTGGCATCAATGGAAGAAACACGGCACATGTTCGGGATTGTCGGCGTCCGACTACTTTGCCCTGTCCCGGCGGGCTTATGAAGCGGTCGAGCGCCCTCAGGTGTTCCGCAAGCTGGATTCATCCGTCAAACTGCCCGCTTCGGTGGTCGAGGAGGCATTCCTGAAAGCCAACCCGGAGTTGGAGCGCGACATGATCACGATCACCTGCAAACAGGGCTATATCGAAGAGGTCCGCGTGTGCCTGTCGCGCGATCTGGATTCCGTGCCCTGCGGTCGGGACGTGATCCGTGATTGCACCGCCAAGGACGCGCTCTTTGATCCGATTCGTTAGAGCTTTTTGTTCTGACAGTCCCGCGCATAGTCCAAAGCCTTGGCGGTCCCTTTGAGGTCAATGGCCATCACCACCTCACCTGCCGGATTGTAGACCGTCATTGTCTTGTTCTGAGCGATGGCGTTCACGAAGCTCCGATCGGTGAAAAACACGGTCGCGCCCGGCACGTCGCGTTCGTTGAACCCGATGGCCGTGGCATCATGGCTTTTGCCGTCAAGATCGAACCGGATCGGGTAACTCTCACCCTGCTTAATGTCGCCCCAAGCCTTGTTGTAGACGGCGAAGTACCCGCGATTGTCCAGTGCGTCATAGCCAAGGCGCACCACCGAGAGATCCTGATATACCGTCTGGATCAGGCACCCGTTGCCAAGTGCGGGGTCCATCATGATGTTCCAGCCTTCGACGTAGCCTTTGTCAATCAGCTCTTGTGAAAGGGCGGCGGTGGCAGAAAATGTAGCAAAAGCAAGCGCAAGAAGACGGGTCATGAGGAGTGCTCCAAAGTATTCGCTGAGTTTATCTATCCTTAGAGCAGTTTAGTGATCATCCAAAGTTGCTTTTTTGAACTATGGCTGTCCCGGTATTGAAAGCGAGACAAACCTGATTTCGGGCCCAATCCATGAGCTCAGCTCAATATGGTTTCAACGCCGTTAGCAAGGTGAAACACGCACCCTTGTGTTCTCGGTAGCCGTAGCAGAGTGTCCAAATCCAGGCCCAACCAAAGCCCTCTCAGCACCAATGATGTAACGCCATGGGTTACGATGATCGCTGGCTCAACCTGTTCCTTCAGAAAAGAATCTACGCGACCGCAGATGTCTTCAAAGTTCTCTCCGCCCGGGCTGCGAAAATACCAATGATAGCTTTCATAGGAACAGTCGATTTGCTCTCGGATGAAATCCTTCGTTGCACCTTCCCATTGTCCAAACGCGATTTCCATAAGCCGATCGTCATGTATCACCTCGTGATGAGGTGAGGTTGCCAAACGCGCGGTGCGTTTAGCCCGTTCCTGTGGGCTGGCATAAACACGCGATGGTGCATCCGGGACTTGTTTGAGTATCTCGTTTTGTTTTCGAGCCTGAGACTTGCCATTTTCCGTCAACGGAGAATCCTTGCGCCCTTGGAACTTACCCTGAGTGTTCCACTCGGTTTCGCCATGTCTCAGGACAAAAAGATCTGGATACTTGCTCAAGATGCGTACCTCAATTTAATGCCCGAGGGGTGTTGTTATTACTGGTGTAAAAATAGGGGTGCGGTTTGACAAAGCTGATTTAGATCTCTTTCCGCGCCCGCAGCGCCGCCGTAATCGTCCCGTCATCCAGATAATCCAGCTCTCCGCCGATCGGCACACCTTGGGCCAAAGAGGTCAGGCGCACCTGACCCTCCAGTTGGTCTGCAATGTAGTGGGCGGTTGTCTGGCCATCGACGGTCGCGTTGAGCGCCAAAATGACCTCGGTAATCCCTTCGGCCATGACCCGGTCCCTGAGTCGGGGAATGCGCAGTTCGTCCGGGCCGACCCCGTCCAGCGCCGACAGCGTGCCACCCAGAACATGATAGCGGCCTTTGAAAACACCGGCGCGCTCCATCGCCCAGAGGTCGGCGACGTCTTCGACCACGCACAGTTCTCCGGTCGCGCGGACCTCGTTGTCGCAGATATCGCAGATGTCAGTAGTGCCCACGTTACCGCAATTCAGGCATTCCCGGGCGGTGATCGCGACCTGCTGCATGGCATCAGACAGGGGTGTCAGCAGCAGGGCACGTTTGCGGATCAGATGCAGAACGGCGCGGCGGGCCGAGCGTGGGCCGAGGCCCGGCAGCTTGGCCATCAGGTCGATCAGATTGTCTATATCGCTGTTGGAACTCAACCCGGGCGCTCCTGCAAAAGGGCCAGGCCCAGGTGCCCGGCCGATGATCCGTCAGGAGGGTGTATCAGAACGGCAGCTTGATGTCTGCGGGCAGGCCCATGCTTTCGGTCAGTTTTGCCATCTCGGCCTGCGAGCGTTCGGTGGCCTTGGTCTGCGCGTCCTTGATGGCGGCCAGGATCAGGTCTTCGACCACTTCCTTGTCGTCACCGTTGAAGATGGACGGATCGATATCCAGACCTTTTAGTTCACCCTTGGCGGTCGCAGTTGCCTTGACCAGGCCAGCACCGGATTCGCCGACAACCATCATGTTGTTCAACTCTTCCTGCATCTCGGTCATCTTGGTTTGCAGGTCCTGCGCGGATTTCATCATCTTGGCCATGTCGCCCAGACCGCCAAGCCCGCCGAGTCCTTTCAGCATAGTATTCTCCTGTGTCTCCGTTTGCGCTCTAGATACGGGCAGCGGCCACATCGCACAAGGGTTGTCCCGCCCGTCGTCAAGGTCTTTGGCAAGACCTTTCCTCCCGTTGGGCCCGGCAGCGCATGGGCACGGCCCATGCGCTGCCGGGCCCAAGGCCGCTCAGGGGTATCGGCGCAGCCGATAGACCGTGGCGGGCGCGGGAGGGTTGGTTCTTAGTTTTCTCGAACGCGGTTTGAACCTTCGGCGTCGCTGACATAGCAGCAAATGGATTTCAGGGTTCCTGGGTGGTATTAGTTCCAGAGACGGCCGCGATGCATCGTGGCGCGTTCGTCCCAGATGAGAACGTCGCCGACTGACCGTTGGTGGGAATAGACTTGTTCGGGCTGCGTGCAGAACGTGATTGCGTTGTCCAGCAGGGTTTGACCTTCATGATGCCCTATCCCTTCGATAGCAAAGGCATGCGAAGCGATGAATTCAGGATTTGGCCAGATCGCGCGCCATTGGCAATCCTGCCATCTGGTCATTTTTGACAGTTCGGCCAGATCGGCTGAAATCTTTGATCGGGAATGAGACAACCGGTGCCAGATAATGGCATCCTTCAGTGTATTTTCAGTTGATCCGGCATATCTGCCCACGCCGCTAGGGTCGATGCGAGCTCGGTCGGGTTACCCGACGGGAGCACGGCCTTGGCCGTCAGAATGTTGATCAGTGCAGGCGCCGGCAGGAACATACTGTCCGTGTGCCGCAACATATCACAACAAATTTGCCTGCAAATCCAGCAAGCGTAGATCGTCCTTTGAGCAAAGGCTGTCTTTTGTTTTCTAGGTCAGTTCGGAAATCTGAAATTCAAAGTCGTGTGCCGCCGCCACAGCTCTTCTATTCTCCAACGGCCAAACAGTTCGGCGATGCGAACATGGTATGTATCCGGGATTGATTGTTTGGGAAACAGCAACGCTGAGTGGGTTTCGAACGCCTGCCGAATGTCAGGATACAAGGTATCACCTGCAACTTCGCGCAGGTCGATGTCGTGAACAATCAATTCGAAAAGTGGATGCAGTGGTGACGCTCGCATGAAATCCCTCGCTCACGTTGTGGAACGGTGTAAATCACGGGAAGAGTCGATGAGTATCACTTGTGACACGAGATGACGGGTGGCAAGGTCAGTCTTCCTCGAACGGGTCCCACTCGTCTTCAACTTCGGGAAGAGCTTCGGTCTCGACCTTGGCGGCGCGTTGTTCCGGCGTCTCGATATTGGTGATTCTCGCCTTGGGGAATTGCGCCAGCACAGCCTGAACCAAAGGGTGTTGTTCAGCCTCGGATTTCAGTGCCAGCTCGGCCTCGTCCCGTATTTCCCCAATTGTGGGTGCATCCCCATCCGAGACAATCGAGACCGCCCACCGGTTTCCTGTCCAGCGTTGCAAGGCAGAGCCCAGCCGTGGAGCCAGATCCGCCGGTGCTTGAGCGGCGGGTGTGAATTCGATTCGTCCGGGCTGATAGGACACGAGGCGCACGCCGTTTTCCACCTCAACCAGCAACTTCACGTCGCGATTGGTCCGGATCAGTTCGACCACGTGGTCGAAGGTCGGGTACCGCGCAAGGGCCGTTTGAGCATCCTGCGCCAGAGCTGCAACCGGCGCACCACCGGCACCGCGAGGGGGCGACGCGTAGGCAGGCGGATGGGCCGCGCCAGCTTGCGTTGGAACCGCACCCTGTCTGGCTATGGGCACGCCGCCGTTGGGCCCGCCCTGCGGCGGTGGCGGGGTATCCTGCAATCGCTTGATCAGCTCTTCGGGGCTGGGCAAATCAGCCACATGAGTCAGGCGGATAACGGCCATTTCAGCGGCCATCATCGCGTTGGGGGCAGCGGAGACTTCCTCGAGCGCCTTCAGCAGCATTTGCCACATGCGGGTCAGGACCCGCATCGGCAGAGCCTCGGCCATGAGTTGGCCCCGGGTCCGTTCGTCCGGAGAAACCGTCGGGTCCTGGGCCGCGTCAGGTGTGATCTTTACGACGGACACCCAGTGCGTGATCTCGGCCAGGTCGCGCAGCACCGCCAGCGGGTCCGCGCCTTCGGCGTATTGCCCACTCAACTCGGTAAGTGCGCCCGCGGCGTCGCCGCGCAGGATCATATCCATAAGGTCCAGAACGCGGCCACGGTCCGCCAGTCCAAGCATTGCACGGACCTGATCGGCGGTCGTCTCGCCAGCCCCGTGCGATATCGCCTGATCCAGCAACGAGGTCGCGTCCCGGGCCGATCCTTCCGCTGCTCGGGTGATCAGTGCCAGCGCGTCTTCGGCAATCTGGGCGCTTTCCGCTTCGGCGATCTTGCTCAGAAGGCCAATCATGTCTTCGGGTTCAATCCGGCGCAGGTCGAAGCGCTGGCATCGGGACAGTACTGTGACAGGCACTTTGCGGATTTCAGTGGTCGCGAAGATGAACTTCACGTGCGCGGGCGGTTCTTCCAGCGTCTTGAGCAGCGCGTTGAAAGCACTGGTCGAGAGCATGTGAACCTCGTCGATGATATAAATCTTGTAACGCGCGCTGGCGGCGCGATAGCGCACGCTGTCGATGATCTCGCGGATATCGTTGACGCCTGTGCGGCTGGCGGCGTCCATCTCCATCACGTCGACATGGCGACCTTCCATGATAGCGACACAGTGTTCGCACTGACCGCAGGGCTCGGTTGTGGGGCCACCGGTTCCGTCCGGACCGATGCAATTCATGCCCTTGGCGATGATCCTCGCGGTCGTGGTTTTGCCGGTGCCGCGAATGCCGGTCATGATGAAGGCCTGCGCGATCCGATCGGCCGCGAACGCGTTTTTCAGGGTGCGCACCATGGCATCCTGACCCACCAGATCGGCAAAGGTTTCCGGGCGATATTTGCGGGCGAGAACCTTATAGGCGGGGCTGGAGCTGTCTGTCATGTCTTCTCGTTGGGATTCGGTGCTTGGGCACAGCGTAGTGGCCACCGCTGCCCGCGTCCACAGCGTGGTGTCATGATTTTTGATTTAGAAACGAGTCGCTTTCGCACTAAACTGCGTTAGCAGATTTAATGACTCATTTTTGTAAAGAGTTCTTCGGGGAGGACACGTTTCATGTCGCAGCTGGTGATCTACGCCCTGCAAGTCGGAGGCGGAACGCTTGCACTGACCTCGATGCCCGGACGTGGCGGGGATTATTTCAGCGATCTGGATACGATCGCAGCCTGGCAGCCGGGGCTTGTTGTATCGATGACAACGGATGTCGAGATGCTTCAGGATGGCGCGAAGGATTTCGGCAGCGACATTCAAAGCCGCGCCAGCCGATGGGTTCACCTTCCGATCGAAGATTTCGGAGCGCCGACACAGGCGGTTCAGGACGCGTGGCCGTCTGTCAGCGCCGCAGCCCGGCACGCGCTGTCAGGTGGAGGTCGCGTTTTAGTGCACTGCCGTGGGGGCTGTGGCAGGTCAGGTATGGTTGTTCTGCGGCTGATGGTCGAATGCGGCGAACGCGCGGACACAGCGCTGGAACGATTGCGGGCGGTACGTCCTTGCGCTGTCGAAACGGATGCGCAACTGGCCTGGGCCTCTCGGCGTGCCCAGGCACGGGTCAGTCTGGAATCAGATTGAAATCTGCGCGGGCGCGCAAACGGGTTTTCGAGGCCGGATCGTGAAAACCTGGATCATCGCGCAGGGTGGGTTTTTCACGACGCCGGATGGCATCGCACTGAACGTGTTTCCGAAGATCAAGTCGGCATAGCCGTTCAGGGGCTCAATTGCGGCTTCGGGCTGCGTCCCGCAAAAGATACGAATGCTGTCTGATCGCGCGAGAAAAATTGCATGGCATCCTTCGGCGCAATGCGACAGCTCACTGCTGCCCTCAACCTCCAAATCGTCACTTGTGGCCAAGGTCGCCTGTGTCACGGCTTCGGATATCGAGCGCGCCAGCCGCGCCAAAGCGGGGCAGGTTTTGCCCGTCCGCTGACATACTGTTGCACTGTATTCATGCGTTTTTGTCTTCCAGATCATCCTGCGCCCTCCGCGCGTAGCGGACAGGATATTTGGGACAGGTGGGACAGCGTGATGCCGTCAGGACCTGCCCGGACACCCCGCCCGAGTTTCGGTTTCGTTTCCGATGGCAGGTCTCCTGACTTGCGGGTCATTGCTTTGCCGACCTTCCCGGCCATTGGGCCAGTGGTGTTTTGGCATCGCTTACCGCTTACAGTTGCGGGGGCAGTCGCGGATTTGGTTGTTGCCTGTATGACCAGACATTACCGCACCGTGTTCCCTTTTCATCCCGACCCCTTGTGGAGGCCGGAAACCATCACACAACCGCTAGCGTTTGAGCACGCACCGAGTCAAGCCGATCTTTTGACCGGACGCTTGGTCATGCTGGATACGATGTTGGTTCATGCATAGTGTCGAGGGTGTTGAGGTTCGGAAACCGGATTTACCAAGCGAAAAGCCAGAGATCATGTTGGATACAGAGCAAACGGTATTGACCGAGGAGTTTCGGTTTCCGTCCGGGCAGAAAACGCTGTCCGCCCGATTGTATAGCCCGGTAACTTCGCCCGAAATCGTCGTCGTGCTGAACAGTGCAACGGGTGTGCCGCGTGATTATTACCGTCATTTCGCACGATGGCTTGCCGCTGAGAAGGGTATGGCCTGCCTGACCTATGACTATAGGGATTATGGGTATTCTTTAACGGGCCGCCTGAAAGATTCGCGTGCGACCATGGCGGATTGGGCCTTGATCGACATGCCTGCGGCACGGGCGGAAATGCGTCGGCGATACCCGAATGCGAAACACTGGACCATCGGCCATTCCGTCGGCGCGATGTTGGGGCCAGTACAACCGGATATCGATCTGATTGACCGGATGATCTGTGTGTGTTCGGGGCTTGTGACCCTAAGCGACCATCCGTGGCCCTATCGGGGTTTGGCAAGGTTGTTCTGGTACGGCCATGCCCCGCTTTTGGCCCGAGCACTTGGCTACCTTCCCGGAAAGGCGATCGGGTTTGGCTCGGACCTGCCGGCATCGGTCTATTGGCAGTGGCGCAAATGGTGTACAGCGCCGTTAAGCTATGTACCTGAAATCGGGCGTGACTTACCTGCGGCGCACTGGGAGGAAACTGGAGTGCCCGTGGATTTGTTTGCATTCGAGGACGACCAGATGGTGCCGCCGGAAGCGGTTTGGCGGCTTGCGGATCTTTACGGCCCCGATGCCAACCGTCACCTGCTGAGCCCCGCCGATTTCGGGTTGCCTGAGGTTGGTCATATCGGAGCATTTGCCCGGCGCAACGCAGCGGTTTGGCCGCGACTGATCGCTTGACCAGACGCGGCGCAGGACGGGCCGGGCACCGTCCAACGATCACCGGTTGCGAAGTTTCTTTTCCTTCATGACGCCACGGACCATCTTACCGAACGCTTTGTCCCGCGCGCGGGACTGTGCGACTGTTTCAGAGTTGCGCCGATCTTCGCGCCGAAGCTTGCGCCACCGGTCCAGTCTCACCGGATCAAGCGTGCCGTGACTGATCGCCTTTTGCACGGCACATCCGGGCTCGGAGTTGTGCTGGCAATCCGCAAAACGGCAGTCCCGGCTCAACTCGGCAAGGTCCGAGAAAACTTCGTCGATCCCGTCCTGAGCGTCCAGCAGGCGCAACGCGCGCATTCCGGGTGTATCGATCAACCAGCCGCCGTTGCGCATCCGGTGCAGTGCGCGTGCGGTCGTTGTGTGCCGGCCCCGCGCGTCATCCTCGCGAATGCCCGAGGTGGTGAGATCCTGACCGGTCATGGAATTGGCAAGTGTCGTCTTGCCAACGCCCGACGAGCCAACCAGCGCTCCGGTTTGGCTTTTGGAGCACCAGGACAGAACCTTTTCAACTTCTGCAGGGTCCAGCGCGTTGATCGCCAGAACCGTCAAGAACGGGTCCAGTGATTGCACCTGCCCCGAGAAACTATCAGGGTCCTCTGATTTGTCGGCCTTTGTCAGAACAACGACCGGGTAACACCCGGCCTGATGCGCAAGCGCCAGATATCGTTCCAGCCGGGGCAGGTTGAAATCGGCATTGCACGAGCTGACGATGAACAGCACATCGACATTGGCTGCGATCAGTTGCGTCGCGGCACCTGTACCGGCGGCGCGTCGGTGCAGCAGGCTGCGCCGGTCGAGCAAGTGGCGCACGCGTTTGTCGTCGTCGGTGAGAACCCAATCGCCAACGGCATAGCTGCCGGTTGACTGATCGAGGGTCAGCAACGGGACTTCACCATACGGGTTCAGCCCGATCAGGCGGTCCCGATGAACGGAAGTGATGCGAAAAGGTGTGCAGGAAGGATAAGCCGCGTGTTGCGCAGCAAAGTGAGAGGACCATCCCAGGTCCGAAAGTGTAAGAAACATTGGTCTGCCTGTCGTCAGAAACAGTACTCCCGACGGATGGCAATCGCTCATCCCCGGGTCATGTGTTCAGGCAGTCAGTTGATACCGTGAGGTCAGAACCGTGCTGCCCGAAGGGTCTTTTCTACAATCATAAAGCCCTCCTGCGGCTAAGGTTCGAAAAGTGAGAGGTTGGACATCGACCCAAGCGGGGCTCGTTGTGGCTGCTTCCTTCCGGACCTGACCAGGTTGGCGAGGCGCTCGCCCGCGCCAACCTCTCGACTCTGGATATAGGGAAGGCTTCGGCAAATGACAACCCGTCAGAGCGTCAGGCGAATGCGTGCAAAACCGGTTTCGTCAGGTTCCAGAATCTTGGGGTCAAACATGTTCAATTCGTCAATATACTTCAAAGCACCGGGACCAGTCCGAAGAATGGTCGTCATCCCGGATTTCGGCATCAGAGAGAACGGATAAGGTTGCCGGGCCAATGGGTCGGGTGGCAGGCGGTGCGTCATGTAGTCTCGCAAAATGTCCCGGATATCCAGCGGGGGCAGATTGATGGCCAGGGCCGATGACATATACGGGAAATGTCCACCACCGCTTGCGCGATAATTATCGAGAGCAACGACAAACACCTGATCCGGCCGTACGGCTTGGCCCGCGCAAGTCAGATGATGCACCCGCCTGTGACCGGGATGGATCATTTGCCCCCCGACATCGTATCGCGGCGGTTGCGACGGGTCGATCTGATAGGACAAGCCAAAGATGATATCGAAATTGTACCCCGCCCGATCCCGGTCGAACAGTTCTGCCTCGGCATCGGGGAATTGTTGGTTGAATGCACTGGCTGACATCTCCAACCATTCCAGCAACTGCGTGCCTGTGATCTGGATCGCGCGCAACTCATTGGGGAAGACATGCAGATCCGCAACGTGCCGCAGACAGATTTCACCGGCCGGAACGTCCGTGTAATACCGAGGGCCAGAGCGCCCGCCGCATTTGGCTGGCGACACGGCTGACAACAGTGGCAGCTCTGCAAGCGCGGTGCCGTGTAAAAAGGGGCGCAACGCGGTTGCTTGTGCGGCGGCAACAAGCGTCAGTCCACGATCCGGTGCACAGAAACTGAAATAGCTGTGCAATGTGTCCGAGACGCGCGCAACGGGCGCGGCCATGTCCTGACGGGTCTGCTGATGTGCGGGTTCAACTAGTTGCGCGATTTCCAAGTCTTCGCCAATAGCGGTGCCGCCCACGGAAACCGGGCGCAATTCAGCGTGGCTGTCAACAACACGCAGCCCCGACTGGGCCTGTAGGGTAACGGCTAAATCAATTACTCCAAGATATGCGCCTGCCGAGCCGGGTATGACAACCGGCGTACCATGCACCAGCCCTTTCGCGTAATCCACATTCGGGGTTTGGGCGCTGGTGCGTGCGGGAAGGGTCAGGTGAGTGTGCCCGGCGACAACAGCGTCGATGCCCTCAATCGCGGCCAGGGGAATGACGGCATTCTCGGTGTCGGTCGCTGTGTCCGGGTTTCCTAGCCCGGAATGGGCGAGCGCCACGATCAGATCGCACCCTTTTTCGCGCAAGAAATTCGTTAGGGACCGTGCCGCGACAACAATGTCGTCCGCCACTACGGTTTCGTTCAGATTATGTTCTTCCCAGCGTGTTGTTTGCGGTGGAAGAACCGAAAACACGCCAACGCGAATGGGTATGCCCTTGTTTCCTGCCGGTATGATGCGGTCAAGGATCGCAAAACGATGCCATGATTGTATTTCTCCGGACCGATGAAGATTGCCGCACAGAACCGGGCACGGGGCTTGTGCAAGGGTCTTGTCCAATGATGGCAGCCCGAACCCGAAATCATGGTTGCCAAGACCAATCGCATCATAGTCCAGTGCCTTGAATGCCAGCATCATCGGATGGCGAGTGTCGTTCCGAACGGCCCATTCGCCCATCTGTGTTCCCTGGAGCGAGTCCCCGTTGTCGAACATCAGCACCAGTGCGTCTGTGGCCTCGTGTCGGGCCTTGCGGATCAGGCTGGCGGTGCGAGTCAACCCAAGTGTTGGGTCTGGTGTGTCCGTGTAATAGTCAAAACCGGTCAGATGCATATGCAGGTCGGAGGTGGCAAGAATACGAATACGCCCACGGTTTTCCGTGGGTTGAACCTGCGTCGATGGGTTTTGCTTCACTTTTGTTGTTCTGCTTTTGAATGTGGTAATGGGCTAAAATCATCGAAACGCAATTTAGATGATTTTTCCAAGGCCGCCATGCGGCTTTTCGGCGGCGCGTCTCTGCGTTTTGCGCTTTGAATTGCCATTGCAACATGGCCTGAGACATGGCAGCCCTTGGCGCAAGACCAGAAGGAAATCCAATGAAAAACGCAGAGCAGGTGACTTTTGGCGGCTCGGGTTTGAATCGGGCAGCGCATCTTCGTGGGGATTCGGAGAAGCTGTCCGAGATGGCGCGCAGCCCTGCCGCGCGATGCATATTGCTGTGGCGAGGCAAACTTCTGGTAGTGGGTGAAGCGCTGGATCAGCTTGCCCTGACGGAGATGACCCACCCGCTGGTCAGAGATGGCCCTGGCGGAGTAATCGAAGCACCGTTTTTTCTTGGCCGGAGCGCAGAGGGCGCACCCTTGTTTGCGGCGGATATCTCGGCTTGGGCGGCAGAGGGGCTGGACCTGACCGGCTTGGGAGAGTTCGTGGACAGATCCGAACAGCAGCACCCGGATTTGCCGGAAGGGCATGTCTTTGCCGAGCTTCGCCGGATCATGACACGATTGTCGCCCCGTGATGCCGAACTGGCCGCATCGGCCAAGGCGGTTATCGGTTGGCACGAAACACATCGCTTCTGTGCCCGCTGCGGCGCAGCCAGTGATGTGTCACAAGGTGGGTGGCAGCGCAGTTGTCCGTCTTGCGGTGGGCAGCATTTCCCGCGCACGGATCCGGTTGTGATCATGCTGATTACGCATGGGGACAGTGTGCTTATGGGACGATCTCCGGGGTGGCCCCAGGGGATGTTTTCCTTGCTGGCGGGATTTGTCGAACCCGGCGAAACGCTGGAAGCAGCGGTGCGCCGCGAAGTGATGGAAGAGGCAGGCGTACCTGTAGGTGCGGTGTCTTACCTGTCCAGCCAGCCCTGGCCGTTTCCGGCATCCCTGATGTTCGGATGCGCAGGCGAGGCCCTGTCGCGCGACATCGTGATCGATCCGGTCGAGATCGAAGAGGCAATGTGGGTCAGCAAATCCGAAATGATGCAGGCGTTTGCCGGCGAACATCCCCGGTTGTTGCCAGCTCGCAAGGGGGCTATCGCTCATTTTCTGCTTCAGAACTGGCTTGCGGATACGCTGGACTGAGGGAAAACTGGTGAAGCCATAAACAGCAAAGGTCACTATGCAGTTTTCAGCGCGGGAAGATATCGAAGCCCCTATCAATTCGGTGTTCGACATGGTGTCGGATTTCGAGAGGTTCGAGCGTATGGCGATGCGTCGTGGCATCGACGTGCGGCGCCTGGGCGCGGATGCAATGGTGACTGCTGGCGCCGAATGGAAAACGGAATTCAGGTTGCGTGGAAAGCCGCGTCAGATGTCGGTGGTGATGACGGACTATGACAAACCGTCGCAAATGCGGTTTGAAGCTGCCAGCAAGGGAATAACCGGCCTGACGACAGTAGATTTTCTGGCCCTGTCCCCGCGCCGGACACGCCTGAGCGTTGAGATGTCCTTGGCCGCAAAATCCTTGCCCGCGCGGTTGCTGTTGCAATCCATGAAGCTTGGACAGTCAAAGTTCCGCAAGCAATTCCAGGTGCGGTTCAGCGAGTTTGCGCGTGAGTTGGAACTGCGCCACCTGCACGGGACGTGAACGGCGTCCGCTGGGCTGAACGGGGCAAGGCTTGGGGAAGAAACCTAGGATGTCGCACATTATTTTTCTGCATGGCGCATCAAGCAGCGGAAAATCGACGATCGCACAGGCTTTGCAGCAGAAGATAGAGAAGCCGTTCTGGCATATCTCGATCGACCACTTGCGCGATTCTGGAGTTCTGCCGCTGGAGCGCTATCGCCGTGGTGAGTTCGATTGGTCCGACGACAGATCAGCTGTCTTTGATGGGTTTCATCAATCGCGGGCTGCTTATGCGGCCTCGGGCAACAATCTGATTTTGGAACATATTCTGGATACGCCGGGGTGGGTCAAAGACTTGCACGACCTCTTCCGCCCGTTTGATGTTCTGTTCGTAGCTGTCCATTGCTCGGTTCCCGAGTTGAACGCGCGCGAACGATTGCGCGGCGACCGTCCGGTGGGAAGCGCCCAACGTGACCAATCCATGATCCACGCTGGCAGAGTTTACGATATCGAGATTGATTCGATGGACGGCATCGGGGCAAACGTGCAGACAATTCTTCAAGCATGGCGCAGTGATCTGCGCCAATCGGAATTCAGCCTGCCTTTCGAGTGACCTGTCAGCCGCGAGGATGGGCCGCAGGGTAGACGCCAAGAACCTCGACGTTGGTCGTGAAGTGTTCCAGCTCGTCCATGGCCAGTTGCACGTTACGGTCTTCGGGATGACCAACGATGTCGGCATAAAACTGCGTTGCTGTGAAGGACCCGTCGACCATATAGCTTTCCAGCTTGGTCATGTTGATCCCGTTCGTGGCAAAGCCGCCCATTGCCTTGTACAGCGCAGCCGGGATGTTGCGGACCTGAAACACGAAGCTGGTGATCATTCCATACTCACCCCGACGGGATAAATCCGCCTCTTGTGACATGACAAGGAAACGGGTCGTGTTGTCGTCATTGTCCTCGATGTGGCGGGCCAGGACGTTCAGGTCATAGATTTCAGCCGCAAGCTCACTGGCCAGAGCGGCGGAATGCAAATCCCCGATTTCGGCCACTTCGCGCGCGGCGCGGGCATTGTCGGGACTGACTCGGCCGCGAATACCGTGTTCTTTCAGGAAGCCGGAACATTGCGGCAGCAGCACCAGATGCGAATGCGCTTCGGTGATATCTTCCAGTTTTGCACCCGGTACACCAAGAAGGTTGATGTGAACGCGTACAAAGGCCTCATCGATAATGTGCAGGCCGCTATGCGGCAGCAGCCGGTGAATGTCGGCAACCCGACCATAGGTCGTGTTTTCGACTGGCAGCATCGCCAGATCGGCCGCGCCCGAGCGAACTGATTCGATCACATCCTCGAATGTGCGGCAGGGCAGGGCCTCCATTTCGGGTCGTGCGTTGCGGCAGGCCTCGTGACTGTAGGCGCCGGGTTCACCCTGAAAAGCAATGCGATTGGTCATTTGGTCGATTCCATGCAACAAGTTCGCGATTTGGTCGTTTCGTCGCGGTGTCTATACCTTGCCTCTCGCAAGTGGAAGCCTTAGACACCTGCCCAGACAGCTGAAATGGACACGCGATCAATGTTCGACACGATGACAGTTACCAAGGCCGCCGCAGGCCTGTTCGGCACTTTCCTGGTGCTGCTTCTGGCCAAATGGGGGGCGGATGTCCTCTATGCTTCCGGTGGCCATGGCTCGGCTGAGGCCGCCTACATTATCGAAACCGAAAGCTCGAGCGAAAGCGCCGACGGCGAAGAAGTGGTCTTCGAAGACCTGCTGGCCGCCGCTGACGTCGAGAAGGGCGCGAAAGTATTCCGCAAGTGCACCGCGTGCCACAAGCTGGAAGACGGGGCGAATGGAACCGGCCCTTACCTGTATGGCGTAGTTGATCGCCCGGTTGCCTCGGCAAAAGGTTTCACCGGTTACTCAGCCAGCATGCAGGCCCATGGCGGCAACTGGACGCCCGAAGCGCTGGATGCCTTCCTGGAACGCCCAAGCGCCTATATCTCGGGCACATCGATGAGCTTTGCCGGCTTGAAAAAACCTCAGGACCGCGCGGACTTGATTGCCTATCTGCAGACAATCGGCAACTGATTGCCCGTCAGAAAAGAGAAATTCAAAGCCGTTGCCCCGAGCAGCGGCTTTTTTGTTTGAAGGAAACTTCACAAAGCGCTCACGCATTCTAAACTTGAAACTGTCAGCCTTGGCACTTTAGCTAGCGGTTACGACTTTAAAGATGACAATGACCCAGAGGATGAGCCACATGATATCCGTAATGCCTGCTGCACGTGATCTTAAGGTCAGGCCATTGGCTGGCATACTCGGGCTTTGTGCTGTTCTGTTCTCGCCGCAAATCGCTATGGCATTGGATGATGATGTTATCCGTAGTCACGGATACTCGTATTTCGGCAATCTGGATTACCCTGCTGACTATCCGCATCTGAAATATGTGAATCCAGATGCGCCCAAAGGTGGTGAGTTGTCCTTGGCGGCTTCAGGGACGTTCGATTCCCTGAACCCCTATTCCCGCAAGGGGCGCGCAGGCGCCTTGACGACGCTGCAATATGATCGCCTGTTCGAAAGCTCTGATGACGGTGTCGGGCAGTATTACGGCGTATTGGCGGAAAGTCTGGAATATGATGAAGGGCGCAATTACGTCATTTTCCATTTGCGACCCGAAGCAACCTTTTGGGATGGCACCCCGGTGACGGCAGAGGACGTTGTCTACAGCCACCGTCTGTTCATTGAGCAGGGCCTGCCCTCATACGCGCAAGCCGTAGGCCGCATGGTGACAGGGGCCGAAGCGCTGGATGACAACACGGTCAAGTTCTCGTTCAACCCCGAAGTCACCCGCCGCAGTTTGATCGAGACAGTAGGGTCAACCCCAGTATTTTCAAAAGCATGGTTCGAGGCGGATGAGTCCCGACGTCTGGATGAGCCGCGACTGGAAGTGGCGGTCGGCTCAGGCCCCTATAAACTCGACAGCTATGACATCAATCGCCGCATCGTTTACAAGCGACGTGACGACTATTGGGGTAAAGATCTGCCATTCAATGTTGGTCGCAACAATTTCGATACGATCCGCGTCGAGTATTTCGGCGATCAGACAGCGGCGTTCGAAGGCTTCAAAGCTGGAGAATACACGCTGCGGATTGAAAGTGACCCCAAGCTTTGGGCGACGGCGTATGATTTTCCGAAGCTGAACGAAGGTGTGATCGTTAAGGATGAGATTCCGGATGGCAGCCCGCCGACACCGTCAGGCTTCGTCTTCAACCTCGGAAAACCGCAGTTTGCCGACAAGAACGTCCGAAAGGCCCTTGCCTTGGCCTTCAATTTCGAATGGGCGAATGAATCCTTGCTGTTTGGTCTGAATTCACCGCGCAATTCCTTTACACAAGGCGCCCCGCTTGAAGCGCATGGTCTGCCCGAGGGCGATGAACTGGCGTTTCTTCAGGTGCTGGGTGAAGTTGTGCCAGAGGATTTTCTTGCGGAACCTGCTGTGATGGCCCATGAGTCAAACCCCGCGCGCCTGAACGACCGGAGAAATCTGCGCAAAGCCGCGAAACTGCTGGACGAGGCTGGGTGGGCGGTCGGCGATGGCAACGTGCGGCGCAACGCGGAAGGGCAGACGCTCAGGGTGGATTTCCCGTATCCTTCAAACCTGCCGACATCGACGGCCACGATGATTGAAACCTATGTCCAGAACCTGCAAGCCATGGGCGTGGATGCGTCTGCAGAAAAGGTTGACCCGGCGCAATACACGCTGCGCAGTCGCGAGCGAGACTATGACATGGTCTATTCCACACGATACGGGTCGTTTCTTTCGACCGGTGGCGGGTTGAGTCAGATGTATGGGTCAGAAGAGGCCGCATTCAGCCTTTTCAACCCTGCCGGATTGGCCAGCCCTTTGGTTGATGCTATCATCGAAGCTTCCTTCGAAACCGACAATCAGGCGGATCAGGATACGGCATTGAAGGCGTTGGATCGCGCCCTCAGGTATGAGTTCTTCGTAATCCCTGTAGGATACATCGCTGACCACTGGGCGGCCTATTACGATATGTATGAATACCCTGAAAACCTGCCACCTTATTCGCTGGGCTATCTGGATCTGTGGTGGATCAATCCGGAAAAAGAGGCTGCACTGAAAACGAAAGGCGCGCTGCGATAACATGGGCGCCTATATTCTAAGACGCTTGTTGCTGATCATTCCGACCCTTCTGGGCATCATGATCGTCAACTTCACGCTGGTACAATTCGTGCCTGGCGGTCCGGTCGAGCAGATCATTGCGCAGATCGAAGGACAGGGTGATGTTTTCGCCGGATTTGCAGGTGCGGGCGATGCCGGCGCGGGTTCAGAACCGGCGGGCGGTGTTTTCGACGACAAATATGTCGGTGCGAGGGGCCTGCCGCCCGAGTTCATTGCTGAACTTGAAAAGGAATTCGGCTTCGATAAACCGCCTCTTGAACGGTTCCTGATCATGATGGGCAACTATCTGACGCTGGACTTCGGCGAGAGCTATTTCCGCTCGATCAGCGTGATTGAACTTGTACTTGAAAAAATGCCGGTCTCAATCTCGCTGGGCCTGTGGTCGACCCTGATTGCTTATCTGGTTTCTATTCCGCTGGGCATTCGCAAAGCGATCAAGGATGGTTCGCGGTTCGATACCTGGACCAGCGGTGCGATCATCGTGGCCTACGCAATTCCAGGCTTCCTGTTTGCCATTCTGCTGCTGGTGCTTTTCGCCGGTGGATCCTATTGGCAGATCTTCCCACTGCGTGGACTGACCTCGGACAACTGGGACAGCCTGAGTTTCTTCGGTAAGATCGCAGATTACTTCTGGCACATCGCGCTACCGACTATTGCTCTGACGATCTCGGCCTTTGCGACGTTGACGCTGCTGACCAAGAACTCGTTCCTGGATGAGATCAAAAAGCAATATGTCATGACCGCCCGCGCCAAAGGTCTGAGCGAGCGCAAGGTGCTGTATAGCCATGTGTTCCGCAACGCGATGCTGATTGTCATCGCAGGATTCCCGGCCGTGTTCATCGGCGTGTTCTTCGGAGGCTCGATCATCATTGAAACGATCTTCTCACTTGATGGTCTGGGTCGTCTTGGGTTTGAGGCTGCCGTGGCGCGGGATTATCCAGTGATCTTCGGCACGCTGTTCATCTTTGGCCTGATGGGCCTGGTCGTCGGCATCATCAGCGACCTGATGTATGTGCTGGTCGACCCGCGCATCGATTTCGAAAAGCGGGAGGGGTAGATGGCATTGTCCCCCCTGAACCAGCGCCGCTGGAGCAATTTCTGCCGCAACAGGCGCGCTTTCTGGTCATTGATCGTTTTCTCTGTGCTGTTCGGCCTGTCGCTGTTTGCCGAGTTCATCGCCAACGACAAACCGATTCTGGTGAAATACCGGGGTGAGTTCTATACGCCGGTCTTCAACTTCTACGCGGAAACCGATTTTGGCGGAGACTTCCAGACAGAGGCGATCTATCGCGACCCCGAGGTTCAGTGCCTGATAGACAGCGGCGGCCTGGAAGAATGTTTTGACAATCCTGAAGGCATTATCGAACAGATCGACGCCGGTACGTTCCAGGCGGAAGGATTCGAACGTGGCTGGTCGCTTTGGCCGTTGATCCCTTATTCCTACAACACATCGGTCGATCGCCCCGGGGCTGCGCCATTGCCACCCAACAGCCAGAACCTCCTGGGGACAGATGACACCAAACGCGACGTTCTTGCCCGCGTGATCTACGGTTTCCGCCTGTCGATCCTGTTCACGCTGATCGTGACGGGCGCCGCCAGTCTGATCGGAATTTTCGCCGGTGCCATACAGGGCTTCTTCGGCGGTTGGCTGGATCTGATCTTTCAGCGGATCATCGAGATCTGGTCAGCGACACCGTCGCTTTATGTCATCATCATCATGTTTGCGGTGTTGGGGCGAAGTTTCTGGCTGCTGGTCGCGTTGATGATTCTGTTCAGTTGGACCGGACTGGTTGGCGTGGTACGTGCCGAATTCCTGCGGGCGCGGAACCTTGAATATGTGCGCGCTGCGCGGGCGCTGGGCGTGGGCAACATGACCATTATGTTCCGCCACATGCTGCCGAACGCGATGGTGGCCACGCTGACCTTTATGCCCTTCATCGTCACGGGCACCATAGGTGGTCTGGCTTCGCTGGATTATCTGGGTTTTGGCCTTCCCTCTTCGGCCCCTTCGCTGGGAGAGCTTACCTTGCAGGCGAAACAGAACCTGCAGGCCCCATGGCTGGCCTTCACGACCTTTTTCACCTTTGCCATCATGCTGTCCCTGCTGGTCTTCATTTTTGAAGGCGTGCGGGATGCGTTCGATCCCAGAAAGACCTTCTCATGAGCCTGCTGGATGTAAACAACCTGATGGTCTCTTTCCGGCAGGACGGTCAGATCAGTGCTGCGGTTCGGGGCGTGTCGTTCCATGTCGATCGCGGGGAAACCGTGGCGCTTGTGGGCGAATCCGGGTCGGGTAAATCCGTCACTGCGCTCAGCACGGTATCGTTACTGGGCGACAGCGCGATAGTTGAAGGATCCGTCACCTATGACGGGCAGGAGATGATCGGCGCCTCGGAGCAACGCCTGATGGATGTGCGGGGCAATGACATCAGCTTTATTTTCCAGGAGCCGATGACATCGCTGAACCCGTTGCACACGATCCAGAAGCAGATGGCGGAATCGCTGGCCCTGCATCAGGGGGTCACGGGCGATGTCGCGCGCGAACGGATTCTCGAGCTGTTGAACAAGGTCGGTATCCGCGACCCCGAAGACAGGCTGGACAGCTATCCGCACCAGTTGTCGGGTGGACAGCGGCAGCGGGTGATGATCGCCATGGCACTGGCGAACAAGCCGGACATCCTGATCGCCGATGAGCCGACGACGGCGTTGGATGTAACCATTCAGGCACAGATCCTCGAGTTGCTGGCCGATCTGCAGAAATCCGAAAACATGGGGATGCTGTTCATCACCCATGATCTGGGCATTGTGCGCCGGATCGCTGATCGGGTCTGCGTGATGAAGGATGGCGAGATTGTCGAAACCGGAGTGACGCGGGAGATTTTCGACAACCCGCAGCATCCCTATACCCGCAAACTTCTGGCGGCCGAACCGTCGGGTCAGCCTGACGCCGTTGCAAGAGATGCGGAAGAAGTCGCGCGTACCGATCATTTGAAAGTCTGGTTCCCGATCCAGCGCGGGTTTCTGAAACGGACGGTTGGCTATGTGAAGGCGGTGAATGACGCCTCGCTGAGTGTACGCGCGGGTGAGACTTTGGGGATTGTGGGCGAAAGCGGGTCTGGCAAGACCACGCTGGCGCTGGCGCTCATGAGGTTGATCGCGTCCGAAGGCGGCATCACCTTCCGCGATCAGGATGTGCGAAAATGGTCCACGCGAGAGCTGCGTCGGCTGCGCAAGGATATGCAGATCGTGTTTCAGGACCCGTTCGGCAGCCTCAGCCCACGTATGACCTGCCAGCAGATCATCGCGGAAGGTCTGGCCATTCACAACGTTGATCCTCATCGCGCGCCGCGCGAGCTGGTCGCTGAGGTGATGACCGAGGTGGGCCTGGATCCTGAGGCCATGGATCGGTATCCGCACGAGTTTTCGGGCGGGCAGCGTCAGCGCATCGCGATTGCGCGGGCGATGGTTCTGCGACCGAAGCTGCTGGTACTGGATGAACCGACCAGCGCGCTGGACATGACGGTTCAGGTTCAGATCGTCGATCTGCTGCGCGATCTGCAAAAGAAATACGGGCTGGCTTATCTGTTCATCAGCCATGACCTGAAAGTTGTACGTGCGATGTCGCACAAGGTGATCGTCATGCGAAATGGGGATGTGGTTGAAATGGGCACGGCAGAGGATTTGTTCGAAAATGCCCAGACCGACTATACCCGCGAACTGATAGCGGCGGCGGGCTGAAACCAGCCCGCCAAATTCAGTGTATCAAGCGCTTGCCTTTTCTTTGGTCGTTGCCTTGGGCGTTGGCCCGCGCAGTTCCTCATAGTGGTCAAAGCTCAGCTTAACCCATCCAGTGCCGCGCGTGGCGCTTGCGAGTGTGCGATGCAATTCATCCTCGGCAACGGCGGGAATCAGCGCGTTGAAGATCTCCCAGCCTGATGCGTTGGGATTGCCTTCAAATCCCAGAACTTGCCCTTGCAGAGAGCTGATTGTTGGCACGAGATCGCCCACAAAATCGGATGGCAGGTGGATTTCAGCATTCAGGATCGGCTGTAAAACAACCGGTTTGGCCTGAGGCAGCGCTTCACGCACGGCGTTCTTGCCTGCGGTGCGGAAGGCATAGTCGGAACTATCTACGTTGTGGTGTTTCCCGTCTTTCAGTGTCACTTTGACATCGACTACGGGAAAGCTTTCGGGGCCTTGCTCCAGCGCGTCCTTGGCTCCGTGTTCCACTGACGGGATGTAGTTCTTGGGAACCGCTCCGCCTTTGACCACCTCTTCGAACTGGAACCCCGATCCGCGTGGCAGGGGCGCGACCGAGATCACCACATCCGCGAACTGCCCAGCCCCGCCGGATTGTTTGCGATGCCGGTGGCGATATTCGACAGGTTTTCGAATGGTTTCACGATAGGCGGTTTCGACCTGATCGGCTTGAATCTCGATCCCGAAATCCTCGGCCAGCTTGGTGGTCACGCGTCGCATGTGCTGCGGACCTTGAGAACCAAGAACGGCGTGGCCGCTCAGCTCATCCTGTTGCAGGTGAAGGCCGGGGTCGATTTCGGCCAGACGGCTCAGGGCGTTGGAGAGGCGCACATCGTCCCGCTCATGCACTGGTGAGACGATCTGGCGATGCGCCACTGGATGCGAGGACGCCCATTCCGGCAGCTCCGTCGCTGAATTGCTGTCATAGATGTAACAAGGGTTGAGGTGATCGGACTTCACTGCCAGACCAATCTGCCCGGCCTCCAGTGTCGCGATTTGGGTTTTGGCGTCCAGCGTTGTCAGGTTGCCGACGGTCTCACCGCCCAAGGCCTCATGGGCTTGCACGCCGTCCCCCAGGCCGCGCAGAACGACGATTTTTCCGATGTGTTTTTTGACATCTGCAAAACCGGCAATGGCGCGGGCGCTGTCTGCGGCCTCGTCGCGCCCGGCGGCGATATCAAACTCGGGGGCTTCGTGCCGTAGCGCTTTCATCAGGCGCGTCAGCCCGTTGCCGTGGCTCGCGGCCCCCAGGCAGGCGGGGATCAACTGATGATTCTGTAGGACCTGCGCGGCCAGGTCATAAACTTCGTCACTTGGCGGCAGTTTGTCTTCAATCAATTGCTCCAGAAGGGTGTCATCGAAATCGGACAAGGTCTCAAGCAGTTCGGTTCGGGCCTCCCGCTCACGGTCTTCGACGGATTTAGGCAATTCGATCAGGGCCGAGGGTTGGCCCTCCTGATACTTCCAGGCCCGTTCCGAGATCAGATCGACCGCCCCGATGATCGTATCTCCTTCGCGGATCGGCACTTGACGCAGGGCGATGTGATGGGTGCAATATGTTTGCAGTGAGGCGATGATATCGCGGATGCGGCCGTTGGGATTGTCCATCCGGTTGATGAACAGAAAACAAGGGATGCCGGCCTCTTCTACCAGTCGCAGGTAGGGCGCGCACAAAACGGCGGCATTCGGGTCGGGGGGCACGACAACTACGGCGGCGTCCGATATTGCCATTGCGGGTCCGACATAGGCCAGAGCATCGCCGCCCCCGTCAACGTCGATCGCGCACCAGGGCTCGTCCAAGTAAGAAAAACCGTGCAAATGCACGGTTCCGGAAACATCGAATGTGGTGGGGCGCCCGTCGAGGCGGCTGATGGCCTCGACAAGCGTAGATTTGCCCGATTGGCTGGGCCCGAGGACGGTAAAAACGCGCATGAGTGTTGTCCCTCTTTCAGGTTGCAGATTGGCTGCACGAAAGGGACCGACCGACGCGTTGGCGCCGACAAGGATTGTCTGTATTTTGCCCGCCTCAGGCCGCAGAGCAAGATGCCACCCTACAGTATGAGTGTGGGAAAAACCGCAGGCGTGCGTCAAGCCCCTGATGTGTTTTGCGCGTCACGGGCCGAATGTTGCCCGTAGAAAAGGGTCAGATGGCCGAGCTGTGCCCGGCTTTGCTGAGGTCATAGGCATCAAAGCTACGGGCGATCATCCGGGTCAGCGCACGCGCTTCGGGCGGCACGAAAAGCCCGTCTTCGGTGATCTGCAGCATTCCGTCGAAAGATGCATTGGCTGCGCGATACATCTCGTCCAGTTCAGCGGCTGATACATCGTGATCCCGCAGGATTTCCGCCGTGTCGATTCTGAAATCGCACATCAGTGCCTCGATCAGGCGGGCACGCAGAATGTCCTGACCTTTAAAGAGGTGCCCTCGGGATGTTGAAAACTGCCCATTGCGAATGGCTTTGGTATGGGCAGAGGTGGCCGGAGCGTTCTGCGCATAACCTTGCGGAAATCGCGAGATCGAGCTGGCCCCGACACCAATCAGTATATCGGCCTGATCGTCGGTATAGCCCTGGAAGTTCCGCTTGAGGCGGCCCGCGTGCAAAGCGTGGGTAAGCCCGTCATCCTGAGTGGCGAAATGGTCGATGCCTATCTCGGCATAATTGTCCCAAAGGAACAAACGCCGGGCCGTGTCGAACAACTCGAGGCGCTGTTCCGGTGTGGGCAGGGCGTCCGAAGGAATCAGCTGCTGCCGCTTGGCCATCCAAGGCACATGGGCATAGCCGTAAAGCGCCACGCGATCCGGGCTGAGCGACAGGAGTTTCTGTACGCTTTCCGTCATGCGCGCCTTGGTCTGATGCGGCAGACCGTAAAGAATATCCGCATTCAGGCTGGTGATGCCACGTTCGCGGATCATGTCGATGGCATCGCGTGTTGTGTCGTAGCTTTGGATGCGGCCGATGGTTTTCTGAATTTCGTCATCGAAATCCTGCACTCCGATCGAGGCACGGTTCATGCCCGCGTCTGCCAGCGCATCCAGACGCGCCTCATCAATCTCGTTCGGATCGATCTCGACCGAGAATTCGGCATCAGGCCCCATGGGCACGATACCCAGGATGTGTTGTGCTAATTCGCGCATCAGTTGGGCGTTCAGCAACGTTGGCGTGCCGCCGCCCCAATGCAGGCGCGACAGAACCACACCTTCGGGCAAGCGTGCTGCCAGAAGATCCAGTTCGGCCTTCAGAACGTCGGCATAGGCGATCACCGGATTGTCGGTTTGTGTCCCTTGTGTCCGGCAGGCACAGAACCAGCAAAGCCTGCGGCAGAATGGGACATGGACGTACAGCGAAACAGCACTGCCGGGTGTGATCCCGGAAATCCAGTCGCCAAACATATCTGCTCCCACGTCGTTGCTGAAGTGGGGGGCGGTGGGGTAGCTTGTGTAACGCGGTACTTTCGCGTCAAATAGTCCAAGCTTTGCCAATTGTGGTTTCACTATCATGGCGATACCCTTAGGCGACAGATGACATAGGTGCTTTGATGGAGATCAAGTGGGAACGCGCATGACAGTAAAAGCACAATTTGACCATTCAGATTGCGGAGATTGCCCGATACGTCATCGTGCCGTCTGCGCTCGCTGTGATGCTGACGAGCTGGAAGAGCTTGAAAGCATTAAGTATTATCGCAGTTTCGAGGCGGGTCAGACGATCATCTGGTCTGGGGATCCGATGAGTTTTGTCGGCTCGGTTGTGGCCGGAATTGCATCGTTGACTCAGACGATGGAAGATGGACGCACCCAGATGGTTGGTCTGCTGCTGCCCAGCGACTTCGTTGGCCGCCCGGGTCGCGATACAGCACCTTACGATGTTCAGGCGACGACGGATGTCGTGATGTGTTGTTTCCGCAAGAAACCATTCGAAGAGATGATGGACCAAACCCCGCATATCGCCCATCGCCTTTTACAGATGACTTTGGACGAGCTTGATGCTGCACGCGAGTGGATGCTGGTTCTGGGGCGAAAGACCGCCCGTGAGAAGATTGCCAGCCTGCTGTCAATTATTGCTCGCCGGGACGCATCGGTAGGTCAAAAAGGTCTGTCAGGCACTATCGTTTTCGATCTGCCGCTGACCCGAGAAGCCATGGCGGATTATCTGGGCCTGACGCTCGAGACGGTCAGTCGCCAGATATCGGCTTTGAGAAAAGACGGGGTGATAACGCTTGAAGGCAAGCGGCACGTGACCATCCCCGATCTGGGTCGCCTGATGGAAGAGGCGGGCGACGATTCGGATGGCGGTTTTCTGGTTTAACGTGAACCACATATAAAAAGTGACAACCGGCGCAGCGTTTGTTGCGGGATTGTCCAACTTAGGAGCACGGCATGGAATTCAGCAGTTTGTTGGCAATGCTGTTGATCGGCGCAATCGCCGGTTGGCTGTCTGGCAAGATCATGGAAGGCCGGGGGTTCGGTCTTTTCGGCAACATCATTGTCGGAATCGTCGGCGCGTTTCTTGCGGGGTTGGTTTTTCCGGCACTTGGATTTGCCGTTGGCGGCGGCCTGCTGTCGTCTATCTTCTTCGCAACAGTAGGCGCCGTGATCCTATTGTTCCTGATAGGCCTCATCCGCAGAGGATGACAAAAGCCGCCAAGTCAGGCGGCTTTTGAATGGCGGATCAATGGGCAAGGAATACGGGAACAGTAGACTGCTCCAGCATGTTGCGGGTTGCTCCACCCAGAATGGCCTCGCGGAAACGGGAATGGCCATAGGCACCCATCACGATCAGATCCGATTCTGTATCGGATGCGTGGCGGTTGAGAATATCCGACACGCGCGTCATGCTTTTGCTCAGCACATCAATCTCACATTTGACCCCGTGACGGGCCAGCATCTGTGACAGCATTCCGCCCGGATCAGACCTGTCGGGCCCATGGCGGGGGGGGTCGATGACCACGATTCGGACCAGCTCGGCCTGTTTCAGGAAGGGCAGGGCGTGACGAATGGCGCACATGGCCTCTACGCTTTCGTTCCAACCTATCATGATATTGCGCGGCACCGTCAGGGGTTCGACGTCGTCCGGTACGACCAGAACCGGGCAATGCCCCTCGAACATGGCGGCCTCAACGATGGGCTCGGCTTCGGCCCCACGGTCTTTGCCGTAGGGGTGCGGCAGGATCACCAGATCGGAAAACCGTGCCCTATGTGCAACGTGGCGTCCTATATCAGCAATTTGCGCGACGCCATGCTCGGCGGACCAGCGAACGCCGGACTTGCCAAGGTAATCATTGGCAAAGGACAATAACTCCTTGGCCTCGGCGTTGGCTCGGCTCAGTGTTTCCTGAACAATGAGCGCATTGGCACCCGCATAGTAATAACCTGTCTGACTGCGATCGACCCCAAGGCACAGGGCTTCGGCATGGGCATCCTGAGATTGTGCCAAAGCCACCATCTGCGCCAGAGCGGCGGGTGCTGTCTTGGTTTCGGTCATGACAGTGAGTAGAGATTTGTAAGTCATTGCGACCTCATGATTCGGGCATTTGGTCTCATGTGACCAGTTGGCCTATTTCCTCTACAATGCGTGTCACAGAAAACGCAGAACTGTCTTGATACAGATCAAAGCAGCAATAGCCGCCGTGCTTCAGAACGGCAGCCAGTCAAATGGGTTTCGCGCGTCATAAGAACCAAAAGCGCGCGGAGCATGGCAAAGGGACGCAATATGTCGAATTACATCAAGCTGATCGTGCTTGGTCTGATCGCGCTGTTTGCAGCGATCGGAACCAATTATGCACGCGATTTGGCGTATCAGGTACATGCGCTGCTGGTGATGCTTATCGCCGGTGGCTTGTTTATCTGGACGCTTCGAAACACTGACGAGCCAGATATTCTAGTCGACCGCTCGGGCGAATACATGGATGACGTGATCCGTTATGGCGTGATCGCAACCGCCTTCTGGGGCGTTGTCGGGTTCCTAGCCGGGACCTTCATCGCGTTTCAGCTTGCCTTTCCGGTGCTGAACTTTGAATGGGCACAGGGTTATCTGAATTTCGGTCGTTTGCGTCCGCTGCACACGTCGGCGGTGATTTTTGCCTTTGGTGGCAATGCGTTGATCGCAACCTCATTCTATGTCGTGCAACGTACCAGCGCCGCGCGCTTGTGGGGCGGCAACCTGGCGTGGTTCGTATTCTGGGGTTATCAGCTGTTCATCGTGCTGGCCGCGACCGGCTATGTTCTGGGCGGTACTCAGTCGAAGGAATATGCCGAGCCTGAATGGTATGTCGATCTTTGGCTGACCATTGTCTGGGTCGCCTATCTGGCGGTCTACTTGGGCACGATCATTAAGCGGAAAGAACCCCATATCTATGTAGCCAACTGGTTCTATCTGGCCTTTATAGTCACCGTTGCGATGCTGCACTTGGTCAACAACATGACCGTTCCTGTCAGCATTTGGGGTTCGAAATCGGTCATCGTCTGGTCGGGCGTACAAGACGCCATGATCCAGTGGTGGTACGGCCACAACGCGGTGGGTTTCTTCCTGACTGCGGGTTTTCTGGGCATGATGTACTATTTCATCCCGAAACAGGCCGAGCGCCCGGTATTCTCGTACAAGCTGTCGATCATCCACTTCTGGGCACTGATCTTCCTGTATATCTGGGCCGGTCCGCACCACCTTCACTATACCGCGCTGCCTGACTGGGCTTCGACGCTGGGCATGGTGTTCTCGGTGATCCTGTGGATGCCGTCTTGGGGTGGTATGATCAACGGTCTGATGACCTTGTCGGGTGCATGGGACAAACTGCGCACCGACCCGGTGATCCGGATGATGGTGATTTCGGTTGGCTTTTACGGCATGTCCACCTTCGAAGGCCCGATGATGTCGATCCGCGCGGTGAACTCGCTGTCGCACTACACCGACTGGACCATTGGCCACGTGCACTCGGGCGCGCTGGGCTGGAACGGTATGATCACCTTTGGTGCGTTGTATTTCTTGGTGCCCGTCCTGTGGAAACGGGAACGCCTGTACTCGCTGCAGATGGTCAGCTGGCACTTCTGGCTCGCCACCATCGGCATCGTGCTCTACGCCGCGTCGATGTGGGTGACCGGTATCATGGAAGGCCTGATGTGGCGCGAAGTGGATGCCAACGGATTCCTGGTGAACTCGTTCGCCGACACCGTGGCTGCCAAGTTCCCGATGTACGTGGTGCGTGCTCTGGGTGGCGTAATGTTCGTCGCTGGTGCAGTGATCATGTGCTACAACCTGTGGATGACTGTGCGGAAAGCGCCGGCCAAAGAGGCCAGCCTGACCGTCGCGGTCCCGGCTGAATAAGGAGGGCCGGAGCAATGGCAATTCTCGACAAACACAAGATCCTCGAGACCAACGCGACCCTCCTGCTGATCTTCAGCTTTCTGGTCGTAACTATCGGTGGCCTGGTGCAGATCACACCGCTGTTCTATCTTGAGAACACCATCGAGAAGGTGGAGGGCATGCGCCCTTACACCCCTCTCGAGATGGCGGGGCGTGAGATCTATATCCGCGAAGGCTGCTACACCTGCCACAGCCAGATGATTCGCCCGATGCGGGACGAGGTCGAACGCTACGGTCACTACTCGCTGGCGGCGGAATCGATGTACGATCATCCGTTCCAGTGGGGGTCCAAACGGACCGGCCCTGATCTGGCCCGTGTCGGTGGCCGCTATTCGGACCAATGGCAGGTCGATCACCTGCGGAATCCGCAATCCGTGGTGCCGGAATCGGTGATGCCGAAATACGGCTTCCTTGAGCATCGTAAAATTGACGGCAAGTACATCGGCGATGTAATGGCCACCAATGCTCTGGTCGGGACTCCTTACACCGAAGAGATGCTGGAAAACGCGCAAGCTGATTTCCTCGCTCAGGCTGACCCAGACAGCGACTATGACGGGCTGTTGGAGCGCTATGGTGACAAGGTCAATGTACGCAACTTTGACGGCCAGCCCGAGCTGACCGAAGCTGATGCGTTGGTTGCCTATCTTCAGATGCTGGGCACGTTGGTCGATTTTTCGACCTTCACCCCGGACGCAAGCCGCTAAAGGAGAATCGTGATGGAAGAATACACAATTCTCAGGCAGTTCGCGGATAGCTGGATGCTGTTGTTGTTGTTCGCCTTCTTCGTTGGCATCGTCATCTGGGTTTTCCGCCCCGGTGCCAGTAAGGAATACAACGACACCGCCAACATCCCGTTCCGGCATCAAGACAAACCCGCCACATCCAAGGAGGCGCGGAAATGAGCAAGACACCTGAAAAACAGCCGGGTGATCCGAACACAACCGGGCACAGCTGGGACGGGATCGAAGAGTTCGACAACCCGATGCCTCGCTGGTGGCTGTGGACATTCTATGTGACCATTATCTGGGGCGTGATCTACACGATCATGTATCCAGCATGGCCCTTGGTGCAGTCGGCAACCGCTGGCGTCATGGGATGGTCTTCGCGGGCTTTGGTCCAGCAGGAGATGGTCGCATTCGAAGAGGCAAACGCACCCTGGAATGCCAAGCTGGTGGAAACTCCGCTGGAAGACATCGCGAAGGACGCTGAACTTCAGCAATATGCCGTGAACTCCGGTGGTGCCGTGTTCCGTACCTGGTGCGCACAGTGCCACGGTTCCGGTGCACAGGGCGCGCCTGGTTTCCCGAACCTGCTGGATGACGCCTGGCTCTGGGGGGGGACGATGGAAGACATCGTCTACACCGTCAACTATGGTATCCGGAACGAAGAAAGCGACGATGCACGCTATTCCGAGATGCCTGCCTTCGGTGAAATCCTCGAGGATGATGAAATCACGCAGGTGGTTCAGTATGTCATGTCGCTGAGCAATGCACAGACCGACGATGCGGCGGCTGAGGCGGGCAAGGTTGTCTTCGAAGACAACTGCGCGTCCTGTCACGGCGAAGATGGAACGGGTGACATCTTCCAGGGGGCACCGAACCTGACCGACGCAATCTGGCTATATGGTGGCAGCGAAGAGACTCTGACTGAAACTGTGACCTACAGCCGCTTTGGCGTCATGCCGAACTGGGATACCCGCCTGACCGAGGCGCAGATCCGTGCGGTATCCGCCTATGTCCACCAGTTGGGTGGTGGTCAGTAAGACCTAGAGGGCAACCTTCGGGCGGTTCGCCGCCCGAAGGCTGTAGCACCGGCTGTTCCATCTGTTCGCGCGTTTCCTGAACAGCCGGTGCTCTTTTACACTACTTTCCTGTTGTATTGCCATTCAGTTCTGCGCAACGAGGTCTGCTCATATGCGTTGGGGTGGGGCGCAATCTCGGGCTGCGACAATTGGTCGGGACTCAGAGAGCCGCGCGTGCTCGATGCGGTTGGGTTCAAGCTACAAGCAGATTTTTCGCCAAAACCAGCTGAAAATCGGGTAAAATACACCATTTCCAGCGCGGGCAATATGGGCTGATCTTCAAAAGATGTTTGCTCGATGCGCTTTTTGACCCATGTCAAAGTTCGCCCATGCATGATCTGGAACAAGACGTCTTCAGAAGACCCATTTGTGGAGCCAGCCAGTGAGCGATTCCGACCCCGCCCCCAGCCTTTACGCCGCGCGTGAACCGATCTTTCCAAGACGTGTTTCGGGGCCGTTTCGAAACCTGAAATGGATTATTCTTATTGTGACGCTGGGCATCTACTACGTGACGCCCTGGATCAGATGGGATCGTGGTCCCAGCCTGCCGGATCAGGCTGTTCTGTTGGATCTGGCAAATCGGCGTTTCTATTTTTTCTGGATCGAAATCTGGCCGCACGAATTTTACTTTGTCGCCGGTCTGCTGATCATGGCGGGTTTGGGCCTGTTTCTGTTCACGTCAGCTCTGGGTCGCGTGTGGTGCGGGTATGCATGCCCGCAGACCGTCTGGACGGATCTGTTTATTCTGGTCGAGCGCTGGATTGAAGGTGACAGAAACGCCCGCCTGCGCCTGCACCGTCAGGAAAAGCTCGATTTCCGCAAAGCTCGTTTGCGGGTCACCAAATGGACGGTCTGGTTTCTGATCGGTCTGGCGACGGGCGGTGCCTGGGTGTTCTACTTCGCGGATGCACCGACGCTGGCCCGTGATCTTGTGACGGGCAACGCGCATCCCGTCGCCTACACGACGATGCTGATCTTGACGGGTACAACTTTCTTCTTCGGCGGGTTCGCCCGTGAGCAGATCTGTATTTACGCGTGCCCATGGCCGCGCATTCAGGCGGCAATGATGGATGAGGACACGCTAGTTGTCGGCTATCGCGAGTGGCGGGGTGAGCCGCGCGGCAAAGGCAAGCGGACGGCGGATTCAGAGTTGGGGGATTGTATCGACTGTATGGCTTGCGTGAATGTCTGCCCTGTCGGTATCGATATCCGGGATGGTCAGCAGTTGGAATGCATCACCTGTGCCCTGTGCATCGACGCTTGTGACGACATGATGGCCAAGATCGGCAAACCACGAGGGCTGATCGACTACATGGCGTTGAGTGATGAAGCCCATGAGCGATCCGGAGAACCCCCCAAGAATGTCTGGAAGCACATTCTGAGGCCACGTACGATCATGTACACCGCATTATGGGCGCTGGTCGGATTCGGGCTTCTGTTTGCACTGTTCATCCGTTCTGACATCGATCTGACCGTCGCGCCGGTGCGTAACCCCACTTTCGTCACCCTGTCGGACGGAACAATCCGCAACACGTATGACGTTCGTCTTCGCAACAAGCACGGTGAGGACCGTCTGTTCAAACTGTCTTTGGCGGGCGATCCGGCGATGCGACTGGAAATTGAGGGAACTAAGATCGATACTGTGAATGTCACGGCGGATACGGCACAATTGACCCGTGTATATATCATAGCTCCTCGCGACAGCGGTCCGGCCGCAGCAGAGGCGACACCAGTGCGGATCTGGGTCGAAGACCTCAGCAGCGGCGAACGCGCATACAAGGACACCACGTTTAATGGACGAGGGAACTGATCATGGCCGAACGTAAATTCACCGGAAAGCACGCTTTGGCCGTGTTTGTCGGCGCTTTTGGCGTGATCATCGCGGTGAACCTCGTGCTGGCCTACAATGCCGTGAAGACGTTTCCCGGGCTCGAGGTGAAGAACTCCTATGTCGCCAGTCAGGAGTTCAACGAGAGATTGCAAGAACAGCGAGCGCTGGGCTGGACCGTTCGGGCGGAAACCAAAGGTGGTCTTCTGATCCTTCACATTACCGACGAAAGCGGTGTACCGGTTCAGGTGAGTGAATTGCAGGCGGTGGTTGGCCGGGCAACCCATGTACGCGACGACTTCGTACCCGACTTTACGTTCGACGGTACCGCCTATGCCACGCCTGCCACTTTGGGTAAGGGCAACTGGAATATCCGATTGGTGGCGCGTGACGGAAACGGTGCCGAATTCTCGCAGCGCGTTCCGCTGTACGTGAAGGGGTAAGCATGACGGCTCAGCTTTCATCCGGTACAGCAGCCTGCCCGGGCTGCCTTGCGGCCCCGGCAGATCCGGCCCGGCCCGTACCGGAGGATGTACAGATCGCTTTGTCGCTGCCGGGCATTCATTGCTCGGCCTGTATCGCGACGGTCGAGCGTGAACTGAACGCGCACCCCGGCGTCGAAGATGCCCGGGTGAATCTGACGCTCAAACGCGCGATGATAAAAGCCACGCCGGAAACGCGCGCAAGCGATCTGATCCCGGTGCTTGAACAGGCGGGATTCGAAGCACATGAGCTTGATCCGGGGGTTTTGTCCGCAACGCAGACGGACAAGGCCGGTCGTGATCTTCTGATGCGCCTGGCCGTGGCCGGGTTTGCATCCATGAACGTGATGTTGCTGTCGGTTTCGGTCTGGTCCGGTGCGACGGATGCAACGCGGGACATGTTCCACTGGATTTCAGCGGCCATTGCGCTGCCGGCCATTGCGTTCTCGGCCCAGCCGTTCTTTGTCAATGCTTGGAGCGCTCTGCGCGTGCGACGGCTGAATATGGATGTACCGATTGTACTGGCGATCCTGTTGGCGCTGATCACATCGCTGTGGGAAACCGCGTTGAGCGGCGAGCATGCCTATTTCGACGCTGCTCTGACATTGACCTTCTTTCTGCTGGCGGGACGGTATCTTGATTACCGTACCCGTGCTGCGGCGCGATCAGCGGCCGAGGAATTGACAGCGTTGGAAGTTCCCCGCGCCATTCGTGTGGTCGATGGGGCCGAAGACGAGGTTCCCGTTGCCGAGTTGCATGTCGGAGATCTGGTCCTTGTGCGACCGGGTGGGCGCATGCCGGTGGACGGCCAGATCGTGTCGGGCCAGTCCGAACTGGATCGATCCCTTCTGACAGGCGAGACGGTGCCAGTCTTTGCCGAAGCCGGGCAGGTTGTGAGCGCGGGTGAAGTCAACCTGACGGGTCCGTTGACAATCCGGGCAACGGCGGTCGGGGAAGACACGTCGCTCCATCGCATGGCTGATCTTGTAGCCATCGCCGAGTCTGGCCGGTCCCGCTATACCTCGTTGGCCGACAAGGCCGCCAAGCTCTATGCGCCCGGGGTTCATATTCTGTCGGCGCTCAGCTTTGTTGGGTGGTACATCTATTCCGGTGACTTGCGCACGGCACTGAACATCGCGGCGGCTGTTCTGATTATTACCTGCCCCTGCGCGTTGGGTTTGGCCGTGCCAGCGGTAACAACGGCCGCGTCGGGTCGGTTGTTCCGCAAGGGAATGCTGATCAAGCACGCCACTGCACTGGAGCGGTTGTCCGAAGCCGACACAGTTGTATTCGACAAGACGGGCACCCTGACATCCGGCGTACCGGAACTGGTCAATCTGGCAGACCATGCCCGCGCCAAGGTCGAGGTCGCTCTGGCGCTGGCCGAGGCTTCTGCGCATCCCTTGTCCGTGTCATTGGCAAAAGCGGCGCGTGCGGCAGGGATCAAACCAGCAAGTGTTCGAGGAATAGCCGAGGTTCCCGGCTATGGCACCGAGGGCGAGTTCCGTGGCCAACGTGTTCGTCTGGGTCGGGCGGCCTGGGTCGGCGCGGATCAGGGCACCAATACTTCGGCCTGGCTGGCAATCGGCGAAGACGCACCCGTGGCCTTCCGATTCTCGGACGCCTTGCGCCCGGGCGCCGCTGAGGCGGTAGATGCGCTGCGCGCTTCGGGCAAGCAGGTGCTTCTGATTTCAGGAGACTCGCAGGGGGCCGTGCGCGCATTGGCAGAAAAACTGGGGATCAGGGATTGGATTGCCGAGGCTTTGCCGCAGGACAAGGCAAGACGCATTCAGGATCTCAGCGATGAAGGTCACAAAGTTCTGATGGTTGGCGACGGGCTGAATGATACCGCTGCTTTGACGGCGGCGCATGTGTCGATCTCTCCGGCTTCCGCGCTGGATGCGGCACGGGTCGCGTCGGATATCGTACTGTTGGGCAATGATCTTTCGCCTATTGCGGATGCGTGCGACACGGCTGTCAAAGCCACCAGGCGCATTCGCGAAAACTTCCAGATCGCAACCGTTTACAACGTGATCGCTGTTCCTCTGGCCGTGATGGGACTGGCGACACCGCTGATCGCGGCCTTGGCGATGTCGACCTCGTCCATTACCGTGTCCCTGAACGCCCTGCGGCTGAGGTAACCTGAATGGAAGTGCTTGCCTATCTGATCCCGATTTCCCTGTTCCTGGGGGGCGTTGGTCTTGCCGCCTTTGTCTATACCGTTCGTTCGAACCAGTACGAAGACCCCGAAGGCGACGCGCGCCGGATCCTGAGCGACGAATGGGATGACAAACCCAAACCCTGAACGATTGCCCCATAGAGGCAGAGATGAACCAACTGCCCTTGAAATTGTCGCAATGCCCGGATATGTCCGGCCCATCCGCTAGCAGAGAGAAAACGCCAAATGGCCACTACCAATCCGATCCAGTTCATTCAGCAGGTCCGAGCCGAAGTCTCCAAGGTCGTCTGGCCGACCCGGCGCGAGGTGCTGTTGACCACGGTAATGGTCTTTATCATGGCCGCGCTGACGGCTGTATTTTTCGCTTTGGTCGATCTGGGTATCCGGGGCGGCCTGCAACTGATCCTGGGCGCGTTCAGCTAAGCAGTATCAGCGCGTTGATACGTCTCTGCCCCCTTGCGTCGCGCGCAATGTCAGAGTAGGTGACGCGGTACTATTCGGAATAGGCGTGTGGCGATTCGGGCTGCGCGCCGCTTTTTATTCCGGATGGCGTGACGAGATTTTAATGACGAGTGTGTCCGGTACGCGGGATACCTCGAAGACAAACAAGGACGACAGGTTCATGGCGAAACGGTGGTACTCGGTCAGCGTTCTTTCGAATTTCGAAAAGAAGATCGCAGAGCAGATCCGCACGTCGGTGGCTGAACAGGGCCTTGAGGACGATATCGACGAAGTGCTGGTGCCCACCGAAGAGGTGATCGAAGTGCGCCGGGGCAAGAAAGTCACGACTGAGCGCCGTTTCATGCCCGGTTACGTGCTGGTACATATGGAAATGTCGGATCAGGGCTATCACCTGATCAACTCGATCAACCGCGTCACCGGTTTTCTGGGCCCTCAGGGGCGTCCGATGCCGATGCGCGATGCTGAGGTCAATCAGATCCTCAACCGTGTTCAGGAAGGTGAAGAAGCGCCCAAGCTGATGATCAGCTTCGAGGTTGGTGAAAAGGTCAAAGTCAACGACGGCCCGTTCGAGGATTTCGACGGCATGGTCGAAGGCGTGGACGACGAAAACCAGAAACTGAAGGTCTCGGTCTCGATCTTTGGTCGGGAAACCCCGGTCGAGCTGGACTTTACGCAGGTTACGAAGCAGGGCTGAGGAAACTCTCCTCGAGAATTGAAACGCCGCGATGCCAAGGGTAACGCGGCGTTTTTTGTTTAGGTATTCGCTGAAAACGTATCGACCTATTGTGCTTGAACCATAGCCGCGCGCAAAAGTTGCGGCCTGTCGGTCTGGGACGGCAGGAACACGGCTTGCGATCCGGCATCCAGCGCCGAAAGGCTCGCGTCATACCACTGCATCGCAAGGTCGCGGCGCTCCTGCACGCCGAAACCTTCGCGCAGATGGTGGCCAATCAGTTCGCCGTACGCCGGTTCACCCATTGCGACCAGCATCAGAGCAGACCCAAGAGCGGCATCCATGTTGTCCTGACGGTAGCCAATCGCCAGGCAGACCTTGCTTGTTGCGGCAAGATCTTGGGGGCTGAGCCCGGAGTCCAGCGCCAGCTTGCGCATCTGGGTTTCAGCCTCAGTTTTCGAGTTGATCGACAGAGCGTCAACTTGTGGAGCCACCATTTCACCATAAGAGTCGCATTGGGCGCTAACCTGATCCGGCGTCAGTCCCTGGATATCCTGAATCAGATCTTCACCGCGTGCCATCGCGTAACTGCGGGCAAGGCAGAACTGCTCGCTGAGCGCAAAGTCGGGATCGGACATGTTCGACAGGGTTGTATAGCCGCCATTGGTCGATGTTTGCAGCATGACTCCGCTGCAGCGATTGGCCAGCGACGGGCCTCCGGTACCGCCTGAAAACAGGCTCGGCAGGTTTGCAGACGCAGTTTCAGTCGTCTCGGGTTCGGGTTCCTGCGGTGTCGTAACCGGGACAGGTTGTACCGGCACGGCTTGTGCCGGGGCCTGAGGGGCAGCAGCCAGAGCAGAGCCCGTGTGCACCTGACGGCGATACGCCATCAACAGCGGTTGGCCCGAAAGCTGAGTGGCCGACTGCCCACCGCTTGTGGCCCAATAGTAGGCCTGCATCAAAAAGTCGGACTGATAGGGCTGAAAATCATAGCCGTTCACAGGATAGCCCATCGAGGCCTGATAGCGTTCGATTGCGGACCGGGTGCCACGACCGACCTGGCCATCGACCCTTCCTGCATTGTATCCGAAGTAATTGAGCGCGGTCTGGGTTTGCGCGCCCTGTGAAGTCGATGGGATGCCCGACCGGTAAGTTCGATTTGATGTGGTCGTTCTCTGCGACTTTTTCTTCTGTTGGTCCTTGCCAATCGCGTAGCCAACGATTCCGCCGACGACGGCGCCGCCGAGGAATTCACCAGCGTCCGCCCGCGCTGTCTGAGGGGCAGCTGCAGCAAGAGAAAAGGCGATGCCAAGAGTTAAAACTAAACGAAGTATCATAATTAACCTCCACCAAAATTCACTAATTTTTCGAAGTATAACACGGCCACGCGCTTTGTGGTGATGCAAGCACCAAAATCCCGATTGATGAGCGACTGATTTGTGGTTTTCGCCGTTTTTTTAAAATGTTAGTGGCATTCACAATTGCACTGCCAGTGGCCTACAATCTTTTAGGTGGCGAATAACCTTCCTGGTTTTGATTCGGTATATCCAGATTGCGGCGCCAACCACTTGTCATCTCTACTGATCCCCTGTAAACGCCGCCTCTATCGTCTTCGGGCGAGATTCTCTCGTGGGAGGTTGCAGGGATCGCGATCCCGGATCGGACCACGCAACATAATCTGGGTGGGACGCGTTTCACCTAAGTTGAAAGGAAAACCAAATGGCCAAGAAGCTTGCTGGTACAATGAAACTGCAGGTTCCTGCAGGACAGGCGAACCCGTCGCCGCCAGTTGGTCCGGCGCTGGGTCAGCGCGGCATCAACATCATGGAATTCTGCAAGGCGTTCAACGCCAAGACCGCAGACATGGAGCAAGGCGCGCCTTGCCCGACCGTGATTACCTATTATCAGGACAAGTCCTTCACCATGGACATCAAGACGCCGCCCGCGTCTTATTACCTGAAAAAAGCGGCTGGCCTGAAGCCTGTTGGCAAGCGGAACCGCCCTCGTGGTGCGGAAAACCCAGGTCGTGAGACCGTGGCAACCGTGACCTCGAAGCAGGTTCGCGAAATCGCCGAAGCCAAAATGAAAGATCTGAACGCCACCGACATCGAAGGCGCAATGCAGATCATCCTGGGCTCGGCCCGCTCCATGGGCATCGAGGTGAAGTAAGATGGCAAAACTCGGTAAACGTACCCGCACTGCGCGCGAAGCTGTCGCTGGCAAGGAAAACCTGTCGGTTGAAGAAGCGGTTGCCCTGGTCAAAGGCAACGCAACCTCGAAATTCGACGAGACCATCGAAATCGCGATGAACCTGGGCGTTGACACCCGTCACGCGGACCAGATGGTTCGTGGCGTCGTTGGCCTGCCGAATGGCACAGGTAAAGCGATGCGCGTCGCCGTATTCGCACGTGGCCCCAAGGCGGACGAAGCGAAAGAAGCAGGCGCAGATATCGTCGGCGCAGAAGACCTGATGGAAACCATTCAGGGCGGCACCATCGAATTCGATCGCTGCATCGCAACCCCGGACATGATGCCGATCGTCGGCCGTCTGGGTAAAGTTCTGGGCCCCCGCAACCTGATGCCGAACCCCAAGGTTGGCACCGTGACCATGGACGTGAAAGCCGCCGTGGAAGCAGCCAAAGGTGGTGAAGTTCAGTTCAAGGCGGAAAAAGGCGGCGTTGTTCATGCCGGTGTTGGCAAAGCGTCGTTTGACGAAGCCAAGCTGGTCGAAAACGTCCGAGCGTTTGTCACGGCTGTTGCCAAGGCGAAACCGTCGGGCGCCAAGGGCACCTACATGAAAAAAATCGCGCTGAGCTCGACCATGGGTCCTGGCGTGACCGTTGATGTGGCGGAAGCCGCGGGCGAATAAGCCCTAGATTTCCGATTTGAAGAATTGATCCCGGGTGGTGCGAACTGTCCGGGATTTTCTTTTGCGGGGTTCGGTGCAAAAGTGGCCAGACATCCAATTCGGTGCTCGTCAAAAAAACGGACCCTCTCCATGGAAACCAAGCGCGTTCTCATTCAAAAATTTCTCAAGGGTCTGGAAACCGGTGACGCTATGGCGGCAGCGGTGGTCAATGAAGACAAGTATATTCAGCACAATCCTCAAACCCACGAAGGCAGTGAAGGTATTGCGGAATTGTTCGCGCGACTGTCAAAAACCTCGCCTAGGGTCACATTCAAACGGGTTTTCGAAGATGGCGATTTTGCCTTTGCGCATATCGAGTACGATTTCAGAAGTCTGCGCGCAGCGTTCGAGGTGTTTAGGTTCGAAGATGGAAAAGCCGTAGAGCATTGGGACAACATTCAGCCTTTGCGTGGTCCAAACCTCTCGGGGCGTGGAATGCAGGACGGCCACACTGAAATAGCGGATTTGGAGAAGACCGAAGAAAACCGGTCAACCAGCCGTGTGTTTGTCACGGAGGTCCTTATCGAGCGTCGGTTCAATAGGTTGGCAGAATTTGTGGCCGAAGACCTGAAACAGCACAATCCGGAAATGGCTGACGGCATCTCGGCACTCAAGAGCGTGTTGGAAGGTCGAAGCGCAAGCAATCTGGTGTTTGCTTACGAGATGTCGCACAGGGTTTTAGCCGAGGGCAATTTCGTTCTGTGTGTGTGCGAAGGCCAGAGAAATGGGGTTCATTCAAGCTTTTATGATTTGTATCGTTGGGACGATGATCGAATTGTTGAGCACTGGAGCACGATCGAAGAGATCCCGCCGCGCGAAGAATGGAAAAACGATAACGGAAAGTTCTGACTCCACGTGGTCGGAGTTTGGGCGGTTTTTTGATCCGCTTTGGGTGCAATTTACCCCTTGGAAACCCCCTTTATCTGCCCTAATAAGACCTGCGGAACAAAGCGTGCGATTCGTCGTGCGCTTTGTTTTGTTTCGTCCAAGACGGTGGGTGGGTCCATTCGGCCCCTTAATTCCCTGCCTGAGACGGGTAAGACCAAAGAATTCTGGGGGTCCCACCCTCGGGCGCATTTTGGCCAATCCCGTAACAACGGACCTGAACGCCGGAGCGAAAGCTGCGGCAAATATGAGCCGGGGTGAGATATCGCCCCAAACTTGGAGAGAACTGTGGATAGAGCCCAGAAAGAGAAAGTGGTCGAGGAACTCGGCCAAATCTTCGAAAGCTCTGGCGTCGTAGTGGTATCCCACTACGCCGGTCTGACAGTTGCCGAGATGCAGGACCTTCGCGCACGTGCTCGTGACGCGGGAGGTGCCGTGCGTGTTGCCAAGAACAGGCTCGCCAAAATCGCCCTTGAGGGTAAGCCGTGTGAAAGCATGGCCGACCTGCTGACAGGGATGACCGTTCTGACCTATTCCGAAGACCCCGTGGCGGCAGCCAAGGTGGCCGAGGACTTCGCCAAGGATAACAAGAATTTTGAGATTCTTGGTGGTGCAATGGGTGAGAACGCTCTGGACCGCAAAGGCGTCGAAACAGTTTCGAAAATGCCGTCTCGCGAGGAGCTTATTGCTTCGATCGTGGGCTGCATTGGCGCACCTGCTTCGAACATCGCCGGCGCGATTGGCGCACCTGCAAGCAACATCGCAAGCATCCTTTCCACCATCGAAGAGAAGGCGGAAGCTGCGTAAGCGGTTGGCACTGAATGATCTGCGTGGGGCAGATGCCCTGACGTTGGAACACACACTGTAAACGGAAAGAGCTGATAAAATGGCTGATCTGAAAGCACTCGCAGAAAGCATCGTGGGTCTGACCCTGCTGGAAGCACAAGAACTGAAAACCATCCTCAAAGATGAATATGGCATCGAGCCCGCAGCAGGCGGCGCAGTTGTCATGGCAGCTGGTGGCGACGCCGGTGGCGCAGCTGAGGAAGAAAAAACCGAATTCGACGTCGTTCTGAAGAATGCCGGCGCTTCGAAAATCAACGTGATCAAAGAAGTTCGCGGCATCACCGGTCTTGGCCTGAAAGAAGCCAAAGAGCTGGTCGAAGCTGGCGGCAAGATCAAAGAAGGCGTGTCGAAAGACGAAGCCGAAGAAGTCAAAGGCAAGCTGGAAGCAGCTGGCGCCGAAGTCGAGCTGGCCTAAGCCATTCGACAGGTGCATCACTGATGCGCCGCAAGATTTGGCTGGATCCGGGGAAATCCGGGTCCAGCCGAACCTGTCTCAGAAAGGGCCTCAGAACTTGGGGTGTTTTCTAAGACGCGGTTCGCGGATCGGGAGGCTGCCATTCGGGACGGTGGCCACGAATTGATCCGGACGTGTCCTCTCTAATGTGCAAGGCGCCGGGGCCCGACGGTGTCTTTGCCCGCTGAGAACATCGAAAGGTGACATCTGACATGGCTCAATCGTTCCTTGGCCAGAAACGTCTTCGGAAATACTATGGCAAAATCCGCGAAGTGCTGGAAATGCCGAACCTCATTGAGGTGCAGAAATCTTCTTATGATCTTTTCCTGCGCTCCGGCGATGCAGAGCAGCCCGCAGACGGCGAAGGCATCAAAGGCGTGTTCCAATCGGTTTTCCCGATCAAGGATTTTAACGAAACCTCCGTTCTGGAGTTCGTGAAATACGATCTGGAAAAACCCAAATACGATGTCGAAGAATGCATGCAGCGCGACATGACCTACAGCGCGCCGCTGAAGGTTACCCTGCGCCTGATCGTGTTCGATGTCGATGAGGACACCGGTGCTAAATCGGTGAAAGACATCAAGGAACAGGATGTCTTCATGGGCGATATGCCTTTGATGACGCCGAACGGCACATTTGTCGTGAACGGGACCGAGCGTGTGATCGTATCCCAGATGCACCGTTCGCCCGGTGTGTTCTTTGACCACGACAAGGGCAAGACTCATTCCTCGGGCAAGCTGCTGTTTGCCTGCCGCATCATCCCGTATCGCGGCAGTTGGCTGGACTTTGAGTTCGACGCCAAGGACATCGTGTTCGCCCGGATCGACCGCCGCCGCAAACTGCCTGTGACAACCCTGCTTTATGCGCTGGGTCTGGATCAGGAAGCGATCATGGACGCGTATTACAACACCGTGTCCTACAAGCTGGACAAGAAGAAGGGCTGGGTCACACCGTTCTTCCCCGAGCGCGTGCGCGGCACCCGTCCGACCTATGATCTGATCGACGCCAAGTCCGGTGAAGTGATTGCTGAAGCGGGCAAGAAAGTCACGCCTCGCGCGGTCAAGAAACTGATCGACGAAGGCACCGTTACCGATCTTCTGGTTCCGTTTGATCACATCGTCGGCAAATTTGTCGCCAAGGACATCATCAACGAAGAAAACGGCGCGATCTATGTCGAGGCCGGTGATGAACTGACGCTGGAATATGACAAAGACGGTGACCTGATCGGCGGCACTGTGAAAGAGCTGATCGACGCAGGCATCACCGACATCCCGGTTCTGGACATCGACAACGTCAATGTCGGCCCTTACATGCGCAACACCATGGCTCAGGACAAGAACGTGAACCGTGAAAGCGCGCTGATGGACATCTACCGCGTCATGCGCCCAGGCGAGCCGCCCACCGTCGAGGCAGCGTCGGCCCTGTTCGACACGCTGTTCTTCGACAGCGAGCGCTATGATCTGTCGGCTGTTGGCCGCGTGAAGATGAACATGCGTCTGGCACTTGATGCGCCGGATACCCTGCGTACCCTGCGCCGCGAAGACATCGTTGCCTGTATCAAGGCGCTGGTGGAACTGCGTGACGGCAAAGGTGACATCGACGATATCGACCACCTTGGCAACCGCCGTGTGCGTTCAGTCGGCGAACTGATGGAAAACCAGTACCGTGTTGGCCTGCTGCGCATGGAGCGCGCGATCAAAGAGCGTATGTCGTCGGTCGAGATCGACACCGTCATGCCGCAGGACCTGATCAACGCGAAACCAGCCGCTGCCGCCGTCCGCGAATTCTTCGGCAGCTCGCAGCTGTCGCAGTTCATGGACCAGACCAACCCGTTGTCGGAAGTCACCCACAAACGCCGTCTCTCGGCGCTTGGCCCCGGTGGTCTGACACGTGAGCGCGCCGGCTTTGAGGTGCGCGACGTTCACCCGACCCACTATGGCCGGATGTGCCCGATTGAAACACCGGAAGGCCCGAATATCGGTCTGATCAACTCGCTGGCCACCTTCGCCCGTGTGAACAAATATGGCTTCATCGAAACACCGTACCGTGTCGTCAAAGACGCAGAGGTGACTGATGAGGTCCACTACATGTCCGCGACCGAGGAAATGCGTCACACCGTGGCGCAGGCGAACGCGACGCTGGATGAAAACGGCAAGTTCATCAATGATCTGGTGTCGACCCGTCAGGCCGGTGACTACACCCTCGCCCCGCGCGAGAATGTGGACCTGATCGACGTGTCGCCGAAACAGCTGGTTTCGGTCGCTGCATCGCTGATCCCGTTCCTTGAGAATGACGACGCCAACCGCGCTCTGATGGGCTCGAACATGCAACGTCAGGCGGTTCCGCTGCTGCGGGCTGAGGCGCCGCTGGTCGGCACCGGTATCGAGGAAAAGGTTGCGATCGACTCGGGCGCTGCGATCCAGGCGAAACGCGCCGGTATCATCGACCAGGTCGATGCCCAGCGTATCGTTATCCGCGCTACCGAAGATCTGGAACTTGGCGACGCTGGTGTGGACATCTATCGCCTGCGGAAATTCCAGCGTTCGAACCAGAACACCTGCATCAACCAGCGCCCGCTGGTGAAAGTGGGCGACACCGTCCAGAAAGGCGAGGTGATCGCCGACGGTCCGTCAACCGACATGGGTGAACTGGCTCTGGGTAAGAACGTGATTGTCGCGTTCATGCCGTGGAACGGGTACAACTACGAAGACTCGATCCTGATTTCGGAACGTATCGCGCGTGATGACGTCTTTACCTCGGTCCATATCGAGGAATTCGAAGTCGCCGCCCGTGACACCAAGCTGGGTCCGGAAGAGATCACCCGCGACATCCCGAACGTCGGTGAAGAAGCGCTGCGCAACCTCGACGAGGCCGGCATCGTTTACATCGGTGCGGATGTTGAGCCGGGCGATATTCTGGTCGGCAAGATCACTCCGAAGGGCGAAAGCCCGATGACCCCGGAAGAAAAGTTGCTGCGCGCCATCTTTGGTGAAAAAGCATCAGATGTGCGCGATACTTCGCTGCGCGTGAAGCCGGGCGATTACGGGACTGTCGTGGAAGTCCGTGTCTTCAACCGTCACGGCGTCGAGAAAGACGAGCGTGCGCTGCAGATCGAGCGTGAGGAAGTCGAACGTCTGGCCCGTGACCGGGATGACGAGCTGGCGATCCTTGACCGCAACATCTATGCGCGTCTGCAAGGTCTGATCCTGGGTAAGACCGCTGTCAAAGGCCCGAAAGGCGTCAAGGCAGGATCGGTGATCACCGAGGAACTGCTGGACATGCTGACCCGTGGTCAGTGGTGGCAGCTGGCACTGGAAGACGAGAAGGACGCCCAGATCGTAGAGGCTCTGAATGAGCAATACGAAGTGCTCAAGCGCGCTCTGGATGCCCGTTTCGAAGACAAGGTTGAGAAAGTCCGTCGTGGTGACGATCTGCCGCCGGGTGTGATGAAGATGGTCAAAGTCTTCATCGCCGTGAAGCGTAAGCTGCAGCCGGGCGACAAGATGGCCGGTCGTCACGGGAACAAAGGTGTGATTTCCAAGGTTGTCCCGATGGAAGACATGCCGTTCCTGGCCGATGGTACTCCGGTTGACTTCTGTCTGAACCCGCTGGGCGTGCCTTCGCGTATGAATGTTGGTCAGATCCTTGAAACCCATATGGGTTGGGCCGCGCGCGGTCTGGGTCTGAACATCGACGAAGCTCTGGGTGAATACCGCCGTTCCGGCGACCTGACCCCGGTGCGCGAAGCGATGAAGGTGGCCTATGGCGAAGATGTCTACGAAGAAGGCATCACCGGCATGGACGAGGAAACGCTTGTCGAAGCAGCGGGCAATGTAACCCGTGGTGTTCCGATCGCAACCCCGGTCTTTGACGGTGCCAAAGAGGCTGACGTCAATGACGCGCTGGTGCGTGCCGGCTTCTCGCAGAGCGGTCAGTCGATCCTGTTCGACGGTCGTACCGGTGAGCAATTCGCACGTCCGGTGACCGTGGGTATCAAGTACCTGCTGAAACTGCACCACCTTGTGGACGACAAAATCCACGCGCGTTCGACCGGGCCGTACAGCCTGGTTACCCAGCAGCCGCTGGGTGGTAAGGCGCAGTTCGGTGGTCAGCGCTTTGGTGAGATGGAAGTCTGGGCTCTGGAAGCCTACGGCGCCGCCTACACCCTGCAGGAGATGCTCACCGTGAAATCGGATGACGTCGCCGGCCGGACCAAGGTCTATGAGTCGATCGTCAAGGGCGAGGATAACTTTGAAGCGGGCGTACCGGAATCGTTCAACGTTCTGGTGAAAGAAGTCCGTGGCCTCGGCCTGAATATGGAACTCCTGGATGCGGAGGAAGAGTAGGGGCGGCAACGCCCCACACTCATCCCATCCCAATTTGTAAGGACGCAAAATGAACCAGGAAATCACCAACAACCCGTTTAACCCGCTGACGCCCCCGAAGGTCTTTGACGAGATCAAGGTCTCGTTGGCGTCGCCCGAGCGGATCCTGTCTTGGTCCTATGGCGAGATCAAGAAACCCGAAACCATCAACTACCGGACGTTCAAGCCTGAACGTGACGGTCTGTTCTGCGCGCGTATCTTTGGCCCAATCAAAGATTATGAATGTTTGTGCGGCAAATATAAGCGGATGAAGTATCGCGGCGTTGTCTGCGAGAAATGCGGTGTGGAAGTCACCCTGCAGAAAGTCCGCCGCGAGCGTATGGGCCATATCGAACTGGCAGCACCCGTAGCACATATCTGGTTCCTGAAGTCGCTGCCGTCCCGCATCGGTCTGATGCTGGACATGACGCTGCGCGATCTGGAACGCGTTCTGTACTTTGAAAACTACGTCGTTATCGAGCCCGGTCTGACCGACTTGTCTTACGGCCAGATGCTGACCGAAGAAGAGTTCATGGACGCTCAGGATGCCTATGGCATGGACGCGTTCACCGCGAACATTGGTGCCGAAGCCATCCGTGAGATGCTGGCCCAGATCGATCTGGAAGCCGAAGCCGAGCAGCTGCGCGCTGATTTGGCCGAAGCAACCGGCGAACTGAAGCCCAAGAAGATCATCAAGCGTCTGAAGGTTGTCGAAAGCTTCCTCGAGTCGGGCAACCGGCCCGAGTGGATGGTGATGACCGTAATCCCGGTCATTCCGCCGGAACTGCGTCCGCTGGTTCCGCTGGACGGTGGCCGGTTCGCGACTTCGGATCTGAACGATCTGTATCGCCGCGTCATCAACCGGAACAACCGTCTGAAGCGTCTGATCGAACTGCGCGCGCCTGATATCATCGTCCGCAACGAAAAGCGGATGCTGCAGGAATCCGTTGACGCTCTGTTCGACAACGGCCGTCGTGGCCGCGTGATCACCGGCGCCAACAAGCGCCCGCTGAAATCGCTGTCGGACATGCTGAAAGGCAAGCAGGGCCGCTTCCGTCAGAACCTTCTGGGGAAACGCGTCGACTTCTCGGGCCGTTCGGTCATTGTGACCGGCCCGGAACTCAAGCTGCACCAGTGTGGTCTGCCCAAGAAGATGGCGCTCGAGCTGTTCAAGCCGTTCATCTACTCGCGTCTTGAAGCCAAAGGTCTGTCTTCGACCGTCAAACAGGCGAAGAAACTGGTCGAGAAAGAGCGTCCCGAAGTATGGGATATCCTCGATGAGGTGATCCGCGAACACCCTGTCATGCTGAACCGTGCGCCGACGCTGCACCGTCTTGGCATTCAGGCGTTCGAGCCGGTTCTGATCGAAGGCAAGGCGATCCAGCTGCACCCGCTGGTCTGTTCGGCCTTTAACGCCGACTTCGACGGTGACCAGATGGCCGTTCACGTCCCGCTGAGCCTTGAGGCGCAGCTGGAAGCGCGTGTTCTGATGATGTCGACGAACAACGTTCTGTCGCCCGCAAACGGTGCGCCGATCATCGTTCCGTCACAGGATATGATCCTGGGTCTGTACTATGTGACCCTGGAACGCGAAGGCATGCCGGGCGAAGGCAAGGTCTTTGGCTCGATCGACGAAGTCCAGCACGCGCTGGACGCGGGTGAGGTGCACTTGCACTCGAAAATCACCGCTCGGATCAAGCAGATCGACGACGAAGGCATCGAAATTCAGAAGCGTTATGAAACCACTCCGGGCCGTCTGCGTCTGGGTGCTCTGCTGCCGATGAACAACAAGGCACCTTTCGAGCTGGTCAACCGTCTGCTGCGGAAAAAAGAAGTGCAGCAGGTGATCGACACCGTCTACCGCTATTGCGGTCAGAAAGAGTCGGTCATCTTCTGTGACCAGATCATGTCGATGGGCTTCAAAGAAGCGTTCAAGGCGGGCATTTCGTTTGGTAAGGACGACATGGTCATCCCGAACGGCAAGTGGAGCATTGTCGACGAAACGCGCAGTCAGGTGAAAGACTTTGAACAGCAGTACATGGATGGTCTGATCACTCAGGGCGAAAAGTACAACAAAGTGGTCGATGCCTGGTCGAAGTGTAACGACCGTGTGACTGAGGCAATGATGAGCACGATCTCGGACGTTGCCAAGGCCGAAGACGGGTCGGACATGGAGCCGAACTCGGTCTACATGATGGCTCACTCCGGTGCGCGTGGCTCGGTTACTCAGATGAAACAGCTGGGCGGTATGCGCGGCCTGATGGCCAAGCCGAACGGCGACATCATCGAGACGCCGATCATCTCGAACTTTAAAGAAGGTCTGACCGTTCTCGAGTACTTCAACTCGACTCACGGTGCCCGTAAGGGTCTGTCGGATACCGCTCTGAAGACGGCGAACTCGGGTTACCTGACCCGTCGTCTGGTGGATGTCGCTCAGGACTGCATCGTTCGTGAGATCGACTGCGGCACCGAGCGTGCAATCACTGCCGAAGCTGCGGTGAATGACGGTGAGGTTGTCGCCTCGCTTGCCGAACGTGTTCTGGGCCGTGTCTCTGCCGACGACGTTCTGCGTCCGGGTACGGATGAGGTTCTGGTCGCTGCAGGTCAGTTGATCGACGAACGTATGGCCGACATGATCGACGAGGCCGGTGTTGCTTCGATGCGTATCCGGTCGCCTCTGACCTGTGAGTCCGAGGAAGGCGTCTGTGCGACATGCTACGGTCGCGACCTTGCACGCGGTACCATGGTGAACACAGGTGAGGCTGTCGGCATCATCGCAGCCCAGTCCATCGGTGAACCCGGTACGCAGCTGACGATGCGGACCTTCCACATTGGTGGTGTTGCGCAAGGTGGCCAGCAGTCGTTCCAGGAAGCCAGCCAAGACGGTGTCGTTTCGTTCGAGAACCCGCAGGTCCTGGCCAATGCCGCAGGCGAAAGCCTGGTCATGGGCCGGAACATGAAGCTGGTGATCAAAGACGAACATGGCGAAGAGCGTGCCAGCCACAAGCTGACCTACGGCTCGAAGCTGTTCGTGAAGGATGGCACCAAGGTAGCCCGTGGTGACAAGCTGTTCGAATGGGATCCCTACACCCTGCCGATCATCGCCGAGAAAGCGGGTACCGCGAAATATGTCGATCTGGTTTCGGGCCTTGCTGTCCGCGACGAGACCGATGAAGCAACCGGTATGACCCAGAAGATCGTGATCGACTGGCGCGCGGCCCCGAAAGGCAGCGAGCTGAAGCCTGAGATCATTCTGGTTGGCGAAGATGGCGAGCCGGTCCGCAACGATGCGGGCAACCCGGTTCACTATCCGATGTCGGTGGACGCGATCCTGTCGATCGAAGATGGTCAGCAGATCGAAGCAGGTGACGTTGTTGCGCGTATCCCGCGTGAAGGTGCCAAGACCAAGGACATCACCGGTGGTCTGCCGCGTGTGGCTGAACTGTTCGAAGCCCGTCGCCCGAAAGATCACGCGATCATCGCCGAGGCGGATGGTTACGTGCGCTTTGGCCGTGACTACAAGAACAAGCGCCGCATCAGTATCGAGCCGGCAGACGAGTCGATGGAAACGATCGAGTATATGGTACCCAAGGGTAAACATATCCCGGTCGCGGAGGGCGATTTCATCCAGAAGGGTGAATACCTGATGGACGGCAACCCGGCTCCGCATGACATCCTGTCTATCATGGGTGTCGAAGCGCTGGCGGATTACATGATCGACGAGGTGCAGGACGTGTATCGTCTGCAGGGCGTGAAGATCAACGACAAGCACATCGAAGTCATCGTGCGTCAGATGCTGCAGAAGTGGGAGATTCTGGATTCAGGCGACACCACCCTGCTGAAAGGCGAGCATGTCGACAAGCAGGAGTTTGATGCGGCCAACGAGAAGACACTCTCGCGTGGTGGCCGTCCGGCTCAGGGCGAACCGATCCTCTTGGGGATCACCAAAGCCTCGCTGCAGACACGTTCGTTCATCTCGGCGGCGTCGTTCCAGGAAACCACCCGCGTGCTGACCGAAGCGTCGGTGCAGGGCAAGAAAGACAAGCTGGTTGGCCTGAAAGAGAACGTCATCGTCGGCCGTCTGATCCCTGCCGGTACTGGTGGTGCAACTCAGGCCGTTCGTCACATCGCGCAGTCGCGTGACAACGTAGTCATCGAAGCACGACGGGAAGAGGCCGAGGCCGCCGCTGCCCTGGCCGCTCCGATCATGGATGATGATATGGTCGGGGATGAACTGGACGTTCTGGTCGAAACACCGGAAAGCCGCGAGTAAGCAGCGCCATTCAGAACTAAAAAGGCCCCGCGAAATCGCGGGGCCTTTTTTTCTGGCCGCACCAAAGTACGGAAATGTGAACCGAAGTGTCAGAACACGTCTATTGACCCAATTGCGCCATGCTTGTGGTTCTGCAATCAGTGAATTAGCGCTGTAATGTGTTTTCAGATAGTTTTGAGCTGACCCATGGACATCAAAAACAATTCCTTCGAGGACCGGGTGGCGCGGATCAAACAGCGCTCGGAAGAAAACACAAGCAAGTCACCTTCGCCTGGTACCGAAAGTGTCTGGCAGCGCCTGAGTTATCCCGCTGCGTTTCTGGGGGCTTTTTTGCTGGGTATTCTTGCGGTCTTCCTGTCTCGCTTCATTCAATATCAATCGGTTGGTATTCCGGTTCCCGGTCAGGTTGGTACGCAGGACTTCGTCAGCCTCGGCCTCGCAGGCGGGGCCTGTATTATGGTGATGCTTTTTCTGAAAGGTAAACTACGAGAGTTTGCCGGGGCGCTCACGGTTGGCGCGTTGGTGACGACATTTACTTTTCACAACCTTGTGTGGCAATACCCGGTGTTTTTCGAACGTGCATACGGAGAGGACTGGGTGGATTTTGTCAAAGACACGACAGAGCCTTCCAGCCTGAACCTGTTTGGGACCATCCTCCCATTCGGTTGATGATCACGCTGTCGCATGGTGCGATATTGACATCCGGCTCAAGTCCTTGGCCAATGCGGGGCGATCAATAGCCCCGGAGCTTGAAACAGCATGACTCCAAACACAAAAGGCGCCTTGCTGATGATGGGCAGCATGGCTGCATTTACCCTGAACGACACGCTGGTGAAGGTTACCTTGCAGGATCTGCCTTTGTTTCAGTTGGTGGCCCTGCGCGGGTTCTTGGCAGTTTTTCTGATCTATGTACTTGCCCGGTCTTTGGGCACGTTGCATCTGAATTTTTCGCGCCATGACAAGTGGCTGGTTGCACTGCGCTGCCTTGCAGAGCTGGCCGCGACTTTCTTTTTCCTGACGTCGCTGAAGAACATGCCCCTTGCCAATGTTACGGCCATTCTTCAGGCATTGCCTCTTACGGTAACTTTGGGTGCGGCTTTGGTTTTTTCCGAACAGGTTGGTTGGCGACGCTCACTGGCTATCGCCGTGGGTTTCGTCGGAATGCTTCTGATCGTAAGACCCGGGCCAGAGGGATTCAGTGTGTATTCCATCTATGCGCTGGTTGCAGTGGCTTCGATTACAGTTCGGGACCTTGTCACGCGACGTATGTCAGCCGACGTGCCATCGATGCTGGTTACGTTGGCCACTTCGGTTTCCATTGCAGGGGCCGCAGCAATAGCCTCGGTTTTCGAAGGATGGGTTCCGGTTTCGGCAACAGCGGGTTCCCTGGTCGCGGCGGCGGCCGTGTTTGTTTTGCTTGGCTATTTGTTCAGCGTCATGGTCATGCGTCAGGGGGATGTCGGATTTATTGCGCCGTTCAGATATTCCAGCCTGATCTGGGCGCTCGGGTTGGGTTGGGTCGTGTTTGACGAATGGCCCGACAATCTGACGATGCTGGGTGCCGCCCTGATCGTGGGTGCCGGGTTATTTACGTTGTTCCGGGCACGTGCGCGTCAGGGCTTGGCGTGACTCCGTCTGACCATGTCCTGATCAATGGCGAAACGGGTTTGAAACTCGAGCTCCTGCTGCCGGGTAAGAGGTGTAAGCCCGACATCGATCTTTCTGGTTCGTGGTGAGTCATTGAACCGGTTCAATCCCCGTACCCACATCGGAGTATCCGGTCGCGTCACAACGGGCATCGCTCGGTTGATCCTGTTATGGGCAAAATTCATGATCGATTTCTGCTGCCCACCCCGCACGTACATTCCAAGACCGGCTGTTATCAACGGGCGGTGTACGCGAGCGGCTTGTATACCATCAGCAGTGGCACGGGCCAGATAACCGGAATTGAAATCAACAGCGACCATAGCGCGCTTTTCAAACAAGCCGACGCAGTCCCTGACACAACCTCGGAGCCGTTCGACAAAATCCACGGCCACTGCATCATCGTCGTCGTGTCGAAACTGAAGGCAGGGTTGATCGGGATTGTTCCGCGCCGAATTCAGGACGTCCTGCATGACTTTCCTGTGTCGCCCCGGAGGTTTCGCGACTATGCGCACCTGCTTAAAACCCCCGGTCAGATCGTTGAGGCGGTCATATGCCAATTTGGGCAAGCAATCGCCGACCACGATTATCAACTGGAAATCGTCGTCAGACTGTTTTTTGAAACCGGGCAGTGCGACCGTCTCAAACAGGCGAAACCGCTCTTCCAACCTGTCGTGCTGGTACAGAAATCGCCGTCTGTCTTCGACACTCTCGTGCGTTGTCTGAAAACCGCCAATTGCGGGATAGGAAAACCTGCAAAGACCGATAACCTGCATTTTCTCAGCGCGCTGCATATTTGACGTCGAACGCGTCCGGGTCGATCAAGAACCGTGCCCGCAGGTCTTCTGCCTGCTGTGGCGTGAAAGATGATAACTCACTGGTATCTTTGCGCGCGTGGTCCGAGTCGTTGTACGCGTGAAGCATCCTTACCCACATGGGCGTGTCCGGATAGCTGACCACAGGCATGAACCGGGCCAGCCTGTTGTGCAACCGGTCAAAGATTGTCCGACTGCTGCTGGCCTGAACATACATACCCAGGCCAACACCCAGCAACGACCGATAGACCCGACCGGCCTGAAACCCTCGAGCCTCGCGCCGGGCGATGAAACCTTGATTGAAATCTATGCCGACAGACTCGCTCTGCTGCATCAGTCCCGCATTCTCATGAACAGCGGCGCGGAGGCATTCTATGAAATCAACGGAAACGGCGTCATCGTCGTCATGTCGAAACTGCACGCAAGGCTGATGCGGATTCGCTCGCGCGGTGTTCAGTACCTCACGCATAATCTGCTTATGATCTCCAGGTTCCTTTTCAATGACACGGATCTGTTTGATCCCGGCGGTCAGATCGCGCAGCCGGTCCGCATAGATCTGAGGGAGGCAAGTCCCCGTTAACACCAACAGCTCAAACGCCTCATCTGTCTGGGTGCGAAAGCTGGGCAGAGTGATGGTCTCAAACAGGTGAAAGCGCTCTTCCAGTCGGTCAGGGGCAAACAGAAACTGCCGCTGCTCTTCGATTGTATCCCGATTCAACCGAAAGCCGCCCGTTGCGGGATAGGAAAATCGGCAAAGGCCAATCACTTGCATCTGTAATCCATCAGCAGGTATTCCACACGACTATGCCCGTGCTACGGTTCAGCCGCAACAGGGACGGTGGCGCGTTATAAGGCAATCCGATACACCCGACACAACGCGAGCGCGGGGGCGTTGGTGTACAGCTGTTGACACTCGGGACGACTCCCCGTATACGCGCGTCATCTCGGTGCCGGGGGCCGCCCCGTAGCCGATTCCAGTAATGAACTGGTCAAGGCCCGGACAATTTTGCAGTTCGCGCCCTCTGAGAAACAACCGCGACGTTCACCTCGGAATGGGAACGCTCGTGGGTTTTGCGCTTGTGGACGCATAAGTGCAGCGAATTTAGCCGCACGCGACGCGCGTGCATGTCATGTGTGTTGCAAAACGGGGAAAGAACCGGAATGCCAACTATTCAACAGCTGATCCGCAAACCGCGTCAGCCCAAAGTAAAACGCTCGAAGTCCATGCACCTGGAGCAGTGCCCGCAGAAACGCGGCGTCTGTACTCGTGTGTATACGACCACACCGAAAAAGCCGAACTCGGCTATGCGTAAGGTTGCCAAAGTGCGCCTGACCAATGGGTTCGAGGTCATCTCGTACATCCCCGGTGAAAGCCACAACCTGCAGGAACACTCTGTTGTTCTGATCCGTGGCGGCCGTGTAAAAGACCTTCCCGGTGTCCGTTACCACATCCTGCGTGGTGTTCTGGATACCCAGGGCGTCAAAGACCGTAAGCAACGTCGTTCGAAATACGGCGCGAAGCGTCCCAAGTAAGAAGGAGAGGCTGATATGTCACGTCGTCACGCCGCCGAAAAACGCGAAGTCCTGCCTGACGCCAAATTTGGCGACAAGGTACTGACCAAATTCATGAACAACCTGATGATCGACGGCAAGAAGTCGGTCGCAGAGCGCATCGTTTACAACGCATTTGATCGCGTTGAAGGCAAGATCAAACGCGCTCCTGTCGAAGTGTTCCACGAAGCACTCGACAACATCAAACCGTCGGTAGAGGTTCGCTCGCGCCGGGTTGGTGGTGCAACCTATCAGGTTCCGGTCGAAGTGCGCCCCGAGCGCCGCGAAGCACTGGCCATCCGTTGGCTGATCACTGCTGCGCGCGGCCGCAACGAAAACACCATGGAAGAGCGCCTTGCGGGCGAACTGCTGGACGCCGTACAGTCCCGCGGTACTGCCGTGAAAAAGCGCGAAGACACCCACAAGATGGCCGAGGCGAACAAAGCCTTCAGCCATTACCGTTGGTAATTCCAGAGGCTTATCAAAATGGCACGCGAATATACACTCAACCATTACCGTAACTTCGGTATCATGGCGCACATCGATGCAGGTAAGACCACCTGTTCGGAACGCATCCTGTATTACACCGGCAAATCCCACAACATCGGTGAGGTGCACGATGGTGCAGCCACCATGGACTGGATGGAGCAGGAGCAGGAACGTGGCATCACCATCACTTCGGCTGCGACCACCACATTTTGGGAACGCACCGAAGATGGTGAAACTGCTGACTCGCCCAAGCACCGCCTGAACATCATCGACACCCCCGGCCACGTTGACTTCACCATTGAAGTTGAACGCTCGCTGGCGGTACTCGACGGTGCCGTCTGCGTTCTGGACGCAAACGCTGGTGTTGAGCCCCAGACCGAAACCGTGTGGCGTCAGGCTGACCGCTACAAGGTTCCGCGTATGGTGTTCGTCAACAAGATGGACAAGATCGGCGCGGACTTCTTCAACTGTGTTGCAATGATCGAAGATCGTACCGGCGCACGTGCTGTTCCAGTTGGCATTCCAATCGGCGCAGAAACCGAGCTGGAAGGCCTGATCGACCTGGTCACCATGGAAGAATGGCTGTGGCAGGGCGAAGACCTGGGCGCAAGCTGGGTCAAAGCACCGATCCGTGACAGCCTGAAAGACATGGCTGACGAATGGCGCGGTAAAATGGTCGAAGCGGCCGTCGAAATGGACGACGACGCGATGATGGAATACCTGGACGGCAATGAGCCCGACGTTCCGACCCTGCGCGCCCTGCTGCGCAAAGGTACTTTGGAAATCGCGTTTGTTCCGGTGCTGGGTGGTTCGGCGTTCAAGAACAAAGGCGTTCAGCCGCTGCTGAATGCTGTGATCGACTATCTGCCCAGCCCGCTGGACGTTGTCGATTACATGGGCTTCAAACCCGGTGACGAAGAAGAAACTCGTAACATTGCCCGCCGTGCGGATGATGACATGGCGTTCTCGGGCCTGGCGTTCAAAATCATGAACGACCCCTTTGTTGGCTCGCTGACCTTTACCCGCATCTACTCGGGTACTCTGGCCAAGGGCGACACGCTTCTGAACTCGACCAAGGGTAAGAAAGAGCGTATCGGCCGGATGATGATGATGCACTCGAATGATCGTGAGGAAATCACGGAAGCATTCGCAGGTGACATTATCGCACTGGCAGGTCTGAAAGACACCACCACGGGCGACACTCTGTGTGCGACCGGCGATCCGGTGGTTCTGGAAACGATGACCTTCCCCGATCCGGTGATCGAGATCGCGGTTGAGCCGAAAACCAAGGCTGACCAGGAAAAAATGAGCCAGGGTCTGGGCCGTTTGGCCGCAGAAGACCCGTCCTTCCGCGTGGAAACTGACCTGGAATCTGGTCAGACCATCATGAAGGGCATGGGCGAGCTTCATCTGGACATCCTGATTGACCGTCTCAAGCGTGAATTCAAGGTTGAAGCGAACATTGGTGCACCGCAGGTGGCCTATCGCGAAACCATCGGTCACGAAGCCGAGATAGTTTACACCCACAAGAAACAGTCGGGTGGTTCGGGTCAGTTCGCTGAGGTGAAGATGATCATCTCACCGACAGAACCGGGCGAAGGCTATTCGTTCGAATCCCGCGTTGTTGGTGGTTCGGTGCCCAAGGAATATATCCCGGGTGTCGAAAAAGGCATCAGATCCGTCATGGATAGCGGCCCGCTGGCTGGCTTCCCCGTGATCGACTTCAAGGTTGCCCTGATCGAAGGTAAATACCACGACGTGGACTCCTCGGTTCTGGCGTTTGAAATCGCGGCTCGTATGGGTATGCGTGAAGGCATGCGCAAAGCCGGTGCGAAACTGCTTGAGCCGATCATGAAGGTCGAAGTGATCACCCCGGAAGAATACACCGGCGGCATCATCGGCGACCTGACATCACGTCGGGGTCAGGTTTCCGGTCAGGAAAACCGTGGCAACGCCATCGCGATCGACGCGTTCGTTCCGCTGGCGAACATGTTCGGCTACATCAACACTCTGCGTTCGATGTCGTCGGGCCGTGCCCAGTTCACCATGCAGTTCGATCACTACGATCCGGTTCCGCAGAACATCTCGGACGAGATCCAGGCGAAATACGCATAAGCGAAGATTTGAGGGAGCTCGGTTCACGGGCTCTCTTCATTACCGAAAAAGGAGGCCATCATGGCAAAGGAAAAGTTTGAGCGTAATAAGCCGCACGTCAACATCGGCACGATTGGCCACGTTGACCACGGCAAGAC